>CALVXH010000034.1 GCA_944368945.1 uncultured Bacilli bacterium
TTTCTCGATTGAATTATAATGTTTAATAGTTATTTTAACACCTCAAAACAAGGGGTAAACCCTAAAGACAGGTTATAATTTTTTCAATAAATTAATTGAGTTAGTTACCTATTAATATAAATTTTAATTTATAATTAAGGTAAATTTACTTACTCATTTTTATTTATTTTTATAATTAAATAACTATAATTAATCTTCGTGAGGAACCTGAAAATGAAGAAGACATTAGTATTTGATTTTGATGGCACATTATGTCATTCGCTTGAATTAGTTAAAACTGGGATAAAAAGTGCTTTAGATAAGTATTATAAAGAAAAAATTGATGAAAATGTCTTAACAAAGTATTTTGGTCCAAATGAAGAAGGTATCTTAATAAATATTTTAGGAGATAAGCTAGGCAAAGAGGGTTTTTATGAATATTTATTAACTTACTTTAATAATCATGATAAATTTGTAAAAGACTTTTTCCCAGGTGTGAGAGAGTTATTAGCAAAATTAAATAGAGATGGATTTACCTTATATTTACTTACTGGAAGAAGTGTAGAAAGCTTAATGATTTCATTAACTAAATTAGATGCTTTTAAATATTTTAAAGGTTATTATACAGGAGCTATTAAAGGCGCAGTTAAAGATGAATTATTACTTAAATTATTAAATGATCATAATTTAAATAAAGAAGATATTATTTATATTGGGGACTCTATAAATGATGTAATTCAATGCAATAAAATTGGAGTTAAAATCATTAGTGCTTTATATGATAATTTTGAATCTCATGAAGGTGTAGAAAAACTAAAACCACTTAAAATTGCAAAAAATATTAAGGATTTAGAGACTTTTATATATAAAGAGGCTTTATAATGAGCAAAGAAAAAGAAAATAAAATTCATTTTATTAGACTACTTATAGGTTTATTATCCGCTTTAGCAAGTGGATTCTTAGATGGCTTTTCATATATTTTTAAAGGTAATTTTGGGTTAATTCAAACTGGCAATTTAGTTAATAGCATTTTCTCCTTAATCAACGGAGAGTTTTATACTTTTTTAACTACATTTTGTACCATTATTACTTTTTGTATAGGAATATATTTAGCTCATCTTTTAGAATATAAATTAAAAGATAAAAAAATAAATATCCAAAATTTGGAATTATTAATTATTATAATTTTGCTTATTATAAATATCTCTATACCTATGACATTTTACTTTGATGAAAGTGTGAAGTTAAATAGATGGATAGCAACTAATATATTGTCCAATTGTATTTTTGCTTTTTCAGGGGCTTTTATTTTTAGATCATTTATTGAATTTAACGGTAACCCATATGTTACAACAATGATGACAGCGAATATGACTAGATTAATGGCTGCTACTTTTAATAAATCAATTAAAAAAGAAGATGGAGAAGGTAAAAAAGCTTTTAGTTATTTAGGAGTAATTATTTTATTTGCCATAGGTGTAGCTTTAATTTATACCTATTATAAATACAGTTTTATTCCTAACTTTAATAATGATTTATTAAGTAACTATATTTCTAATTTCTTGCTTCTTGTTCCAATTTTTATATTCTTTATTTGTTTTGTTTTAAGAATTTATTTAGATAAAATTGAGAATAAAAATCTCACTTTATAATAAAAGCATATTTATTGAATTATATGGTCATTTCTACCTATTTTAAGATGTCTTGATACACTTAATTTTTTTCAGAAAAATAAAAAAATGCCGATAAAATCGGCATAATTTTCATTTTGGTGACCTTGAGGCGACTCGAACGCCTGACCCACAGCTTAGAAGGCTGTTGCTCTATCCAACTGAGCTACAAGGCCAGCCTAAATAAATTATCACAACTTAGAAGATAATGCAACATAATTTTAAATTTTTACACTTCAAGTACCTAAGTTATGGCGAAGTTATGACTCTTTACATAAGATATTTTACTCGCGTTTAATAAAAAATACACTTTAATAAATAAATTCTTTATAATTTAAATATAGGAAAAGGAAGTAGATATGATTGAATACAAAATGAATTTATCTAATGACCAAATTGAAATCCTTGAAGGCAAAAAAGGAGATACAATGCGTAAAATGATGGAAACGCTTGTGTTATTTGGTGATATTTTTGGTGCAAAACGTATGGTAGAAGTTACTCATAAAGAAGGACATTTAGTTACTTCTTTTGGAATACCTCTATTAAAGCCTTTATTTAAGACAATGGAAGAATTGAATAAAGAAGGTATTGTTGCACCTGGAAAGTTTACACTTGATCCAAGACCACTTGATTATAAGAATGTAAAATGTAATTTTTTAGAAAAACTTGTTTTTAATAAAATTCTTTACGGCAAACAAAGTGATTACGAAAAGCAACTTCTAAAAGTAGGTCTTAAAGACTTGGATAGTTTTTCTTGTACTTGTTATTTAAAAGAATGCGGTAATAGACCTAAAAAAGGCGATATTCTTAGTTGGGCTGAAAGTAGTGCTGTTGTATTTGCTAATAGTGTATTAGGTGCTAGATGTAATAGAAATAGTGGAATGCTTGATTTATTTGGGTCTATTATTGGTTATGTTCCTGAATTTGGACTTTTACTTGATGAAAATAGAAAAGCAAGTTGGGTAATTGAGGTTAAAACTACTAAAATTCCAGAAGCACAAATTTTAGGAAGTGCAATTGGCATGAAAGTAATGGATGCTGTCCCTTATGTCATTGGCTTAGATAAATTTATTGGAACTGAACTTAATGATGATAATGAAGCATACTTAAAAGATTTTGGTGCAGCTAGTGCAAGTAATGGTGCAGTTGGACTTTTCCATATCGATAATTTAACTCCAGAAGCTAAAGAGCTTGGAAAATCTTTAATTTTAGAAAATGCTAAACATTATGTTATTGATGATGAAGAACTCGAAAAAGTCTATAAATCATATCCAAATATGTGGAAGCATAAAGACGCAACTCCTGAATTATGCTTTATTGGTTGCCCACATTTAACATTATCTCAACTTATTAAATGGAATAGTGATATAAAAGAATCATTAGCTAAACATGGTAAATCAAAAGTTAATTGTAGGGTAGTTTTAACATGTGCTCCTAAAGTTAAAAACGAGTTAATAGCATCCCACAAAGATGTTTATGATTCAATTTACAAAATGGGCGTTACCGTTAGTTCTATTTGTCCTTTAATGTATACAAATAACCCACTAGTTCATGGAAAAGCAATTATTACAAATAGTAATAAATTAAGAACTTATTCAATGGCTCGTTATTTTAAAGATCAAGACATTTTAGAATTAATAACTAAGTAAGAGGTTAAAATATGAAAGAATTTAAAGGTAGAGTAATTGCAAAAGGTAATTTTAAAGGCGAAGCATGTGTTTCTCATGAAGGTTTTAATACCTTAGCTAGTTTCCAAAAATCTGCTCTCATGAATAAGAAAAATGTCATAGTTAGCGACCAAAATAATAAAGATTTATTTGGTGTAAATATTACAAATAAAATTCTTTGTTTACCAATTACAATTGGTTCAACTACTGGTGGACTTGTTATTCAAACTGTATGTGATATGAAAATTAATCCACGTGCATTCTTATTTAGTGAAGAAATTGATTCATTAGCTGCTAGCGGAATCGTTTTAAGTAAAGTTTGGCAAAATAGCAATGTTATTTGTATTGATAAATTAGGAAAAGAATTTTTGGATACTGTCAAAACTGGCGATACTTTAGAAATCAAAGAGGATGGTACAGTTATCTTATTAGATAAGTAAAACTAAATTGCTTTTAAATAAAAATCATGCAGATTTGCATGATTTTTTTATAATCTAATTGAAAAATCCTTAAAATAATATACTTTATCATGATGATAAAGCAATTTATTTTCATATAAATAATTGAAAGCTTTACTAATATTTATAAGCAAATCTTTACTTAAAAATAAATCGTGATGTCCTCCAAAAATATATTTAATATCAAGAGGTAAAAGTTTATTTATAGAATCTCTATATAAAAGAGGTTCAGTAGAATCGTAATATGAATCTAATTCACCTTTATAAATTAAATCTCCTGAAAATAGATATTTTCTACTTTCTTCATAAAAGATAAGATGTCCAGGAGAATGTCCTGGAGTATGAATTACTTTAAGTTTTCTTTTTCCTAAACTAATTATTTCTTCACCTTTTAAATATATAGTGGCTTCCTTTTTAGGAAGTTTATAATTTTCTATATTAAAATCTTTAGGAAAAGGAAGATTAGTTTTTAAAAGTTCTTCTTTAACTTGAGTTAAACTAATAGGGAAATTATTTAACCAAGAAGCTTCAGCTTCATGAATCATAATAAAGTCAAAATCTTCATTACTTCCTATATGATCCCAGTGTGCATGAGTGATTGCGACAATTAACTTTTTACCTTTTATTTTATCTTTAATTACATCAAAAATATTTTCAACACCCATGCCTGTATCGATTAATAAAGCTTTAGTTTCATCGAGTAATAAGTAAGAGTTAGTTTCCTCACTATGAGAATCTTCTTTAATAGCATAAGTATCATTATCAATTTTTATTAATTTAAACCAACAATTTGTATTCATAAATGAATTTTACATATTAAAACGTATTATATAAAGAAATTTATATGTTTCTATTATAAATAATAGAAAAATTTAAAGTATTGTGATATTCTTATTAGCGCGAAAAATAAGATATTTTTTGGAGGTCTTTTATGAGTGAAATAAGTAGTCAATTAATTGAAGCAATAAAGGGTAGTTTTAAGGATGCATTTAATCTTGAACTTAATGATAATCTTGTAATGGTTGAAATCCCTAAAGACACATCACATGGAGATTATTCTACCAATATAGCTATGCGACTTGCTAAAGATCTTCATAAAGCACCAAAAGATATTGCTAGTGCTGCAAAAGAGTATTTACTAAAATATCCATTTATTAACAATGTTGAAATTGCTGGTCCAGGATTTATTAATTTTTATTTAAAGAAGGATTCAATTACTGAAGTTATTAAAAAAGTCCTTACTGAAGGTGATAACTATGGAAAAAATGACTTTGGAAATCATGAAAAAGTCATGGTTGAGTATGTTAGTGCTAATCCTACTGGAGACTTACATTTAGGTCATGCTAGAGGCGCTGCTTATGGTGATACATTAACCAGAGTTTTAAAATTCTCTGGATATGACGTTTTAAGAGAATACTATGTTAACGATGCAGGTAATCAAATTGAAACTTTAGGTAATTCTTTATATGAGAGATATAAAGAAGCTTTGGGCTTACCTTTTGATATGTCTAAGATTGGTTATCAAGGAAAAGATGTTATTAAACTTGCTAAAGATATTGCTAAAACTGATAAAGATAAATGGGTTAACGATGATTCACTTGAAAGAAAAGATTACTTCAAAAAGGTTGGTACAAAACTTGAACTTGATAAGATTAAAGTGGATTTAGATTTATATAGAGTTGGCTTTGATCATTATCAATCTGAACTTGAACTTTATAGAAGTGGAAAAGTTAAAAATGCATTAGAAGCAGTAAAAAAGACTCCATATGTTTATGAAAAAGATAATGCATTATGGTTAAAAACAACTGAGTTTAACGATGATAAAGATAGAGTTTTAGTAAAAAGTGATGGAAGTTTAACTTATTTTACTCCTGACATTGCTTATCATAAAGACAAGTTTGATAGAGGTTATGATCATTTAATTAATATCTTTGGTGCAGACCATCATGGCTATATGGCTAGATTAAAAGCCGGACTAAAAATATTAGGTTATGATGATAATAAACTTGAATTTAGAATTATTCAAATTGTTAGATTAATGGAAAACGGCCAAGAAGTAAAAATGTCTAAGCGTACTGGAAATGCAGTTACAATTAGAGAATTATGTGAAGATGTTGGTGTAGATGTTGCTAGATATTTCTTCATTTCTAAGCCAATTATATCTCATCTTGATTTTGATTTAACATTAGCTAGAAAACAATCAAACGAGAACCCTGTTTATTACATTCAATATGCTTACGCTAGAATGAATTCTATTTTAACTAAAGATAATGCATTTGAAATAAAAGATTCTTATCCATTATTAACTAATGAAAAAGAAATTGCTTTGTTAAAGCATATTGCATCATTTAAAGACACATTAGTCGATGTTTGCAAAATTAAAGAAGTTAATATTTTATCTAATTATGCATACAAATTGGCTCAATTATTCCATTCATTCTATAACGATTTAAAAGTCATTGATCCTGAAAATGAAACTTTAACAAAAGAAAGATTATCTTTGGTTAAAGCTAGTCAAATAACTCTTAAGAATGTCTTGAATTTACTAGGAGTAGAAGCAAAGGAGTCAATGTAATATGATTTCTAGGTACGAAGTTAAAGATATAAGTAATATTTTCTCTTTAAAAAATAGATATGAAACATTTTTAAAAGTAGAATTAAGTGTTTTAAAAGCATATGTTGAGTTAGGTATTGTGCCTAAACATGATTATGAATTAATTAAAGAAAAAGCATATGTTGATGTAGATAAGATTAATGAATTAGAACTTGAAACAAAACATGATGTTATCGCTTTTACAAGATCTTTATCCTTAGAATTAGGCGAAGAAAAAAAGTGGGTACATTATAATTTAACTTCTACCGATGTAGTCGATACAGCTTTAAGTTTAAATTTAAAAGAAGCAAATTCTTTAATTTTAAGTTCGCTTAATAATTTAAAAAATGCATTAATCGAGAAAGCAAATAAATATAAATATACTCCAATAATTGGTAGAACTCATGGAATACATGCTGAAGTAACTAGTTTTGGATTAAAATGGTTATTATTTTTAGATGAATTGAATAGAGATATTGAACGTTTTAATTTTGAACGTAAAAATGTTGAGGTTGTTAAATTAAGTGGAGCAGTTGGAAATTTTTCGAATCTTCCTTATGAACTTCAAGAGATAGTTGCTAAAGATTTAGGTTTAGGTGTACCTAATATTTCTACTCAAGTTTTAAGTAGAGATAGACTTGCTGGTTATACTAATGTTTTAGCTTTAATTGCGTCTCTTTTTGAAAAAATCGCTACAGAAATCAGACATTTAAGTAGAACTGAAGTAAATGAGGTTAATGAATACTTTTCTAAAAACCAAAAAGGTAGCAGTGCAATGCCTCATAAAAGAAATCCTATAAGTAGTGAAAATATTTGTGGTTTATCTAGAATTGTTAAATCAAGTTTTAATGTTGCATTAGAAAATAATATTTTGTGGCATGAAAGAGATATATCTCATTCATCAACTGAGAGAATATATCTTCCTGATGATATTGATTTAATTATTTATATGTCTAATAGATTAACTAGAGTAATTAATAACTTAGTTGTCCATGAAGATAACATGTTAAATAACATCAATAGAACATATGGAGTTGTTTATTCAGGTAGAGTCTTAAATTATATTATTGAATATAAAAAAGTTACTAGAGAAGAAGTTTACGACAATATCCAGGCTTTATGTTTTAAGGCAATGGAAGAGAAGATAAACTTAAAAGATCTTTTAAAGAAAGATCCATATTTTAATAAGGTTATTAAAGCAGAAGAAATTGATAGTTTATTCAACTATACTTATGCTTTTAAGAACATAGATAAAATTTATAAAGCTGTTTTAGAGGTAAAAAATTCATGAAAAGTATTTTAGTTATTGGTAGTCAATGGGGTGATGAAGGAAAAGGTAAAATTACTAACATTTTTTCTTCAAAAGCCGATATCGTAGTCAGATATCAAGGTGGAAACAATGCTGGTCACACAGTTAAATTCAATGGACTTGAATTTCATCTTCAAACAATTCCAAGTGGAATATTTAACAAAAACACATTAAATATTTTAGGAAATGGTATGGTTATTAACCCACTTGCTTTATATGAAGAAATGCAAAAATTAATTGCTGCAGGATTTGATTGCACTAATTTAGTCATCTCAACAAGAGCTCATGTTGATTTAGAATACCATTTAATGCTTGATGGCTTAAATGAAGCAAGCTTAAAAGAAAACAAGATTGGTACAACTAAAAAAGGAATTGGACCTACATACACTGATAAAGTTGCTAGAACTGGTATTAGATTTTGCGATTTTATTGATGATGACTTCCCAACAATTTATAAAGAGCATTTGACTAGCAAAAATGCAGAAATTGTAAGACTTGGCGGTGAACCAATTGATTATGAAACTTCATTAAGAAAATATATTAATGTTATTAATTTCTTAAAACCTTTTGTTAAAGATACAATTGATATTTTAGAGAAAGCTAAAGAAGCTAATAAAAAGATCTTATTTGAAGGTGCTCAAGGCACAATGCTTGATGTTGATTTTGGCACATATCCATATGTAACCAGTTCAAATTGTACAGCCGGAGGAGCGATTACTGGAAGTGGAATTGGACTAGGCTATATTGAAGGTGCTGTAGCTATTATTAAGGCTTATACAACTAGAGTTGGAGAAGGGCCATTTGTTACTGAACTTCATGACGAAATTGGTTCGACAATTAGAGAAAAAGCACATGAATATGGTGTTGTTACAAAAAGACCACGTAGAATTGGATGGCTTGATTTAGTTCAATTAAAATATTCTAGAAACGTTAATGGATTTAAATATGCTGCTTTAATGTTACTTGATGTATTAGGGAATATTGGTGATATCAAAGTTTGTACACATTATAAACTTAATGGAAAAGTAATTGATTATTTACCAGCAAGCTTAAAAGATTTATATAAAGCAACCCCAGTTTACGAAACTTTCCCAGGCTGGACAGAAGATATTAGCAAAGCAACAAAGTTTGAAGAATTGCCAAAAAATGCGCAAAACTTCGTTAAATTTATTGAAAATTACTTAAAAATTAAATTTGTCATTATCTCAGTTGGCCCAGATCAAAAAGAAACTATTCAAGTTGAAGACATCTTTTAAATCATAGTTTAATAAATTTTTATGTTAGAGGAACGATTTATCTTTATCGTTCCTTTTTTAATGTTAGAATAATGAAAAGGAAGTTGTTTATGAGAGATAATAAATTGTTTGGATTTTTAAGTGATGAACTAGAGAGGCAAAATAATTCAATTGAACTAATTGCTAGCGAAAATTTTGCTTCTAAAGAAGTTAGAGAATTATGTGGAAGTATTTTAACTAATAAGTATGCTGAAGGCTTCCCAGGGAAACGTTATTATGGTGGATGCGAAAATATTGATAACATCGAAAGTAGAGCTATAGAATTAGTTACTAAATTATTTGATGCTAAATACGCCTGTGTTCAACCTCATTCTGGTACGCAAGCTAATATGATTGCTTACTATGCATTACTTGATACAGGGGACAAAATTTTATCTTTGTCATTAGATGAAGGCGGACATTTATCTCATGGATCAAAAGTAAGTTTTTCTTCTAAATATTATAATGTAGAATTTTATCATTTAAATGATAGTGGAAGAATTGATTATGAAGGTTTAAAAGCGAAAGCTTTGGAATTTAAACCAAAACTTATATTAGCTGGATTTAGTGCTTATCCATTTGAAATTGATTATAAAAAGATAAAAGAGATTGCTACTTTAGTTGGTGCTTATTTTATGGTTGATATGGCTCATATTGCTGGATTAGTTGCTGCTAAAGAATTAGACAATCCTCTTCGTTATGCTGACATAGTAACTTCTACAACTCATAAAACACTTAGAGGTCCTCGTGGAGGTATAATTTTAACTAATAATGAAGAAATAATAAAGAAAGTAAATAAGGCTTGTTTTCCAGCTCTTCAAGGTGGCCCGCTTGAAAATATAATAGGAGCAAAAGCAGAGTGCTTTTTTGAAGCATTAGATCCATCATTTAAAGAATATATTAAGCATGTTAAAGAAAATACTTTAACTTGCGCAAATGAATTTTCTAAAATGTGCGATATAAATAGCGGAACTGAAAATCACCTTTTCTTATTAAATACTAAATTAAGTTACGGAGTTACTGGTAAAGATGCTCAAGAGTTACTTGAAGAAATAGGTATCACAGTTAATAAAAATATGTTACCTCATGACTCGGAAAAGCCAAGCGTTACTAGTGGCATACGAATTGGGTTTGCTGCTATAACAACTAGAGGTGCAGCTAAAGAAGATGCTATAGAAATTGCACATATTATTCACGATTATTTAAGCAAACAAATAGACAAAACTATTGCGATATCTCGTGTAAAAAATCTTATAAAAAAATTCAAAAAAATTGAAGAAATTTAGTTAGCAAAATTTTTAAAGAAAAAATAGTCAAAAAAAATTGTAAATTTTATCATTAATTTTTTATTTATTTTTTCAATTAAATTTTGATAAATAAAAAATGCAAAAAATACGTATTTTATCGTATAAATTTAAAAATTTGACTTTTTCAAAAATCGATTAATTTTTTTAATCGATTTTTTTAATAAAAATTTTTATTGTTTTTTTAAAAAAAATACCTTATATTTTTGCATGTATTTTTAATACGGTTAGATGAAAGAAATTTACTTTCAAAAAATAGGAGTTTATAAATGCAAGATAACTACATTATTGAACTTAAGAACGTAAGTAAAATTTATGACGATGAAACTACAGCCGTTGACAATTTTAATCTTTATGTTCGTAAGGGTGAATTTATCACATTTCTTGGACCATCAGGATGCGGCAAGTCAACAACTTTAAGAATGATTGCTGGTTTTGAATTCCCTTCTAAGGGGTCTATTTTATTGAATGGTAAGGACATTTCTAATGTTCCACCAAACAAAAGACCAATTAACATGGTCTTCCAACGTTACGCACTTTTTCCACATTTAGATGTTTACGATAACATTGCGTTTGGTTTAAGGCTTAAAAGGTTACCTCAACTTAAAAAAGATAAAGAAGGTAATCCTATATTAAAAATAGATAAAAAGAAGATAAGAGAACTAAAAAGCGAATATCATCTAATCTCTAAAAAGAAACATATTTCTGAAGAAGAGAAGAAAGCTAAATTAGATGCTCTTCAAGAACAAATCGATTATTATAAAGCAACACCTGTCAATAGTTATTCGTATGCAAAATTAACTGACAAGGAAATTGATACTAAAGTTGCTAGGGCGTTAAAAATAGTTGATCTTGAAGCTTTAGAAGATAGAAATATTGCTACTTTAAGTGGAGGTCAACAACAAAGAGTTGCTATTGCTAGAGCTATTGTTAATGAACCTGAAATTTTGCTTTTAGATGAGCCATTAGGCGCACTAGATTTAAAAATGAGAAAAGACATGCAAATCGAACTTAAAGAAATGCATGAAAAATTAGGTATCACCTTTATTTATGTCACCCATGATCAAGAAGAAGCATTAACAATGTCTGATACTATTGTTGTCATGAAAGATGGCGTTATTCAACAAATCGGTACACCAAAAGCAATTTATGATGAACCTAAAAATGCTTTCGTAGCTGATTTTATTGGCGAATCAAATATTTATAATGGAACAATTATAGGAACAAAGAAAGTTAGATTCTTAGATCATAATTTTGACTGTTTAGATGATTTCCCATTAAATGAAAAAATTGATGTTGTTGTTAGACCAGAAGATGTAAATATTACTAATGAACCAGGAATGATTAGTGGAGTTATTGATAATAAAATCTTTAAAGGCGTTAATTATCAATACACAATCATGGTTGGTAAAAATGAATTATTAGTTAAATCAATTTATGACTATGAAGTTGGTACAAAAGTTAATTTAAATATTACACCTAATGGAATTCATATTATGAAAAAGGATTATACTGTTAATACATATACTGATTCATGGATTAATAAGAATAATCAAGTAATGATTGATGAATCACCATTTGATTGTGATATTACACAACTTTTACCAGGCTCATTTATTGATGAAGAAGGCTACTTAGTTAGTAAAGATAAAGCTCATAAATATGATTTAAATGATGCTGATGTTGTTGCTGAAATTGCACTTGATAAGATTGATGTCGTTGATGATATCAGTAGTGATGAATGCCAAGTAGTTGGTCAAATTGTAGATTCTATTTATATTGGAGACCACTATAGATATATTGTTAGAACTGAAAACGAAGAAGACTTCGTATTTACTTCACAATATTCATATAACTTAAATGATACCATCGGATTAAAAGTAAACGCTAAAGATATTAAATTGCGTCTTAAAAAAGAGGTATCAAACTATGAAATTTAGATTTCAAAGGAAGTATCTTTGTATACCTTATTTCCTATTCTTGATTCTTTTTGTCATCATTCCTATTTTTTTCATTATCTATTATGCATTTACTGATAGTAATGGAAACTTTACTTTTGATGCTTTTGTTACATTTTTTACAACAACAAACAAAATTAATGTTTTAGTCCAATCTTTGTTATTTTCGACGCTAAACACCATTGTTTGTTTAATTATTGGATATCCAATTTCTTATTTATTATCAAATCCAAAGTTTAATAAAAACTATGTATTAGTCCTGTTATTTGTTATGCCTATGTGGATTAACTTTGTTTTAAGAACTGGTGCAACTCGTGATGTTTTAACTTGGCTTGGTATTAATGGTGGTAGTCATCCTTATATTGCTACAATGATAGGCTTAGTTTATAACTATTTACCATTTGTTATTTTACCTTTATATACAACAATGCTTAAACTCGATAAGTCACAAATTGAAGCAGCAATTGACTTAGGTTGTAATAGAGTTCAAGTTTTTACAAAAAGTATCTTTCCTCAAAGCGTACCTGGCATAATAAGTGCTGCACAAATGGTTTTTATGCCTACAATGTCAAGTTACGTTATACCTGAAACATTAAGTGAAGGAAAAATCGTTTTATTTGGTAATTCTATTTATTTAGGTTTTGCTAATAACCAATGGAATTCATCAGGTTTTATGGCGATTGTTATGTTAGTAATTATTGCTATTTCAATGTTAGTAACCAGAAACTTCACTGAAAAAGATGAAGGAAAGGAGGCTGCAACATGGTAAAAAAGATTTTAGGCTATTCCTACATTTATTTAATCTTACTTTTAATGTACATTCCTATCCTTGTTTTAATTGTGTTCTCATTTACAAACGCAACTTACATTGGAACTTGGAATGGATTCTCATTTGATTTATATGGCAAGTTATTTCAAAGTGAGGAAATAATGATTGCAGTTGGCAATACTGTCATCATAGCTATTATTAGTGCAGTTTGTGCTACAGTATTAGGAACTTTGGGTGCTGTTGGCGGATTCTATGCTAAAAGAAGAAGTAGAGCTATTTTAGAAAATATCAATCAAATCCCTGTTGTAAATGCTGAAATTGTCATGGCATTGTCACTTGTTGTTATGTTTGTTTTTATTGGTAATAACATTTTTGGCGGAGCAAATTTATTCAGTTTTTGGACTTTACTTGTTGGTCATATTATTCTAGCTGCACCATTTGTATATTTAAATGTTAAACCTAAATTACAACAAATGGATCCAGCTTTATATGAAGCAGCTTTAGACCTTGGTTGTTCTCCTAGACAAGCATTAAATAAAGCTGTTTTACCTGAAATTATTCCAGGCGTATTTAGTGGATTTATGTTATCAATAACACTATCTTTAGATGATTTTATTGTTACAGCATTTACTAGAGGAAGTGGACTTCTTTCTGGAGCCGCTAATATTGAAACTATTTCAACTTTAGTTCAAGCAAAGATAAAAAAAGGACCAATTCCACCAGAAATGAGACCTTTAACTACAATTATCTTTTTAATCGTTTTACTTGTTGTTATTTTTATTTCATTAAGAAGAAACAAGACAATTAATGTTAAATCTATGAAACGTAGAAAATTAAGAGAAAAGGAGTAAGTTGATGAAAAAAATGTTTTTATCTACTAAAGCATTTCTTTGCTTAGGCTTATTTGGCATTCTTGCCCCTTCTATCGTATCTTGTGGAAGTGAAACTGATTCAGCTACATATATTTATGTATTAAATGCTGAAGATTATATTGATGAAGAACTTCTTACTGAATTTGAAAATTTAGTAAAAGAAGAAGATGGTAAAGATGTAAAAGTCATTTATGAAACTTATGACACAAATGAAACCATGTATAATACTTTAAAAACAGGTAAGCAAACATATGATGTTTTATGTTGTTCTGATTACATGGTTCAAAGACTCGCTAGAGAAAATATGCTTTCTTCATTTGATGATGCTTTTAACGCGGGGATGCTTGATAATTATAAAAATTATGTTTCTCCATTTTTAGCTCAATATGGTGCAAATCAAAGTGAAAGTGATGCAAAACTTAACTCAATTAGCGTAGAAATTCCTACCGGTGAAACTGATAGCGATGGAAATATTATTTATGATACATCAAAATCATTAGCCGATTATGCTGTTGGCTATATGTGGGGAACCCTTGGTATGTTATACAATCCTTCATTAATTGTTGAAAGAAATGGTGACCTATTTAGAAAGTTACCAGAATATGCTTCTTTAAGTGATGAAGAATTAGAAAAAGTAATTGTTGAAAGTTTTAAATCAGTAGAGGGCTATTCTAATTTATGGGCTCCTGAATATAATAAAACACAATCTATTAAAGATAGTATGAGAGATACTTATGCTATTGGTATTTTTGAACTCTATAAAGATTTATTTAACCCAGAATCACCAACTTATTTACCAACTTACAACGAAAGAAATGAACAATTCAATAAATGTGATGATGATACTATTAAAGGTGTTCAAGAGGAATTAATTAAATTAAAAGAAAATATCTTTGGCTTCGAAGTTGATAGTGGTAAAGATGATATTGTTACTCAAAAAATCGCTGTTAACATTGCTTGGAGTGGAGATGCCGTTAACTCAATCGGAAGAGGTTATTATGCTGATGATGATTGGGAAGAAGTAAGAGATGAAGACAGTCAAGTAGTTCTTTATTATACAGTTCCTAAAATTGGTGCTAACGTTTGGTTTGATGCTTGGTGCCTCCCTAAACATGAAGATAGTTACTATACAAGTGACGAATATAAATACACAATTAAATTCTTAGATTTCTTAAATGATCCATATAATGCAGTAGCTAATATGTCTTATAATGGATATACATCATTTATTGGTTCAACAAGTAACGATCAAAATATTTTAACTTATACTCTTTATTGTTATGATTTATCAACTAGTGTAGATGATCCAGATTCACTTGATACATATGATATAAGCTATTATTTTGATTTTGTTGATGAAAATGGTGACCCATTAACTGAATTAACAGTTTACTCATATGATCAATTTGAATACGATTCCTTTGAAGATGCTTTAGCAGATGATACTTGTGATGAATATGTCTTTACTGATGAAGATGGAGATGGAAAGCTTGATATTAAAATTAGAACTGATTTATCAAGCTATGAAGGAAGAAGTTTAGTAGCTCAATATCCTGAAACAAGTAACATTCCTAATTTATATGTCATGCGTGATTTTAAGAATCAAAATGATAAAATTGTTACTATGTGGGAAAATGTAAAGGTTAATCCTTTACCAGTATGGGTTGTTGTTTTACTTATTGTATTCTTAGTAGGATTATTTGGATACTTAGGTTCATATAAACTTATTAGAAAATATAAAGTAAAAAAGAGAAAAAAGTTAAGAGAGGAATTAGAGAATAACTAATTATGAGTAAGGTTACTAACACATTAAAAATATTCTTTCCTGGAAGAAGATATTCTGTTGATAGAAGTTATTTATATTATTTAGATAAATATATTGATGGAGATTCAATTTATTTAAATTATGATAGTTTTAGAGGAAATAAAGATGCATTGCCTTTAGAAGATGAAATTAAAAAAGACTTCGATTTTGCAATGAATTTATTAAAAAATATCGATTTTAGTAAATATGGAGAGATAATTTTAATTGCTAAAAGTGTTGGTACAGTAGTAGCTAGTAAAGTAAGAGAAATGTTAAATTTAACTCGTGCAAGATTTATTTGCCTTACTCCATTAAATGAAACTATTCCATTTTTAAAGCAAACAGATTTTATTATTACAAGTCGAAAAGATAAATATATTGATATTAGTCAAATTGAAAGTATGTCATCACACTTTCCATTTATGACAATTTATGATGATTTACCTCATTCCCTTGAATATGAAAATAATCTATATGACACAATAGATTTATTAAAAACTAATCTAGATTTAGCTTTAAATTATCTTGATACAGCTTATAAAGATTTATTAGGGTAGATTTCTACCCTAATAATGTAAGATATTTTAAAAAATTCTGTGGTTATTCATCTAAGTTGTCACTATTTTTGCACAAAGTTATTCATTTAATTTGTCACTATTTATTAATTA
>CALVXH010000035.1 GCA_944368945.1 uncultured Bacilli bacterium
GATATTTATAACGCAAAAACTAAAAAATAAACTTTTCATAACAAATATTTTTTCAAAATTTAGTTTAATAGGCTTTTCGCTTATGATTTTTACCAAATAGAAATTCCTAATCAATAAAAAAATGCGATTTTATCGCACTTTTTTAATAATAATCTTGTATTTATATGCCTATTTAAGCATTTTTGCTATCTAGATTTATTGGAAAGCAAACATCCAAGTAGAAAACATTATTTGCATAATTTATATTCATGAAACCTTTATATTTATCAACAATTCTTTTAATTGATCTAACACCAAAACCATGGCTTGTTTTATCATCTTGGGAAGTTAAAGGAAGTCCATTTTCTAAAATAATTTTTTTACCATCATAACTGTTTTCAACATGCAAACAAACTATATTATTAGTCTTTTTTACACTAACAAAAATAAACCTGTCATCTTTATTTTGAATTTTTCTAACGGCATCAATTGCATTATCTAATGCATTCTCAAATAAAGCATATAGTTCATAATTTTTCATGAAATTAAATAACTTACCATCAACAATACATGTCAATTCAATATGATGCTTTTCACATGTAATCGCTCTACTTGATAAAACAACATCAATAACTTCGTTATTGGTCCTATACATTGAGTTAAATGTATTCAATTTATTTTTAATTTCTTCAACTTCTTCATTTGATATCGAACCTTTATCTGAAATCATGTAATTCAAATGATGTTTTAAATCATGAGCCTTGATATTTATCGACTCTATTGCATCACGGTTAATTTTATATTGCTTTGATTGCTCTTTAATAATGTAATCTAAAACAGTTATTTCATTCTCAATATTTTGCCTACTAATTAAACCAAGCATTAATCCAAGTGCCAACGAACTTGTGATAAAATTATAGGCATATGTTGTATATGTTCCAGCTTGTCCTTCAAGTCCCCAAGGGAACATTGCAAAGCAAGAAACAAAAATATCTAAAACAATAACGATTGTAGCAACTAACACTACTCTTTTTTTGTTATTGATAATTTGAATATTTTTGTTTTTGATAAAATAAAAAATTATTCCGCCAAAGATAATTATCGATGTAATAAAAAATGAGATATATCTTTGCCATTCATAAAAATTATATTTCCCACTAAGTCCAATAACTCCTAAAGTAAAATCTTCTATGCAAGAGCGAACATGATGTGCAGCATATCCTGCAACGCCTAAAAAGACATAACTACTTAAATCACCCTTGTAACATACAAATGCTGTAAAGATTACAACAATCATGATAAACAAGTAGCTAAAAGAATAATATAACCACGAAATCCAAAAATTATTGAATCCAACTAATGGGAAAAAATAAACACATAACCCGCCTATAATTAAACTTCCAATTAGTCGCAAAACAAAATAGTTTCTTCTTTTGAGTCTTATGCCAAAGACGTGAGCCATTAAAAAAGTTTCAAAGAAAATCAGTAAGTTTACCAAATTAATCATTCCAGGATAACCTACTAAACGTAATAGTATCATAAAGTGCCTCCTAAAAATCTGGAGAATATTAGATTAAAATCTTTCTTTCTATTTCTAGAAATGTACAACGTCTCACCATTTGTTAAATGACAATTATATCCATCAATTGACATAACAAAATCTAAATTTAATAGTATTGAATAATTTATTCTAAAGAAACTTTCGCTTTTTAATTTATCTTTTGCTTCTTTTAAAGTTCCACGACATGTTATCGTTTTTAAGTTTGTATGATAAACAATATTATGACCAATGACCTCAATGTAAAGTATGTCTTTTGATTTAATAACAATATTATTTTTTAAAGCAATATTTATATTTTTGCTTTGCTTATATTGAATGATTTTTATTAAACGCTTCATTTTTTCATTTAAAATGGTGCCTGAAATAGGTTTTAAAATAAAATCAGAAGCATTAACCGAATAACCATCAATAGCATATTTAGGTGAATTTGAAATAATGACCAATGTAACTTCATTATCTTTTTTTCTAAGTTCTTCACTTGTATCTATACCATTTATTTTAGGTAAATCAATGTCCATAAATATCAAATCGTATTGAAATTTGTAAGCTTTTAAAAAAGATTCACCATCTGTAAAAACATCTAATTTAACTTCGAGATTATTTTTTTGACAATAAGTACTCCAGACTTCTTTTAAACGATCAGCATCATTTATAGAATCTTCAATTATAGCAACCGGTATTACTTTAAGCGCCATGACATCACCTCATCAAAATATAAGTTTGCTAATAGAATTAAGTTATAATCCAAAAGCTATAATAACACATTATTTTTAAGATTTAATTATGGCTTTACTGATGAATAGCAAAATGAATTTAAAATCTTAAAAAATAACACTCTTTTTTAGCAAATGAATTTATTAAATAACAAAAAAGTAATAAATAATTTCTAGAGATATCAAAAATCATATTATTGCTTTTTTAAAAGGTATACTAACCATAATTTCTAATATATTTTAAGTCCAAGAATATAAATTTCTTTTAGAAATTACTGATTAACTCCTTTACAAGAAATAATTTTATATGCGAGTTTTTTAAAATTCAATTTCAAAATCTTTGCAATTTTTAGAAGATATTTTATTAAAATATCTTAATTTTGCCAAATATTTTTCTAATTTAAAAATAAGTGTCACTAATATTTATATTCGTAGTCAAAAAATAATAATTTATTTTATAGCAACAATTTTTTAGTTAAGTAGAAAGATTAAACATTATTAAAATATCTTTGCGTAATAATTTTACTTTGAATAACTAGTAAAAAGTTTGTAAGAAAATTTATTTTTAAATTTAACATTTTGTATATACATTTACCAATACAATATTACTAAATAATTCATTAATTAAAGACAAATAAAAAATTATAAATATTTAATAATTTAAAAAATAGTTAGCCTCCTTCTTTTTTTAAATAGTTTTAAATTACGTCAAAGAACACCATAATAAACGATTCTATCCATTTATTAATATCGCGATTATAAGTACAACATTACAATCCAAGTACTTATTTCCATATTTAATACTAAAGATCTAATAAAATTTCATAATGTCTCGCGCAGTTACTTTGCTATTACTAAAATAAATAACTATACTAATAATAGTTAATAAAAAGGAGATACTTATGTTAGAAGTAGGAACAAAAGCACCATCATTTGAACTTTTAGATCAAGATGGCAAATTACATAAATTAGAAGACTATAAAGGCAAGAAAGTTATTTTATATTTTTATCCAAAAGATAACACTCCAGGATGTACAAAAGAAGCTTGTGGATATAACGAAAACTTAAATAACTTTAAAGATAAGAATGTAGTCATTTTAGGAATTAGTAAAGATTCAGTCAGTTCACATAAAAAATTTGAATCTAATTATAATTTAGGTTTCACTCTTTTAAGTGATGAAAAGTTAGACGCTATTACTAAATATGACGTTTGGAAAGAAAAGAAAAATTATGGAAAAACATATATGGGAATAGTTAGAACTACTTATTTAATTAATGAAGAAGGAATAATCACATTTGCTAATGATAAAGTTAAAGCTGCTAGCGATGCTTTAACAATGCTAGGAAATATTTAATGAAAATAATAATTTCTCCAGCTAAAAACATGAGAAACGATTTTTCATTTTCTCAAAAATTAGATACACCTATATTTATAAATAAAACTAGTGAGATATTTAATAGATTAAAAGAGTTAAATAAAGATGAGTTAACTAAATTATGGAAATGTAATTCTAAAATGGTTAACGAATTATATGACGAATTACATAAAGCTAATTTATCTAATAACTTAACTCCTGCTATTTTTACTTATGATGGATTAGTATATAAAAACATTAATCCTTCATCTTTTGATGATGCTCAAATCACTTATATTAATGATAATTTAAGAATAATATCAGGTTTTTACGGGGTTTTAAGACCATTTGATGGAATTATTAAGTATAGATTAGAAATGCAATCTAAACTTAAAATAAATGGTTTTAATAATCTATATGATTATTGGAGTGACTCCATTTATAAAGAAATTATTGATGAATCACATCTAATAATTAATCTTGCTTCAAAAGAATATTCAAAGTGTATTGAACCATATCTAACTAAAGAAGATAAATTTATAACAATTGCTTTTATGGAAAAAGTTAATGATAAATTTATTAGTAAAAATACCTATTCAAAGATGGCTAGAGGACTAATGGTTAATTACTTAGTTAAGAACAATATTACAAATATAGAAGATATAAAAAAGTTTAATGTAGATGGTTATAAATTTAATGAAGAATTATCTACGAATTCACTACTTGTGTTTTCTAAGTAATATTTATTTAAACTTCATTCAGCATAAGCTACATAAAATTATTTTAAAGTATAGACCTCCAATATTGAATCTTTAATTTGAGGGTCTTTTATTTTTATTGAATTAGTTTTTTATTTAAATAATATGTATAAATACTCAATATCTATTACTTATTAAGTTCATCAAATAAATCAAATACTTTATCAACTTCTGTATATGGATTCCTGTCTAATTCTAATATATCTTTATATTGATTATTTTTTTCTTGCACATTCTTTCTTGCTACTTTTAAATCAAGATTTTCTTTTTCATAAATATCATATGATTCAATATAATTAGGTACACATCTTTGAAGTTCTTTTTTTACAAGTTGAGAACTATTCAAGACTTTTGGGTTTTTAGTTAAATGGAACAACAACCAAATTTCAAAACAAGGATTTGAAATAATAAAATCGATGTAAAATTTTGACTTTTTATTTCTTAGTAAATTGACTAAATTATATTTTGATGGATTCAAGTCGATATCAACTACACAAATTACTCTATCACCTAATTTATTATCTAAATCATTATCTTTAGCAATGTTAATACCCTTCTTATAGATTCTTTTTATATCTGTTACTTCGCATCGAACAAGTTTTAAAACAAACTTATTTTCACGTAAAAGAAAATGAGAAAAATAAAGATATTCTGTTTCATTTCTACCTTCAAATAGCAAATAAATTAGGGGCTTTCTATTTCTTAAAAATTTTCTTTTCTTCACTATTAATCCTTTAAAAATGGAATAGCCCCAAATCTACCAAGAAGATAAGCCTTTCTTATGTTTTCTTCTTTTCTAGGAGAAAAATCCGATAAAGAATATAAACTGGCAACACCAGTATTAAAATTCTTATCAATAAAAGCAATTTCATCTCTTCTTAAAATTTCGAGATCAAGTAAATCAGTTTCATGAGTATTAGCAATAAGCTGTGATGGTAATTCATTAGTAGAATTTTTAATAAAACTATTAATAATATGTCTAACTAATAAAGGGTGTAAACTTCTATCAATTTCGTCGATTATTACAACTTTGCCTTCTTTAAAAGCATAAAAAAGCACAATCGATAATGCGAATAACTGATTTGTTCCTAAAGACTCTTCATTGATAGATAGTGAATAACTATTCTTTTCATTAGAAGTTACAACCTCATGCGTAAACATAAAATTATATATATTTGATTCTTCGATTCTATTCATTTTTTCATCGTCATTGTTAACCAACGCACCTAAAATTCTAATAATTTCTGAGTTATTTGTTTCTTTTGTTTTTTTAATATCAACCTTTATATCTTTGATACTAACATCAGCATCATTCAAAAATTTTAATGCAAATTTTTTATATTCTTCATAATCACCTTTTTTGTATAAATAATCAAAACTATATTTGTTGTTGGCTATCTCACCACCAATAATAACTAAATCATTTACAACAAAATCGTAAACAGGTTTTACTATTTCATAGTTCCATGTGGCAGCAGTAACTAAAAATAATTTATTTTTAGTATTTTTAGTTTTGATGTCATTTAAAAATTTAGAATCATTATTAAATTTATAATTATCAACATTATCTCTAGTAAAAATATTTGTCGACTTATTAGAATAATAGACATCTAATCTCTCACTTATAACCTCATTAATAGTGCAAGAAAAAGAATAAACATACTTTGTTGCATTCTTTATAAAAATTATTTTAAAACTTGAAGGCACATCCATACAGTTTTTTCTAAACTTAAAAGGTATAACATTAATTTTTGAACCATCAACTAATAAGTTTGAATTTATAAAAAATTCCTTAACAAAACTAATGGCTTCTATTAAAGAACTTTTTCCGGAAGCATTCCCACCATAAATTACTTTTAATTTAGAATATCTTTCCCCTTTAATAGTGATTAAATGATCATCATGTTCTTTAAAAAAATTTCCTTTCATTGAAAGAGTAACCTCTTCACTAAAAGCCTTAAAATTAGTAAATGTGAATTCAATTAGCATATATTACCTCCACATATATTATAAAAAATAAGATCTTTTTTTAAACTTATTTTTGATATTTTTGCAAAAAAATTACAAAAATTTAAAGAATAATCTATTATTTAACTTTTTATCAATATTTATGATATTTATAAAAGTTTCTTACAAAAGAAAAACATTGTTAATTAAGAATTATTTCTATTTCAATGACTTCATTAGCAATCAATAAATATTAGAAATTATTATGTAAAATATATAAGGCATGTGTTTTTTTAGTCACCTATTTATCAGTAAGCATGCCAATGTTTGTTGTATCAATATTAGTAATCTTATAATCACCATTATTTAATGAAATAGTTACTTCATCACCAATATAAAAGTTTTCAAAAACATCTTCTAATACTAAGTAATATTTATCGCCAACTGACAAACTAAATGCAGATTCATAAGCAAATGTCCAGTTTGCCAGACCAAATGCAGTTTTTTGCTTTTCAAAACTGCGTTTACTTTGTCAGTTGGCATATTAAACTTAATAAAATTCATTTGTATAAATTGGTGTGAAACTTAATAAATATATAATGATATTAATTATCAATAACAATTAAATCGTCGCGTTAAGGAATGTGTAATATTAAATGTATTGTTATTTAATGATCAATGAATATTTTTATAAATTAATAAAAAATCGAATAAGTAAATAAAATGTTGTCAAAGATCACTTTAATAAACGATTCTATCCATTTATTAATATCGCGAATTATAAGCACAACAATTATTTTTTTATTTTCTTTCCGTTTTGTCTTAAATTAAATTTTAAAAAGCAAAAGATTTGCAGTGTTTTATTATTAACTACCTAATTTTTTAATATTTTAAAAAATTCAGAAATTAATCTATATTTAACGATTTTAATAATTCTTTTACATATGATGAATCATTGATTCTTAATATTGTACCTAGGCTATTAAATTTTATTAATGGATTTATATCTCCATAATAAATAATAGAATCATCAATAATTACTAAATTCGCTTGAACATTATCACTATAAATATAATTAGTAACTTCTGATGGAATATTATCTATTTTAAATTTAGAAATTAAAGTGACATTTAAGTTCTTACCTTTAAGTAAGTTAATTAAATAATCAATATCAAAATATAGAGAAATAAAAAGTATTTTACGCTTAGCTAAGCTAATATCATCCATAAATTTATATTTATAATTCAAATATGTAAATAAATGACTTCTATCATCACCCTTAATGTCATCAATTAAATATCCATTAGCAATATAACCTTTATTTCTTTTATAAAACATATTTAAAAACACACCACATTTAATATCACTAACATCATAAACATTAATAATACTTTTATCTGGATATCTTCTTTCTAAACGGCCTATATATTGTTTAAGTTTACCATCCCACTTAAAAGGGCTTATTAAAAATAAAGTATTAAGTCTAGGTTCATCAAAACCTTCTCCACTAATTTGACCAGTAGAGAACAAAATAAAATTATTTACTTCTTTAGCCAAACTTTCTAGTGTGATCTTTCTTTCTTTTAACTTCATTTGGCCTGTAATGAAATATTTAGGATAAGAAATGTCGTTAAGCATATCATAAATAATTTCTAGATGTTCAATTCTTTCCGAAAGAACAAGAATATTTTTCTTTTCATTTATTGCTTTAATAATATTAGTAACAATTAATTTATTTCTATTTTCATCATGAATTAATTTATCGATTGTGTCATTGTAGTTTAAATTAGATATAACTTGATCATATACAAAATCTGTATAAATAGGTGTCATCTTTTTAATTAAAGTCGAATCAGAATTTTTAGCTATATATCTTACTTCGCCAATAAGTTTAAAAACAGCAGCCATATTTCCATCGCTTCTAATAGGAGTAGCTGTAAATCCATAAACTCTTCTAGCATTTATTTCTTTAGCAACAAGATTATACTTATTTGCAGCCAAGTGATGAACTTCATCAATAATTACTAAACCATAACTAGATAATATTTTTTTGCTTTCTTCATCATTACTAAAAGATAATATTGAGGCTACATCAATTTTATTAGTTAGTTTTTTCTTAGCAGAATAATAAGAGCCAAATTTTATTTTTTTATATTCATATCCAACATCTAAAAACTCTTCTAATTTTTCAAGCCATTGATTTAATAAGGTTTGCTTATTGACTAAAATTAATGTATTGACTTTAAAATATGAAATTAAATAAATTGCTAATACTGTTTTACCAAATCCTGTAGGAGCGTTAATAATGCCATTATCATAATTTATAATTTCTTGGAAAGCTAGTTCTTGTTCAGGTTTAAGTTCTCCTTTAAAGGTAACATTAATTTTATCGCCTTCTTCACGCAAATTTTTAATTTCATAATTAACTTTAGCTTTATTAAAAGTAACTTTTAAATTGTCTAAGACTCCTATAGGTAATTTTAAATAAAGCGGATTATTATCTTCATACAAAATGATATACTTAGCTTCATTATATACACTTAGTCTTCTTCTTTGATTCTCATAATACTTACTATTGATGACAGAGCCTAATCTTTTTAAAAAGTTTATAGCCCTTTCACTTACTCCATCAATAGGTACTTCAATCATATTTTTAATATAAACTGTCATTGTTTTTGGAAAATCATTTTCTTTTAAACAAAAATTTTTAAAAAGGCCTTTATTATCATTTTCATTAACTTCATTAAGTTTACTAATAATATAGTTAATTTTGGAAATATCTACTTTTTGCACGGTTTTTAAATAAGCAAACTGATTTTTATAAGGCAAAAAGTTTTCATCTAGCATTAATGTTTCGCCACTTTTATTTAGCATCATTGATAAAGGAAAAGGAACTATACTACCTATATTATTTGATTCATAATCACTATTAGGAATTAATGAATTATAAAGAGATAGATTTAATTTTAAATTACTTTTATTAAACATTTCATCAAGTAAAAATTGGCCTACTTTACGTGCGATAGTTAATTTAACTGCTATTTCAAAAAAGAGATAAATATAAATTTCGTTTTCTTCTAAACCTTTTAAAAAAGTTACTTCTATGCCATAACTATAAGCAACTTTTTTAAAAGCTGTTGCAATATATTTATAATCTATATCCTTAATTAATAAAGCTAATAGCTTAGTTTCATCATTAGGTAAGTTTAAATAGCCACTATAAGCAATTTCACCTTTTAGATGTCTAATTAATTCATGTTCATCGAATGAAACAAAATCTTGATTTTGGCACTTCAAGCAATCATATTTAGAATTATTTATTCTATTACATAAATTATTCTTATAAAAATTATTACAAACAATAAATGAATAATATTTTTCATTATAAAAAGAAATTTTTCTAATAGGCGATTTTCGAAAAGCAAAGTATTCTTGATATAGATTAAGCTTTTCGCTCGTAGAAAGTTTTATATCTTCTACATACTTTTTAGCAACATAAAGTATGTTATTAGCCTTTAATAATCCTTTGAGGTATTCATTTTCATCTACAAGTTTTTTAATTATTTCATCTTTATTATCCATAGATTTATATTATCACTCACAATTTAAGCAATAAATAAATTTAGTAAAAATGACATAAATACAAAGAATCTTTTTAAAGATTTCTACTCAACTATTATTTAACATTACATTTATTTCTTTGACAATTATATCCAAATTCATCACATAGTTGTGAGATTTGATAACAAATTTGAGATAAGATTAAATTTATATTAAGTGCCTTTGCTAATCCTTCTACCTTCGCGCCTTTATAATAAATTCTATTTCCGTCTTTAAACATTTGTTTAATAAAATCAAGGCCTTTTTTATTTGGAACTTTGTATTTTGCTCCAAGTTTCAGGAATTTCTTAACTCCTTCAATATCTTTCAAAAAGAAACATTCAATACAGTCATCAGCTATAATTTCTATAATTTTATCAGCACCTGCTTCATAAAAATCTTTTTTCATTTTTTCTCTATTAATGGGTGGGCTTTGAATGTTCTTTTTAAAAACATCTAAATCATACGCCAACTTAATAAAATTCATTTGTATGAATTATTATGGAACTTAATATATGTATAAAGATATTAATTATCAATGCTATTAAATCATCCTATTAATAATCGTGTTATATTAAATGTATTGTTTATTTAATAATCCATAGTTATATTTTTATAAACAAATTAAGTAAATAAAATGTTGTCAAAGATCACTTTAATAAACGATTCTATTCATTTATTAATATCGCGAATTATTAGTACAACATTTAAATATTTAATTTATTTCCATTTAAAAAAATTTTTAAAAAGCATAAAAAATATTAGTTTTGCACACTTATAACATAAAAATGGAATTAAATATTAAAATATCAATAGACAATCATTAGCAAATAGAGATGAAATTGTAATTTTATAATATCTATTTCTAAATCTAGATTTTTATATTTTTCAATTATCTCATATTGCATAGGTAACTAATATTTTAATGCCTTAACTTTTAAAGTTATAATTAACTTAATAGTGTTCTATATTTTTCTTTTAATTCATCATAAATATCATATGAACCATTATAAACGATATCTAATATAAGATTTCTATCCGAATCGTTTATATCATCTTTAAATATTTGATGAACCATATAATTCCTTGCTAAAAAAACTATATTGCAAAGATCTTTAAGTTTTTTATCTTCATCTTTATATAAAACATTAAACATAGCCTTAATACTTGAAGATGATTTATTTTTAAACTTTGACTTATATAATGTTCTAATAAAACTTTCTAATTCTTGAGTAGCTTTAATAGACTCTACAAACTTTCTTTCAAAACTATAACTACTAAGTGGTACACGATTTTTGTAAAGTGTTGAATCTGGATAAGTTTTCATAAACGCTTGTAATTTTTTATTTATCATAATCAAATAAATTCCTTTTACTTACCTAAGTTTTTGCTTTTACATCATTTTCAACCGATGTTATGTTCTCTTTCAGCAAAAATAATAATATAAGAGCATTGCAAAATTAGTTAATAAGAAGTTCTTTAACAATATCTGGTTTAAAATCAAATATAATTAGTACAAAAGTCGATAGAACAATAATTTTATTATACTTATTTTTCATTTCAATCTCTTTTTCTAAGATTAAACCATAATCAATTTCTCTATTATCATCTTTGTTTGTTAACTTCTTTTGGATTTCAAAATTCCACTTAACACTACACAATAAATTTTCTTTTTTTGAAAATGTCCAGTCAATATGTTTTTTATCATTTATTAAACAAGTTATCCTTTTAACTTCTTTTTTAAATATTGAGCCTTTACAATTCTCAATTTCTATACATTTAAAAAAGTACTTAGGATGTTTGTAATCATCAATATAAAATGCTGCTTCAAACATTGGATAATTAATATACAGTTTTCCATTTTCAGTTTCTTCGTTAAAAAAGTTTAATAATTCTATAATTTTGTCATCACTATATTTTTGATAATGAGGTTCAAAATCAAAAACAAGATAAATTTGTGAGAAAATATCATTTCTAGTTTCGTTATAGCTAAGAGAAATTAATCGCTTTTCAATCAATAACCCAATTAAATCTAAGTCACTATCACGATTAAGTTCATCGTATAACTCATAAATTGAAGAATTATAGGAATAGACTTCATAATTTTCATCAATTAAGTTGAACATATTTTTTGCAATTGTTTTTATAGCATCATATTCAGCCTTTTTACCTTCAACTAAAAACAATATTTTCTTACTCATCAAACTCCCCACTAAGCATCATTTTTTCAAGGTTATGTCCTTGTCTTAGTGCTTTTTGTGTTCTATTTGGAAAATTTTTTATTACATTATTTTGAATCATAAAATAACAATCAGGTCTCAATAATTCATTATTGCAAATGTATGTATTGTGTGTTGTTAGTATAGATTGAAATGAATCATTTTCGATAATATTGTTTAAAATCTCCTTTGCTAAATCAAAATGATAAAAAGCATCAAATTCATCAATAAAAAGGAAAGATATTTTATTATTTTTATGCGTCCAATAGAAGTATAGCCATAATGACATTGTGCCAGTTGAAGCAACTTCGGCAAGTGGTGCCATACCATTTTTATACTTAGCAACAATAACCTTCTTGCCAAAATTATCTTCGATACTTAAATCGTAATTTAGTTTGTTTTTGCCAAAAAAACTCTGCAATTGGCCGACTAAATCATTGGAAATTATATAATCACTTATATCTTCAATCGTGACATTAGCAGTGATGAATTCAAAGTTTCTAACAGATCTAAACCATAACATATTTGCAGCGAAATCAACTATACGTTTAATTGCAGATTTTTCTGATAAATCAGAGTTATTATATATAAACTTAACCATCGAAAAATTAGATGAATTATTTTCATATTTTAAACTTGCTGTGTCGCTTAGTTCATTAATAATTTTTTTAGTCACATAATTATATTGAAAAGATAATTTTCCATTTTCTTTTATTTCTTCAAAAGTAAGTTTTCTATTAGAATCCTTTTTATAAGTGTATTCAATAATATCATCATCAAATTTAAAAATGTAAACAAAGGTAGCTTCGCTTTCTGTAGAATCTAGACTTAAGAAATATTTATATGGTAATAATTTATTTACACCATCAAATAAATGTGTTGATATATCCATAATTGCAAAGCCTAAATTGCTTTTGCCGCTACTATTTGCTCCATATAATACTGCTTTATTAATCAAACCATTTTTAATGCATTTTGTATTAAAACCATAATCTCTAATTTCATCAAAATTAAAACTCACCCAGTCACTAAAACTTCTAAAGTTTTTTACTTTAAATTCCTTAAACATAAGCCCTCCTTTCTTAAATTATTTACTTAATGTAATTATATTGCAAGTATTATGTAATTTTTTTACACTAAAAATTTTATTAATAAAATAACGAAATGATAGTTTTAAATCTGATAATAAAGAATAAATTTCTTCACAAATTAAGATTGTTGCTTATATGTACAACATATCATTAACTAAATTATTTCTTTTTTTCTTATATAAAAACGATTACTGCTAAAAATTCATTTTAAAAAATAATTTTTATTAATATCGCGAATTATAAGTACAACATTTAGTTATTTAATTTATTTCCGTTTTTTAAAATATTTATAATAATTGTTTTGTTTTTTAAAATGATAAAAATACGGGGATTTTGCAGATTTTTATTAAAAAGATATAAAATTATCAAATCTATGATTTATTAAACATATAGCAGAAAAAAACTTATATTTTTCAAAATATATCTTTGGCTTTTTATTTTTAAGATTAATAATATCTTTTAATGCTCAGTCTTTCTAAAATCAATCATGCTTTTATATTCTTCATATGAACAAAATTTCCAATTTTTTTAAATATCAAATTAATATATTCTAGTAAAATCAAAATTATTTATTTTTTTATAGAACAGATTGTTCATTTTAAATACGTTTCCTTCTATATTTTAAAAGCTTCTTTATATAATGTTGAAACTGCGATATCGTAACGAATTAAAACCTTCCCACAGAATTAATTAATACTTTTAAAAAAGATTAAATACTATTTCGTCTTCAAACTTTTTCCTTATAGATTCTTTTTTAATCATAATACATTATTTATTTCATATTTCTTATGCAAATTCTTTTGAAGAAAAAATCTTTTTCAATTTCATTATAAGTTTCAACTAGATATTCATATACTTCTAAATTATTTGCTTTTAAAAATACTTCCGGAATATTTTTATAATCGGTTTTATTAATTTTTCAAAAGATATTATTTTATCAACTTTGAAATATTTTCTAGTAATTTTTTAAAATTATCAAATTCTTTATCCGGAATATTTTGCCAATTATTATAAATATATAAAGAAAAGCCATTCTTATTAATTTCATCCTCACCTATATCACCATTTCTATTGAACTTTTTTCCATTAAAAGATGAACTTAAAAACTCTTTGCTAAAAAGATCTTCAATCTCATAATTATATTTATATGTAACTTTCCCTTTCTTATCTTCGCTTTTAATTATCTGCGTATCATCAAGGCCATCAACTAACGGCAACGTCATTGCGTATGAAAGCTTTTGGGAGTCGACTTCAACATAATTTCCAATTGAATCATCAAATAAATTTTTAACTTCGCCTTTTTTAAAAAGGTTTGTTTTCTTGTTTTCTAAAATTGATAAAGCATTACTTTTTATATTGTTTTCCCTATCATATAAAAAAATAATTGGAAATTCAGAAAAAACAAAATTATTATTTTTGTCTTTAAGATACTTATCAAAATAAGATCTATTAAGCTTTTGAATAATTGAATTTAGCTCACCAAATCCGCCACTATTCAGAATATATTTGCTCGCCGATTTGAACTCAACATTTAACTTAAAAAAACCATCTTCAGCCACAGAAATTAGTTTTGGGAATTCTTTGTAAAATTTCTTTAAAGTAGCAATAAGGTAAAACTTATCTGTTTTACCTTCAGTAAAAATAACAGGTTTGCTATTATTTAAAAAGCGATTATAAAAATTAAATCTTTTTAGCAGTTCCTCTCTTGATTCACCACTATTATTAGGTGATTTTGATTGCGATTTATATTGATTACTTTTCTTATAAATATCAACTATAAATGATAGCCTTCCTTGAATAATTTTCCCCATCTTAATTTTATTTTCATCGTTTTTCATAAAGTAATACTTATTAACCATAGCTCTAGTGACTTTATAAAAATTTCTATTTACATTCACTTTACTATTAGTAATTAAACCTGTAACCTCTTGTCTCGAATGAGAAAATGAAATTCTAGTTTTTTTATCGTTTAATTTGAAACCAGCATCATGTATTATTTGCTTAAGTTCCTCTAAAAATATCTTATACATATCATTGTCGAACTTTGACCAATTAGTAGAAAACGTCATGTCATCAGCATATCTAGTAAATGTTAAGTGAAAACGTTTAGACAAATTATGTATATCAAAATCTAATTTATTACAAATAAGATTACTCATTATTGGAGATGAAGGCGCTCCTTGGGGTAAAGAATTTTTATAACACATCAATCTTGTGAGAACAACTGCTGTCTTGTCATCAAAAAGTAAAAATTTATTTTTCTTTAAAAATCCCAAGATTCTACCAAAGTTAAAACTTCCAAAAAAATTTTCTAAATCAATGTTGATAATTACTTTTTTGTGAACATGCTTTCGTGCATTACTAAAAATAGATTTTCCTTTAATAAATCCATGTGCATAAATATCTTTTTTATTAATCAACTCGTTAAGATCTTTTGCAATAATTGATTGCATGTAATGAAGATATTTATTAGGGACATCAATAATTCTTTTATCTCCATTCTTTTTTGGTATCGAACGTTCATCATAGTTTGATTCAATGTGAACACAATACAGAAGAAAATTAAATTTTTTCTTTGACATCCTAAAATAAATCGGTAGGTCTGATAAATATTTAACTTCAGTTAATTTCATAATAAAAAGCACGAGGTAACTCTTTATGCGAAATATATTACACAAAAGTATTCATAACAAATAAAGCTTGAAACAATTAATACAAATGCATAGAAATCCTATCTACCCATCCATCATTGCGAAACACAATGGTAAATTCTTATCTCGTGCAAGTTATTATATCATTTTTTTACTAAATATATTAGACATAGTTAATTATTTTGACTTTAGCAAAGAAGAAAATATTTTATTTCGTCAACTGACAAACTAAATGCAGGTTCATAAGCAAATGCGGCTTTTAGTCTGTCAGACCTCCTTTTTGTATTATATAAG
>CALVXH010000036.1 GCA_944368945.1 uncultured Bacilli bacterium
TAATTATTTCTGAAAGAAAAAAATCAATTATTTTCTCGAAACCCTTTAAAGTTGAATTTAACTTTACACTTCACCAAAAATTTATTTACCAATAGAAAAGATACGACTTTCAAAAATAAAAAATAATTTTTTAATAAAAATGGAAAAATTATAATATACCATCTGTTATACGTATAAAGTACTTTATTTTGCTTAGTAGGATAGAATCGACTAACATAGTGATCTTTGACATATAAAAAGGAGGAAATTAATCATTCCTCCTAATTAGAGCTTTTGAAATTTACCTTTGTTCTTACCTTTAGAAGCATGAACTAGTAATGTACCATCTTGAGATTTTGCTAAAGCTTTTCCATATTTTAAAGCTTCTTCTTTAGTATCAAAAGTTTTAATTACTTTTTTACCTTCCTTTAAAATAATTTCCCATTTATTATCTACTTTCTTAAGATGGTAAACCTTTTTATAATCGTCATTTCTTTCTTTATTTTTCTTTTTTAGTTTACGTGCTTCTAATACTTCTTCAATTGTCATTAATGGTGATGAAATCTTTGCATCGCTTTTAATTACTTTTTCTTCGCTGTTTCGTAAACTTGAAGCTTCTTCGACACTCTCAGAAGTACTTTCTAAACTAAGATTTTCATCAATCTTAATCTCTACTTCCTCTATGGATGTTTCATTAGTAGCTGAAGTTTCAACCTTTTCCATTTCTTCTTGTACTTCTTCTTGAGATTCAAGAATGGTTGATTCTTCTTCTATAGTTTGATTACTAACTTTACTAGTTTCATCAAGTTTAGTTTCTTCCTCATAGAGTGGATTTGTATCAAATTTATGACTATCAATATTGGCTATTTCTTTTTTGTATTCTTCAATTTCCTTGCTATTTGCTAATACAAAATGCCCAGGAATGATTTCAACAAAAGAAGGTTTCTCAACTGAATAATCATGTACTAATTGAGGATTATAAACAATTCTTTTACGCTTCTTTTCTGTATATGGATTTGGTTTAGGAATAGCACTTAATAAACTCTTAGTATATGGATGTAATGGATGTTTAAATAATTCATCACTTGATGCTAATTCAACAATTTCTCCAAAATACATAACAGCAATTCTATCACAGAAATATTTAACAACTGATAAATCATGTGCGATAAAAAGAATTGATAGATGCATTTCTTCTTTTAAATCGTTTAAAAGATTAATGATTTGCGCTCTAATTGATACATCAAGTGCAGAAATTGGCTCATCACAAATTAAGAGTTTTGGATTCATAACAAGTGCACGAGCAATACCGATTCTTTGGCGTTGACCACCACTAAATTCATGAGGATATCTATTAGCATAGTCTTCAATTAATCCAACCCTTTCAAGAACTTGGACAACTTTTTTATGATTCTCAGCCTTATTTTTAAAACCTCTAATTTGTAATCCTTCACTAATAATACTTTCAACAGTCATACGTGGATCCAATGAATCAACAGGGTCTTGGAAAATCATTTGAATCTCACTCATAAGTGGATGATTAGAATCTTTTAATTCCTCTAGTTTGCCCTTTAAAATGTTCTCTTTTTTAATATCGTTTCTTTTTTTCGCTTCAGCAATTTCAACTTTAACTTTTTGAATCTCATAATCGTTACAGCCAATCTTACCAGCATTTGCATCATCTTTATGAATTTGAGATATTTTTGCTTTTTGAACTAAAACAACATCATTTTTATACTTAGTAGCTTCATTTAATTCCTTATGATAAGTGGCAGAGTCGATTTTTCCTTCTTTAAGTTGCTTCTTAAGCTCCTTAACACGCATTTTATAACGAATTTTAGTATATTTTATTTCTTTTTGATTCCATCTATCCCCAGCACCAATTCTATATCCCTTATAATATATAGAACCACTTGTTATATTATAAAGTCTAATTATAGAACGACCTGTAGTTGTTTTACCACAACCTGATTCACCAACAAGTCCAAAGCATTCACCTTTTTTGAGCTGGAACGAAACATCATGGACCGCCTTAAGTTTATACTTTCCAGGTCCTGATCCAAAAAAGAAATATTGTTTTAAATGATTAACGCTGAGAATAATATCATTATCAACATACTCGCTTTTGAATTTGCACTTTGATTTTATCTTATCTAAATCTTCTTCAACGTTTTTAGAATTTTCTATTTCATTAGTAAGAACACCTAATTGTTCATCATTGTCATCGCTATCTTTTGAAATTTTTACGTTTAATGATTGCGTATCTTGATAAGCATCAAGGTTACTAGAAATAAGTTTTTCAGGAGTAATATTGTTTTCTTTTTTATCTTTTTTATCAAATAACTTCATATTAGTCTCCTTTCTCTTCATTGTTAGTTTGGCTACGTTCTTTTAACGCATTTTTAATTCTTGTTGAAACAATTTGTGGCATTTCTACTTTAGGAGCACCAGGACATAGTAGCCATGTTGCAGCATAGTGTGTGTCACTGACCTTGAAAAATGGAGGTTCATATTTAAAGTCAATAGACATTGCATATTTGCTTCTTAAAGCAAATGCGTCTCCTTTTGGTGGATAAATCATATCAGGTGGTGTTCCTGGAATAGCTTCAAGTTTTTCTTTACTATCTATATCAGGAATTGAAGATAATAATGCCCATGTGTAAGGGTGCTTTGGGTTAAAGAAAACTTCATCAGCAAGTCCATATTCAACAATTTTACCAGCATACATAACTGCTACTCTATCAGCCATATTAGCAACAACACCTAAATCATGAGTAATAAAAATACAACTAAGATTTCTTTGTTTCTTTAATCTATTAATTAACTCTAAGATTTGAGATTGAATAGTAACATCTAAAGCTGTAGTAGGTTCATCACAAATAAGAATTTCAGGATTTGCTGTAAGAGCAATTGCAATGACGATTCTTTGTCTCATACCACCAGAAAATTCAAATGGATATTGTCTAAATCTTTTTTCTGGCATTGGGATACCAACTTCACGCATTACATCAATAGCCATCTTTTTAGCTTCTGACTTAGTAATTTTTGTTTTATTAGTGTAATCTTTTTCTTCAGCATTTATGCCATCAAGAATTTCTTTTTCTTTCTTTAATAATTCAGCATATTTGTAGTCAGGTAATTCTTTAAATTCACTTACCTTTTGAGTAGTTTTAGAGATATTAATTTCTTTATACTTTTTGCTTTGCTTTTCTTTTTGCTTTTCAAGATTTTTATTATATGAAACAACTTCATCAATTGCATTTAATTTATCTTTGCTTAAAGAAGCACGATATTTTTTAAGTTCTTCAGTCAAATTTGAATATTGAGAATGTAGTTCTTTTAACTTTTGATGATGTTCTTTTTTAATATCTTTAGCATAAGTGCTAACTTCTTTTTTTGCATTCTTTTTTGATAACTTAAACTTAATTTTTAATGGCTTTTTGCAAAGTTTATATTCTTTTTTATATGATTCTGCCAATAATTTAAGCATATCATTGTGTTTTTTCAATTCTTCAATAATATTGTCTGAAGTTATAAGAAAATCTGGATTTTCAAATACAGCAAGATGCAACTTTGCTTTTTCAATATTATTGTCATTAATTTGCTTATCAAGATCATCTTTAAAACTAGTTAAAGAAGAATATTTTTCAATTCTTGAAGTAAACTTTTTAATATTTTCATCAACGATAACTTGAACATTTGTCTTATAATCATCAAATTCAGTTTTAAGCTCGCTGATGGTTTTTATTAATTCGTTATACTCTTTATCTTCTTTTTCAGTATTATTTTCTTTATTTAATTTAGAAAGTTTCTTTTCAGCCAATGAATATTTTTCAATAATTGTCTTGTTTTTATCAATCTCGGACTCGATTTGTCTAAAATTATATTCAGTATTAGCCTTGTTATTTCTATAAGCAGTTAATTCATTTGCAATTAACGAACTATATTTTCTTTTTAAAACATTTTTATTTACTAATGTTGCCTCGGTAATTTGTTTACCTATTCTCATAACAGGATTTAAAGCTGAAAGAGGATCTTGGAATATCATTCCAATCTTTTTTCCTCTAATTCTATGGAATTCCTCTTCACTAACTCTAACTAAATCTTCACCTTCATAAAGTATTTGTCCATGTTCAATAATGGCATTTTTTGCGCTAATTCCCATTATAGCTTTATTGGTAACAGATTTTCCGCTTCCACTTTCTCCAACAATACAAAGTGTTTCACCTTTATATAAATCGAATGTAACACCTCTAACTGCATGAACAATTCCACGATCTGTTTTAAAAGAAATGACTAAATCTTTTACTTGCAATACTTTTTCTTTTTCTTGTGTCATAAATTATTCACTTCCTTTCAATTGTGGGTTGAAGGCATCACGTAAACCATTGCCAAATAAGTTAAACGAAATTAATAAAAGCATCATTATAAATGTTGGAATAAATAACAAGAATGAATTTTCGCCTTGATAATATGCATTTGCTTGAGAAAGTAAAACACCAAATAATGTCTTATTTTTCAATCCTAATCCAAGATATGCAATACTTGCTTCGGTATAAATAACGCCTGGAATAATTAAAACTGAACCAGTAATAATTGTTCCTGCAGCATTAGGAAGAATATGTTTAAAGATTAATCTAGAATCCTTTGCTCCTAATGTTCTTGATGCAAGAACATATTCTCTACCTTTAAATCTGTAAAATTGTGTTCTTGTTTGATGAGCAACTCCCATCCAGCCTGTCATAAATAATGCAAGCATTAAAGCAATAACATCAGAAGAACCACTTCCCCAGTTATATTCTTGTCCATATAAAATACAAAGAGTAATAATAACAGTTAATGGTAAACCACTAATAATATCACAAAATCTTTCCATTAAAATGTCAGTCCAACCACCAAAATATCCAGAAATTGAACCCCATATTAATCCAATTGCGATATTAACAATACTAACGCCGATTGCTAAGAAGAATGAGAATCTTAAGCCTGTAAATAAAAGTTTAAAATAATCTTGACCTGTTTTGTTTGTTCCAAATACGAAGAATGGCATACTCTTATAGCCAAGCATTCTGTAATTATAAACAATTACCTTTAAGGTAAAATTCGAATATCTTCCAGTAACACTATTATAGGTAGCGTTTCCAACTTGTTCGACAACTTCAACAATTGGACAATCATCATTTAAAATTTTGAATCTTTCTTTTAAAACTTCTTTATCAGAAGTTGCATTTAATCCTGTAGTAGCAAAATTTACTTGTAAACTTCCATTAATTTCATAAACAAGAATTTCTCTACTTCCAAGTTCAATTTGTCTTTTTCCATAAACATCTTCGTATTTATCATAAGTAAATGAACAATATGTTAATTTGACATTGTTTGCGACTTTGCCAAAATCTCCAGTCCAATATCCAATACTTGTATTTTCACGGAGCATTACTGAATTTCCATCTTTAAATGAAATTAAGCTTAGAACATTATTATATTCTGTATCATCCGAGTTAGATTTAATTTCAACAGATTTAAGAGGCATAAATCCAATAAGATTATTAGATTTTGAGACTTCAAAGTATAATCTTGCATTTAAGTTTTCACCAAAACTATAATTTTCAGCTTTTAGTTCTTCAAATACATTATTAATTGTGACATGTTCCTCTTTTGAGAACTCACTTTCACTTCCTATTAAGTAATATTTATTAGTTCCATCGTAAAGTGACAACTTGTAGCCAACAAATTCATATCCGCTTTTTTCTACAGAATCAAGACTAATTTCTAAAGAGTAATCAAGATTAGTATAGAAATCAATTGGTAATGAATAAAAATTAGCATCTAAATTATGTGAAGAGCAAAATACATTAACAAAACCACCTTCACCATATTGACTAGATACATTATCAACTATTTTGTCATAAGTTTTTAAATCAAAATAAGTGCCTTCAGTGTAACTAACTGGTGTTTTTGTTTCGTTGTCAAATAAAATATCGTTTCTTTTTAAAGTACCATCCCAAAATCCAGTTCCACTTGGAAATAATTTAGGTGGCAAGAATGTTTCAGCAGGTGTTCCTCCAGCACCATTAGCTGTGTTATATACACCTTCTTCAGGAGTACAAAGAGGAACAATAAATGCAAATAGTAATAAAGCACCTACAATAACCCCTCCAACAACAGAGGATTTCGATTTGAAGAATCTTTTTAAAGAATCTTTAAAATAGGTTGTTGGTTTGCTTTTTAATTTTAAATCATGGATTTTTGCGTCATTTTGAACAAAATCAAAGTCTTTTTCGTTAATTGAAACTTGTTTTCCAGTTCCATCGTGAATTAAAAAATTATCCATACTATTTCTTTGCCCCCATTCTAATTCTAGGATCAATAAATCCATATGATAAATCAACGACTATGCCGGAAAGCATACCTATAATGGTATAAAAGGCCATATCAGTCATTAATAGTGAGTAATCTTTACTATTAAAAGCTGCCATATATAATTGTCCAACACCAGGAATTTGATAGAGGTTCTCTAAAATCATACTGCCACCTAAAATAGCAATAAATTCACTAACTATTGAAGGCAAGACAGGGACCATTGAGTTTCTAAACGCGTGTCTAATAATAGCTTGTCGTTTTGTTAAACCTTTAGTTCTAGCTAATAATAAATAGTCAGATTCAAGAACTTCACATAATTCAGCTCTTACAAATCTAGCATAGCCGAATAAAGAGCCTGAAGCTAAAGCAATAACTGGAACAACATAAGCAAGTACTTTTTTAGATGTAGGGTCTGTTGCTTGTGGCCAATATGGTGGCAAACTTCCAGTGTTATAAGCAATAGCAATTAAATATGAAATTAAAACGAAACTTGGAATTGATATAAACGCCATAATAACAACTTGCATTACGTTGTCGAATACGGAACCTTTTTTTAAAGCACAAATCACGCCTAAGCCAATTCCAATCGGGACTGATACAATTACACTAATAATATTAATTCCAATTGTAGTTGGTAATCTAGACATCAAAATGTCTACATTAGATCGACCAATTTCGAACGCTTGAGATACTCCCCAATCCCATCTGGTTAAAATTCCAGAAAGCCAATTCCGATATCTAACCATTACAGGCGTTTGATAGAAATAATAAGTAACATCTCTACCATTTAGTGGAAGCGTTACCGTATCTAACAAACTTCCAAGTGAAGGATCTTCGTATTGTCTAACCACCAAGAATCCTCTATTGACTTGGTCCATATAATATGCATAAATTTGACCCTGGCTAGGCAAAAATGCTTTTTCTGTTTTCAAACATGATATCAGTATGTACGTCAAAGAAAGGACAATAAAGGTAGTTAACAAAGCTAGTAAAAGCCTTTTGATAACATACTTTGTCATAATTACACCTCTTTACATAAATATAACCCTACGTTAATAGGGTTATATTATCATTTAATTTATTATTTTAAAAGTTATTTAGTATTTTCGACTAAGAAATAACCACCTGTAGATTGTGTAGTAACTTCACCATTTATAGTGACATCATATTCAAACATGAAGTCAATATATGTGTATGCTGCATAATCTTCTCCTAATAATGCGCCAGGGATTAATGAATTTCCGTCAAATTCAATTGTAACAGAACCATTTTCTACTTTAGCATTTGTTAACTTGTATTCTTCAACACCAGTAGTTAAATCAATTTCATCTCTATATACTTTAATATTAGAAACATATTTTGTATTAACATCAACTGGCATTGTTACAGTTAATTTAGTCTTAGTATCACCTGAGATATCAGCACCATTTGAATCAAATGAGAAGAGATTAGCTTGTGCACCAATTTCATCTGTTAAAACACCACCATTAGCAGCTCCCCATAAAGCATCAAATGACCAGTATTTATCATCATATGAGATATCACCTGTTGGAATTCCAGTATTAACACCATAATTAAGTGTAAATCCAGATGAGTCATTACTCATATATTTATTCATATTGTTGAATGCATCGAGACCATTTCCAGTAACTCTAAATACTGTTTGTCCATCATATTTTCCAACTTTAACTCCTTCGTAAAGAATCATGTTTTGTAATGCAGTATCTCCTAAACTCATTGAAGCATTATCTGCAGAAACATCTAACGTAATAAGAGGTTTCTTTGTAGTTGGATCAACCCAATCATTTACTCCTTCATTATTAATATGTGATTGTACTGCTAATTCAAATGCAGATTCCCAACCTGAGAAAATAACATTATCACAATATTGACGAGTTGGATCATCAGTTGATACTAATTTCATAGTTACAACTGTTGGATTACTTGAAGTGCCTAAACTATAATGTCCGGCATCTAATTCTTCTTTAATCGCAGCTTCGAAATAATCAGCAGCGTTGTTTTTCCATTGAGAGAAATTCTCTTCATCCATAGTACTTCCAAAGACTTCTTCCATTACTGCTTTATGTTCATCAGAGTCATTATAAGCAGTAGATGATTTTGGAGAAACTCTTGTTGTTGGTTCGTGAATTCCATAACCAGCACCTGAATGGTAATAATCTGCAATTGTATTTCTATCAATGCCTACAATTAAACCTTTATAGAAATTCTCATTAGATAATATTGGTTTAACTTCCCAATCAGTTCCTATACTTCCGAACATTTCTTCCCAAGAACGCTTATCAAATGTATTAATAAAGTAAATTGGGAAATAGCCAGAACCTGGGACTTTCTTTCTTAAAGGTGAGGTTGCATATTTATTCCAATAATCTGAAGGAATATTAGAAGAATCTGTTAAGCCTTGTTCAAACATTTTGATAGTTGTATTTTCATCTGTAGCTAAAGCAGAGTTGATATTTAAATGGAACCCTTTAATTTGGTATAAATCTCTTCCATAATTATCTTTCTTTAATGGCCAAGATTCATTTTTAGCATAAGCAACTGTTTTCTTGGACTCATAAGTCATTGTGTAATATGGTCCGACACATAGCATTGTATCTTTTGGCGTTAGACCATTAGAACCATTACCATAAGTTTTAGCGCCTTTAATAACATCTCCACCGCCAAGATCTTTAACGAATTCTTCACTAATTGGATTACACCATAATCCATTTAATTGATATTCAGCATAATCCGGTGTAATTTTACCATTAAAAGTAATTGTAATGGAATTATCAGATGGGTCAATCTTAACCCCAACTTTTTTCATAAATTCTTCATCACTTTCAAGTTCTGTAAAATCTCCACTACTTTGGTAATACTCAGCAAAGCCTTTAATTTGTCTATTGGCTGTTGTTTCAGCAGCTTGTTCACTTCCTCTGAACCAGCCAACGCTTGCGGTAGCTAACAACTTAAATGGTGTTAGATAGTCTTTTAATTGAATTGGCCTATTGTCATAAGCTTTTAATTTAGAATCAGTTGTTGCTGTTCTGAAATTGAATCCAGGTGTAACACCTAATGATTCATTAGCGGTTGATCCACCAACTCTTAGTTTAACTTTCCAAGTATCACTTGCACCATTTTCATCTGGGTTTATCGCAATTGGCGCATCCAATCTTGATAATCCGTTTGTGTATTCATATCCGTTGCCTTTTTCGTTGACAAGAGTTCTAAAGTAATATTGTGAAATATAATCATAGAAAGTTTGAACAGCGGCTGAATTAGATCCAAGATAGTTAAAACTTCCGGTGTCTGATGTAGCATCAACTTGGGAATGTAAGAACAATTTATATGCAGGGGTCTGTTCTTTTTCCATTTCTTTGGTGATAGTACCATAATCAGAAATACCAAAACCATAACCAGTAATATAATTATTATCATCTAAGAATTCTGAATGAACTCTATCACTGTATAATTGATAACCGCCATCATCTACGAATGTGATTGGTGCTAACCCATTATTTAATAAGTACCTTTCAGCTTCCGCTGTCATTTTTGTTCTTTCAGCATTCCCTAAAGATGAAAAATCAAAATATTCATCAGATGCTAAAGTGCCGTCTGGAATTACAGTCAAAGTAAGAGGTTTTTTAACTCTATTTGTATCGTTACCAGCAAATAAATATACTTCATATATTGTCTTTTGAGTGACTGAAGGTGCAGTGATAGTCCCATCATCAGCGACGATTGATGTTGCATCTTTGCCTTCGCTATCGACTACTGTAACACCAAATGATGATCCAGCTTTTGCTTCATAAGCAAACAAATTAGCTTTTTTCCCTGATTCTAATACCGCCTTACTATTTGCAGAAATAAACTCTTGTGTTCCACCAACACTTCTAACAAGCTCTGATGAAAAATATTTATTTGAACTTGCTTCCTTTTTAAATGCACTTGATAAAGTAATTGTCTTTGTTGGTGCATCTACATTTACTGATGGACTAGGTGGTACATCATCATGTCTTGGTTGACAACCAGTTAGTGCCAAAGCAAGAATTCCAAAGCCCGATAAATATAAATTAAATCTTCTTTTCATATAGTTCCTCCTATTAAACCGTTTCAAAAAATGAAACTTTCATTCAATTTAAGATAAAACATGGCAAACATAGTGAACAAAAGGCTAAATCTTAATACAATCTTAATATTATAGTTTCAATTGAAATAAAAAAATTACTAATATAAGAAAAATAAAATTAATGAAATTATTAAAAAAATAGTCCCGTCAATTAAATAAATAATCCGCATATATTTATTACTATTTCTTTTGTTTAATTTTGTCTCTTTGAACCCATAAAGGTCATATTTCTTTTTGCCATTTTTCCTTGACACAGAAATAAGATTTTCAAATCCGACTTGAAATACATCAAAAATTCCCTGATTATTAGTAAATGAAAGACCGGCAACACCGAAACCAATAGCCCCAGAAACAAAGGTTCCATTAATAGCACCAACTAAATGCCGATTAGATAAGCCAAATATTAATAAAAATATTAATACTTGAATTATAAAAAATATAATTAGGACTTTTATAGACTTTAAGTAAAATACATCTTTTATGGAAAATCTCTTTTTATCGTTCATAATAATTTAAAATATACAACAAATAAAAAACTATGCAAAACAAATTTGCATAGTTTTTTATTTGATAATTTTTATGTCAATTAAAAGAATGTGCCTCTGGCTTTTTCTTTAATCTCTTTACTTGCAGTAAATGGGATACGTGTTGTATATCCTAATCTAGCAGCTACAATCATTTTTGTTGGCCAAGCTTGAATATCAGCATTCCAACGATAAACTGTATCATTATATAACTCTCTTGCTGCGGTAATTTCTTTTTGAAGATAACTATTTTGTCTTAAGCATTCTTCAATTTCATCATGAGCTCTTAAATTTGGATATTGTTCAAAAGCTACATTAATTTGTCCAAAAAGTTTATCAATATTAGAATTGGTTTCATTTCTTAAAGCATCTGCATCACCTCTATTGCCACTTCTATACATTGCAATTTTAGTTAATGTGTCTTTATCTAAATCAATTGCCTTATCTAATAATTTTGCAGCATTTTGCAAAATAACCACTCTTTGTTCTAAATAGTTATCAATTTGAGAAGCATCATGTTGAATCTTTTGTTGCAATTGTCTTAGGTAAGTTCTAGCATTTATTTTCATAAATAAGAAAATTAATCCAGGAATAATTAAACACCAAAGACAAATTTCAAAAATCAAAGATCCGACTCCAACTTTTACTGGAATTTGTTTTTGTATAACATTAACGTCTAAACCCTCTTCATTTACAGGTCCATTTAATTCATCTAATTCATTAGCCATTTTTATCTCCTATCTTTTGATGAAATGCTTTTGTTAATTATGGTAGTTAATTCATCATCATAATCATCATTATAACTATAACACCCGTTATCATAAAAACCTATATAATTTTTAAATCTAATAGGGAAAGAGAAAGCTTTCTTATATTCATCTATAAACTCTTGAGAACTATTTAGATTATTAAAATCACTTTCTCCTCCACCATAATCTCTAATTGAAACGATACTCTTTTTGTTAACTGGAATATATTCAACCCAATAAACTGGTACATTATGTAATCTACCATCCCCACCCATTAATGAGACATATTCTACTCGATTAATAGTTTTAAATGATGAACTATTAACTTCGAAGAAATCAGCATTTTTAATTGTTTTATCATATTTAACTTTTAAAATTTGCGCAGTTGATGCTTCCTCAGGCATAAACTTTGAAGGATTCATTGAATTTACTAATGATTCAGCATCATAATCAGATATATGTTGTAAGAAGTTCCTCTTTATATCATAAATACCAGCATCAGTTTGTTGATATAAAGGTATAGATAATATAGGAGCTAAATCAAAATATAATGATTTAAATAATTCACAAACAGTATTTATATATGTTGTTTTAAGTTCTTGATAACTATATATCTTTCTAAAACCTTCTTCATTAAAACTAAAAGCATTTCTACTATGTATTGATGATACTATATTAATCTTTTTTTGCTTATAAAAAGTAAAATCATCGCCATATGGACTTTTTGTGATTAATTCAACCATGTTTTGTTGAGCTAACGGGGTAAATAATAATCTAAACTGAGTTTCGTTATTTCTATTAATTGCTCCAAATAAAGATTCAAATTCACTATTTGCTAATGCTTGGAAAGTTCCACCTTTTTTAATTGATTTTTGAGTAAGCTTTTCAAGTTTTTTCTCACCATCTTTTACAAATTTTTTAATATCATCTTCCGACGAATTAATTTTTAATCCACTTGGTTGTCTAGAAAATACCAAATCAGGGGCTGCTTCATTTCCATAAATTGTATAAGTAGCATTACTAAATAATGGGGCAGGTTTAGAAATTGTAGCAGTCAAAGTTTGAGTTCTAGTTACATATCTAGATCCACCTTTTCCATCACTTACCCTTTCACTCCAATGAATAACTATTGAGCCTGTATAAACTTTGTTATACATAGTTTTTTCTAAAACTTTAATTCTAATAAAAGGATTTGTTTTTATATCGCCACTCATAACTCCAAGAATTGACTCATTATTAGAAGGTTCGTTTGTTAGCCCATAACAATTACGAACCATTAAAAGTTTTAATTGGTCAAGATTATCATCTAATGTAAATATATCAGTAGTTTTTTTAACAATATTATTGAAATCATAATAATTAAAAATATCATTAAGAGGTTTTAACTGAGCGTATGCTTCATCACAAAGTTTTTGTAATCTTCTATCATTTTCAGCGTCGATTGCTTTTAGCTTTTTAATTTTCTTATTAGAAACTAAAAATATATATAATAATGATCCAATTATTATTAAAATAGAAGCTCCGATTAAAATAGGAAAAACAATATTACTATCATTAAGTGAAAAAGTAAAAACTAAGGAAACAATTAATATAATCGTTGCAATAACAATTAATGATATAAAAAGAAATTTAATACAGTTTTGAGTTTTAATTTTTGCATGTCCAGCTTTATTAATTTCTACTTCTTTTTGTATCTTATTGCATGTTAATTTATTTGCCTCAACATCAACATTTGCTTTTGCTTTCAAACCATCAAAATACTTTTCAGCATTTTCCTTAAAACGGTCTTTTAAATCTTTTTCGTAATAATCTTTTGGATCATAACTAATTGTGGAATCACTCATATTCTTACCTCTTTTATAAGTATAGCAAAGGAATAAAAATATAGACGAGATTTATTCATTTATCTCGTCTATATTTCATTATTTTTCTAGTGCGGTTATTTCTTTTTCGATTAAATCAACGAATTTATCATCCTTTTTAAACTTTTGACCCCAAATTTTTAATATTTTGATAGCCTCACACTTATTTCCATCAACTCTATAAACAAGTTTTGCATAATTTAATACATCAGAATATTTAATAGCAAAGCCTGTTTCCATTGCTTCATTAATTTTTGTATTAATAATTTCTTTTAAAACTTCCTTATCAATATTCTTGAAGTGATCAAAGTTTTTCATAAGTAATGATAATGCGTATTTGCCATTATAATTATGATCAATTATTTTTAAAGCCAATCCATCATATCCTTCTTCAAATAATAACTCTAATGCTTCTAAGTCATTAAGGTCTAAATAAGATGATAATAAATCTTTTTGATATTCTTCTTTAGATTCAAGTTCTTTAAGTTTTAATAAATAATTTTTACTTGGGCTCAATTTAAATGCTCTAAAGATTTCTTTTTTAGCATCTTCAGGCTTGCCTAAAGCTTTATATGAATTAGCTAAAAGCATATAAGCTGAAGGATCTTTTAATTCATATTTATATTGCTCTTTTAATTTATTTTCAGAATCAATTAATAAGTTAATTGCTTCTTCATACTTTTTAGCATTGAATAATTCATGAGATTTTAATGATAATAAGCAAGGTAAGAAACCATAATCATTAATTAAATCCTTATAAAATTTACTGGTCTTAGCATTTTTACTTAATGCATCAATCAAAAATACTTCACTTATTTTGCTTGCTTCAACAAGTGTTTTATCATCAGCTAATTGGAAAAACGCTTTGGTATCTTTTAATTTTTCAATTTCCAAAGATTCATCGATATAGCCATAAACCATCTTGCGGTAAATTAAACTTCTTTCTTTAAAGTTAGGGGCGAGATTTAATGCTTTTCTTAAATCTAAATATGTAAGTTTAACAAGTTTTTCATCATTAATATATTTTGCGAGGTTTACATAAAATGTTAATAATTTATCTGCGAATACATTAAAAGTGACTTCACTATTCTTCATCAAATAAATAATTGCGTCTGACATTAATTTGAACGTTTCTTTTACTTTGCCTTCTTTAAAATACTCTTCTAAAAATGGGAAAGTAATTTCAATAGGTGCGAATTGAGGTACTATCTCAAAAAGTCTTTCATCATTTTTATCTATTAAAGCATAATAATTTTCATAGCTATCTATAACATCTCTTATTTTATAGGTAATATATTTTTCCTTATCAGATGTTTTCTTCATAGCGTATTTAAAAATTACCATGTGTCTATTTTCTTTAGAATCATTTTTAATATAGTTATAAAGAACATCTTCTTTTTCCTTTTGGGTCATTTTAGATAAAGCCCATTTAACACGATCT
>CALVXH010000037.1 GCA_944368945.1 uncultured Bacilli bacterium
GTCCAGGTTCGATTCCTCGACCTTTTTTTGATAAAAAAAGAGCCGTCAGTTATAAAATAGTTTTCTGACAGCCCCTTCTTTATTATCTTTGTCATAGACAACTTCATTATTATTCCAATAAGAAATATTTAATATATCATCACTAGTTAAAGTTTTATTACTATATAATTCTTCTAAAGAAAAGAACTCTCCTTTTTTATAGTCGGAAGTGCTAGAACACGATATAGTTAAACAAGCGGCAATAAAGCCAAAAGCAAATAATTTTCTCATATTAATCACCCTTTTTCTTTTATTATCACATAGCATGCTTTTTTGTAAAGGGTAAAAATACATCAATGAATTACTTTAATCAAAAGTTTGATAATTATTTACATCTTAAACAAACTATATTAATAAATATGTTAGTAATCTTCATTAAAATATTATCTTTAATTAATAACTTCATTTAAAAGATTATCTTTATTAAATTAGACTTTATGAAAAAAAATAATATAATTTGAGTTAGATTAAATAGAGGTAATTTTATTATGGATGAAAATATCTTTCTAACGGGACAAGTAAAATACACCAAAGAATTTCTATTAAAAGCTAATAAAACATTAATTTTAAGATCATTAATTCCTTTTATAATTATATTTATATTAGGAATTATAGGTTTAATATATGTTTTTACTAGTAATGTTAACATTGCTTTTATAGTTGTGCCTATTGTATTAATTGCTATACCTATATTAGCGACAATTGGACTTATTTTAACAAATAAGAACGCTGTACAATCAAGTTTAAATAGTACTCCAAATGCTTCAATAACTTATAACTTTACTTTAGAAAACTTTTATGGAAAAGTTACTTCTGATACTTCATCATTCGAATTTAATAAAAAATATAGTGATGTTAAAAAGACTTTACAAGATAAAGAATATTACTATATTTTCTTTGATAACACATTAATCCCAGTTAGTAAAAAAGACTTAACTCCAGATAAAGAAAAAGTTTTACTTTCATTACTAGGTAATGGAAAACCTAAAGTAGTTAAAACACCTATTTACTATGTATTAATAATTTTGTTTATTTTTACTATTTTATCTCCATATTTAGCAGTTATATTTATGACTATAGCAATAGTTAATTCCCCAATCCAAGAATTCCCTACTTTAATGCTTAAATATGCTTATATATTTGGAATAATGCTTATATTTCCTATTGCCTCTATTATCACTTATTTTTTCTATAAGAAAACTGTTAGATGTAAAAAGAATCTTATTGGAGGAATTATTGTAGCGGTAATACTTACCTTATTTTCTACAATGAGTTTAACAAAAGAAGCTGACATTAAAACAGACAAAAGCTATTTTTCTACTTTAGAGACTACATTAAAAATCGATTTCCCAAGTGATTATGCATTAAATTATGCTTTGACAGATGAAAACGATAATTTCCAAATGATGGTTAAATTTAATTCCAAAGAAGAAATATTAAAGGTAGTTACTACTTCACCTTTTGTTACATCTTTAGATTCTTCGACTCTTAAGTCATTACCTAAATCATTTTCAAATTTAGCTTTAACATACGATTATTTATTAACTTATGATTTAGAAAACGAATCATTTAATACACCAATCATAAATAAAGGCTATTTAATTGGTTATAAGGAAGGTCCAGATATTTTAGATTGCCATAGTATTTTTTATTAATAAACCTGGTCTCATAGAGAATTCTAATTAATCATTAATATAATTAGATTTTTATTTTTTATATTTATAAAACTATCTTTTATTTTATTTTTTTGCTTTTTCTTCGCAAAAATAAAGTATTTTAGTCATTTTAAAAGATTATCTAGCTAAAAATAACTTTTATAAAACTAAATAAAAAATTAGGTATCCTAACTATAAAATAAAATCACTAAATTGTATTGATAACAGTGATTTATCAATTATTTCAATATCAATCACTACTGGCAGTTCTTTATCAGTTACAATTTCTAATAAAATTTATCCATATGTTTTTATAAACATGTTTTAATATTCAAAAATAAAAAATATCAATTTATAAAAATAAAGCCATTAAGAATCAAAATAGTAATACACCTAATAAGATTTACTTTAATAGAATCTAAATTAGAGTTAATACTACTTTGTATCTTAATAACTTTTTATTAATGCTCAGATACTAATATTAAAAATAGTTATCAGCAGGGGCTTGAGATGAATTATCCTTTTTCTCTTTTTTTCTAAATATTGATTTTCTAACAATGATATCAATTAAGAATAAAATAACTGCTGCAAGTAAAATCCAATACATTAAAGAGATATAACTTGATTCAGATAATTGGTTATTACTTATATCAAAACGTATATTATCTTCAGCTAAAATTGATCCACCAGTTTGTGAAGCAATTTGATTTAATAATGTGTTTTCATTTTGATCAAAGAAATTAAATTCAGATGAATAATCAAAACTATAAGTTATATTAGTTGTTTCTAATAAATCATATTCATTAGTATCTGCATTAAGCTTATAAAAACTAATCTTTGCTTCATAAAAACCAACTGTTGGTGTAGGAAGTTTATATGTAAAACTACTACCATTATAAATTAAGTCATAAGATTGAGTTTCATTACTATTTAATGAAGTAAGTTCTACACTAACTTTGGTATTTTTTGTATCGACATTAGGCGTTACTTCAATGTCAGATGTTGATCCATTAGCTTTAAAATCAACATTTAAAATTGATTTATTATATCTAGATGGCAAACTTTGATTAACTATATTTTTAAAGAATGTCTGTCCAGAAGTAGCACTCCAAAAATTATCGGTCCAATCTGTACCAATTGATGAAGTAAATGAAGAAACTTTACCAGCTCCAAAATCCCAATAAGCATATAAAGGAATAGCAATAACACTAAGCTCATTTTCTGAATTTGTATGAATATATTGAACAGATAAAACTGTATTAGCTCCACTTTTCATACGGCAATAGTTATAACCTTCAACATTAGTAAGATTATTATAAACTCCACCTTCTAAAGAAGGATCCTTCGCCAATTGATAAATAACAGGTGAATCTTTTTCAATTACTGTATCAATAACTTCTTGTTCAATTGTATCAACTATAATATCTTTTAAACCAAGTTCAGAATCAACATAACGATATTGGCCATTTCCAAGCTTAGCAAGTGTCTTCAAAAGTTCTTCACCTTCTTTATCTCCAATGTTAATAAAGGATGTGGAAATGTTTGAAAAACTCATAGAAGTGACATATTTTTTCAAATCTTCAATATTATCACCTGCAAGTCCATCACTTAAAGTAATGATATCTTTATATTCAGCAGTAACTCCTTGAATTTGCTTATAAGCCTCATCAAGACCATTAATCATATTGGTACCACCATTATTTTTAATTCTATCAATCTTATCTTTGATTTCTTGACGCTTCTCTTCAGTTCTAATTGTTGTCATTGTAACAGGAACATTTACATTTGTTTCAAAAGTAACAACTGCAATTGAATCATTAACATCTAATTTATCAACAACTTCTTTAGCGCCTTCAAGTGCCATTGTAAGGTTATTTCCTTCCATAGAACCAGAAGAATCAATAACAAGAACTAAAGCACGTGTATCATCAGGTTGATATTGAACTGGTAATAAATCATTATATAAAACTAAAGATGAATCATTTGTGTTGCCAACATAAGTTGCATCAAATGTGAATAATGATTTTCCATAAACAGAAACTGCTGTATATAAGTTAGAAACGAATTTTTCATAGTTTTTAAGTGTAGTTAAATCAACATTAGAAATAACTATTTCATCATAAGCAATTAAATCATTTAAAGTGTAAGGAACACTGCTTTTACTAATATAAGAATCAATTGTAGTTTCTTCAGGTAAGCCTGCCATTTCTTCAAATTTAGTTAATTCGTTTTGTGAACTTCCTAAAAATAGAATATTAAAGTCGCCAGATACATTTTGAACAAAGGAACGTGAGTTATTTTCTATAAATGTATCGTTAAATGTATAACCCTCTTGTTTAGTTATTTCTACTTTATATTCAAATTCACCACTTGTAGAAGTATCTAAAGCAAAAGAAACTGTATTTAATCCACTACCTAAATAAGTCTCTCTAGATTCAATAAGCGTATCGCCTTTATATAAAGAAAGTGTAACATTTGAAGAAGTTGTAGCATTAATTAAGGCTTCTACACTTTCTTCTCTATTTAAATAAGTGTTATCGGTATAATTTATACCAGTTAATGAAATTTCAACTGGGAAGTCTGCCTTTAAATTAATAACATCAACTACAATTCCACTTTCCATTAATGTTTCAATTGTATTAATTGCTTCGCCATCAGTTTCACATCCATCTGAAATTAAAACTATTCTTTTATATGCTTCAGGCTTAAATTGTTCAGCAGTATAAAGTAAAGCATTTTCTAAATTAGTTGCAGTATAATCAAATGATTCATCATTATAAACATTGTTAAGAGAATCAAAAGATCCTCCAAGATTTACTAAAGTCGTTGCTTCTTTAGCAAAAGGAATAACTCCAACCTTTGTATTTGGAGTTTTCATAGCTTCAGTTATTGTATTTTTAATAGCTTTATCTATTCTTTCAACGGAACTTTTTTCACTAGCAGAAGCATCAACCAACACATAAACGTCAGTTTCTTTACTAATATCCAAGTAACATGGATCAGCAAATGCTACTGAAATTAATACAGATATTACTAAATGTAATGCAAAAGAGATGATATTTTTCTTTGTATATCGCTTCTCTTTTTTCATCATAAAAAATCCAACAATAGTTATAGCAACTAAAGGAATTATTAAAAAGAGTAACCAAGGGTTATTAAATTTAAAATTGTTCATGACTATATAACATCCAATCTGCTAAAAGTAAAATTAACGCAACGATAAGGGTAGATAACAAAGCATTAAATACGAAGTCTGCTTTAGGAGCATCTGCACTAATGATAATACTATAAGTATTTTCATCGACACTTACAGGGACTCTTTCATTAACTGGAAATGAGCTAAATATATTTATTTTTCTAGTTTTATTATTAGCAAGTTCAACTGTAATTGAATAAGTTCCTACTTCATCTAAAGTATAACTTTGTAAATCACTAGTGCTTAAATAATCTTTTGTTCCTGATGGGGTAGTAATTTCACAACTTAATGCTGTATCAGGGAAAGTAAATACTACATCATCATGAGATTTATAGTTAAACTTATCTAAAATTGAAGGATTTGAGTATCTAATACAATTTCTCATTAAGATAATAAAATCTGCAAGAAGAGGGAAATTAGAATTATGTAAATCAAAATTAAAGACAATTTCTTTTTGATTAAAGCCATTTCTTCCTGCAAAGATAAATGGGAGATTGTCATAGGACAAAATTGTTGTAAACTTTGAATTTAATGTGTAACGAAGATAAGTTTTAATTGTGATATCTCTTTTAACTAAATTTTTAGTTAATTCTTGATACAAAAGATCATCGTTATTATTAGCATAACTTGCTTTAATTCCTGGATCTGCTACAGTATATTCTTTTTGGAAATAAAAACCAGAATTAGGAATTGAATCACCACAATTAAATAGCCATACAGCACTATCAACTGGTAATGCTTCAGGAGCATATCCATCGAAAACGACAATATCATAACCAACACTTCCGGCTGACATTGAATATATAGCTGGAGTAACAGTTTGATATTCAATTTTAATATTATTGCTATTTAAAGCATTAAATACTGATTCAAAATAGAATGGAGAATTAGATACGATTAAAATTTCTGTAGTATCAAAATCTTCACTATTATAAATAATATATTCACTATCTTCTTTTAAATAGTCTTCGTTATTAATAACAGCCTTTAAAGAAGAATAATTAGTATAAGCATCATTTGCATTCTCAAGTTTTAATGAAAATGTTGTTACTTCGTTTTGTTTAACTTCATTACTAACTTTTCCAATAGACTTATCATCTAAGAAAAATTCAACTTCTAAAGAAGCATCTTCACTATAAGAAACTACATCAGCCTCATATAAAACATAAGGCACATCTTCTTCTTTAAAATTATTTACTCTAAAATCGCTAATTGCATAATTGTTATTAGTATCAGCAACGTTATAAGTTTCTATACCTTCGCCAATTTTTACTTCTTTATCAGTAAATAAAGAGAAATGACTACCTTTGCCATTCGAAGAGATTGATTGAGCTAAACTAATAGCATTTTCTAAACTACTTTCACTATAATCAATATCTACTCTATTTAATATTGAGTTAAAAACATCTTTGTCTTGGATATTTTGACATAGTGTTCTAGAGTTTGAATCACTTACTACAAGAGTAAATGTAGAACCATTACTAGCTTTATCAACTAAATCACTAATTTCTTTTTTAGCACTCTCTAAACGAGTAGAGCCATCGCTATTTAACATCTCCATACTTGCAGAAGCATCAAGAATATAAACTTCATTTTCTGAAGCGTTTTTAAAATTAAAGATAGGTTCTGCAAGGGAAAAACTTAAAAAAGTAATACATAAGCATTGAATAATTAAGTTTAAAAGATTAGCAATTGAATTTAAAGGGTTCTTCTTTTTTAAGAATTTTTTACTTAATTCCCAAATATAACTAGATGATACAACCTTTTCTTTATATTTATTTTTAATAATATAAATAATAATAAGGACAGGTATAGCGAGTAAAAGAAGAAATCCAAGTGGAAAACTAAAACTCATCTAATCACCCCCTTATTAAGTAACTTATCAAAGAATAATTCTCTTAAAGAAATTGATGTATCATAAAAAGCATAATCTGCTTCACGAGATCCACAATAATTTGTTAATCCATCTTGAATATGTGTTAAAGCTTTTTTATAAGCGTCTAAAAGATCACGAGTTATATTTCCTTTAAAGAATTTATTTGAATTCTCTGAATCATAAAGAATATTCTTTCCTCTTGAAGTAGGATTAATTTCTTCAGGAGCTAAAAGCTGAATACATAAAACATCACGATGCTTATCTCTTAAATAATCGATCATTGAAAAATAATCATTATTAGTTAAAAAGTCAGAAATAATAATACTTTTACCATTTCCAAATCCAACATCACTTCTCATGATAGCATCTGAAAGATAGACATCCCCACTAAACTCAACTTCATTTAATTTAGCAATATTTTCAAAAAACTTTTCTCTACCAATTATTTTTTCAAAAAGAGGAATAATTGAATGTTCTTTTACAAGATAAATTGAAACTCTATCCATCTCACTAACTGATAAATAAGCAAGTGCAGCAGCTAGGCGTAAAGAATATTCTCCCTTATTAAAAAATGACATTGAACGAGAAGCATCTATATAAATTTTGGTATACATTTGCTTTTCATCTAAATAGAGTTTAAGGTAAAGTTGTTCAAATCTTCCATAGATATTCCAATCAATTTTAGAAATATCATCACCTTCTACATATTCTCTATAATCAGCAAATTCACATGATGTACCATATTTTTTTGATTGATGAGTTCCACCAAAAAGACCAGCAACATTATCTTTAATTGCTAGTGAAAATAATTCTAGTTGAGATAAAAAACGTTCATCAATGATTTGATTCATAAATTACTTACCTTTATGAGTTTCTTCAATTAATTTAAGAATGACATCATCAACTGTTAAATTATCATTAATTGCATTATATGTAAGTTTAATTCTATGACGTAATACTGGTAAAGCAAGTACATCGATATCCTCATAAGAAACATTGTAGTTTCCATTCATTAAAGCTCTAATTTTTGCTCCAGTAATTAAAGCTTGGCAAGCACGAGGAGATGCTCCGAATTTAATATATTTTTTAGCAACTTCTGAGGTTTTATCAACTTCTGGATGAGTTTTATGAACAAGATTCATTGCGTAATTTAAAACATCATCAATAATAGGGACACTAGTTGCAAGTTTTCTCATATGAAGAATAGTTTCTCCATCAACAACTTTTTCGGCTTTTTCTTTTTGATCAACTTGAGTTAAGTTAACAATATCAGCTAATTCTTGAGCACTTGGATATTTCATAATAAGTTTAAACATAAATCTATCCATTTGAGCTTCAGGAAGAGGATAAGTTCCGTCTTGCTCAATAGGGTTTTGAGTAGCTAAAACAAAGAAAGGTTCAGCCATTGGATAAGAAACACCACTCACAGTAACTTTATGCTCTTGCATAACTTCAAGCATAGCAGCTTGTGTTTTTGGGGTAGCTCTATTAATTTCATCAGCTAAGATGATTTGAGAAAAAATTGGTCCCTTTTGGAATGAAGAAACAAGGTTACCATCTTTATCTTTACGAATAATATTTGTACCAGTAACGTCGTTAGGCATTAAATCTGGTGTAAATTGAATACGTGAAAATGGTAAAGATAATGTTTGTCCCATTGAACGAACAAGACGAGTTTTTCCTGTTCCTGGAACACCTTCAAGTAAGACATTTCCTCCAGCAATAATAGCTGTAATAACGTTATCTACAACATCATCTTGTCCAATAATATCCCTATGAATTTGCTCTTTAATACTTTTTATTGACTCACTAAATTCTTTAAGCAATTGCTCGCTTTCCATTTTTTACCTCCTTAAAATTAGTTTTATTGATTATGGATTTTTATTTCCACTGCCTTCTCCATATAATTCATCAAAATAATCGCCGATTGCACCTTCTAAATCATCATCTCCGGTGTTTTTAGCATCATCGCTTGCGTCATTTTGATAATCGCCAATTACCTCACCATATGAAGTTTCACCGTTTTCACCTGTATAAACTTTGTCATTACTTCCATATTCGGTTTCACCTCCGCCTCCAGAGGCTCCTTCACCTTGGCCTTGGCCTTGGCCTTCGCCCTCTTGTCCACCACTACCGGTTCCACTTCCATCGCCTTTATTACCATCACTACTACCTTGGCCGCCTTCAGCGCCGCCTTCATCGCCTTCATCAGTAGTTATTTCTTGATTTCCTTCATCTCCAACATCACCTTCAGGTCCTTCATCATCGCCTTGGCCACCTTCTTCGATATCTCCGGTATCAACTTTATCACTCTCAGGGTCAGCGAGTTGATCCATTAATCTTTTAACATTTTCTGCTAATTCATCATTTGCTTTTTCAAGGGTAATATCAGATTTTAAATTAGAAATTGCTTCTTCAATTGCTTTCTTAACTTGTTCTTGAGAATCACGGATAAGTTGATTAACTAGTGCTGTAGTAGCGCTGCCGCTAGCAGCAAGTTTATCTTCAACATTATCATATATGGCTTTAAATTTAGCTAATAAATCTGAAAATGTTTTGTAATTTGAATCACTAGTTGGAACGCCTAAAGATTCTAATTCACTAAGTAAATTGCTTAAATCATTTATCCATTCTTTTAATACATTTAACAAACCACTTGTTGAAACTATCGCATCAATATCTTTATTAAAGTTATCAAATGAAGATTCAATTTCATCAACATTGCCTTGGCCAATAGTTTCACCAACAGTTGATAAGCTATTTTTGTCTTTAGCAGCGGCTTCGCCTATTTCTTCTTTACTATTAACTTCATCTAACGCTTCATCAACTTTTGCTTTTGCTTTATTTATCTTTACTAATCTAGAAAGAATATCTGTATCACCTTTTAATTCAGCTCTAAGTTCTTCTAATAATTGGAATATTTTTTCTTTAAACGCTGCAGAAGCTTGACTTTTTCCAACATAATCTTTAATGCTATCAATAATTTCGTCGGTTTCATCGTCGTAGTTATCATCTACTCCTTCTGCTTTTATCATATTGACAATATTTTGAGTAAAAATAGAAGTTGTAAACGCTCCAGCACCTATTAATGGAAGAGGCAAACTAGCCATAGTAACTTTTATGACTAATTTACGAGGACTTCTAAGTTTAATACTCTTTTTAGCATCTTCTCTTTGTTTATTAATTATAAGTGAATCTTTGCCCTCAAATTCAACCATTGTAGAAGCTTTTTCACGAAGAGAAAAGGATTTATCAATTCTATTAGCAACTGCTTTATCATTAACACGATTAAATAGATAGTAAACAAAGAGGATTATTCCATAAATGAATAATCCTACTCCGATAGATACAAGATAAATATACCATTCAAGTATATTTAAAAGTTGAAAAATAACTATCGATATCGCTGCGGAAAATAATCCAGCGCTTAAACCATAAATAGATCCTTGTAGTAATTTTTCTAATTTAAGTCGTCTTTTAAATTCTTTTAGCATATATTAATCTCCTTTTTGATAGTTATTTTTCTTTTTAAGCCATTTCAATTTTAATTTTTGTAGATACAGAGCTAGATGAGAAATGTCCATCGCCATACATTGCTTCAGAAATATCAGGTGTGACAGTTAAAATGTATGTATGTCCGTTAGCAATAAGATATCCGCCAACAGTTTTAATAGCTTTGCCGTTTATTAAAACGTAAGTTTCATAAACAGTCCAGCCTTTATTTTGATATGCTTCTTTAATATTAGCAATAATTTCTTCAGAATAATTGTAAGCAATAAGTGTAACCTCTCCACTATCCACACTAACATTTGGATATTCTACACCAAGATTTACATATGGCAAATCTTGACCATCTAATGCATCCTCAATATTAACCTTATCAGCGTTTTCAAAATCTGTTCTACTTGTGAAGTTTGAAGAATCTGGTAAGTATAAAGCTGACATTTGAAGGCCATTATATTCATCATCAAATGAACCATTATATGTTCCTAATGTAACCATTAATGTACCTTTATCATCAGATTTTTTAGCTACAAATCCTGGCATAGTTTCATTAAGGAATGGATTAAATGTAATTTCAAAACCATTTTCCTTTAATTTATTCATTGCAACATAAGCGTAATATGGGGAATAATAGCCATCGTAAGAAATTAACTTGAAATATTTATTAGCATTAGTTGGATTATATGGTCCAGAAAGGCTAACATCATCTTCTTCAGGTGTTAATACACTAGGAAGGAATTCAGGTAATCTAACACCTAAATATTGATCCATATAATCTGTGATGGAATCTCCATAGTCTTTAGGGAAACTTTCCCAACTAGCAAATTCACTTGTAGCATCTTCAGGAATTAAATCAACATAGACATCAAGTTCAATCTTCTCATCATCGTTTTCAAGTAGCTTAATTCTTAAAGCTTGATTATTATCTAACAAATCGTATCCAGTTATAACGGTATCATAGTATCCTTCAGTTGTCTTTTGAGCACTAAATTGATTATCTTTTAATGTTGAAACAGTTAAATCAAGCACATCATCATCCCAGTTTCCGCCAACAATAGAGATCTTTTTAACATTGTTATAAGTTTCAACACTTGTAGATAAATCGGTAGCGCCTAAATAAATATAAGGAAGTTCTGAACCAGCAGGAAGTTCCTTAGCTAAAGTTGCCTTTGTTGCTTCATCCCACTCAGTTTGAGATCCTGGTCTAAATACAGTTGTCAATTCAAAACCAATATAAGGAACACCATCATTTGTATCAACTGTAATAGTAACTTTATTTCCATCACTATTATCTTTATAAGCGACTACTGTAGTTCCATAAGATTCACCTGCATCATAAGTAAATCCATTTGCCTCTAATACAGTTTTAGCATTTGTGAAGATTTTTTCATTATAAGCGTTACCAATAATTTGGAATGTTCCATCATCTTCATTTTCATAAATGTATGGATTATCAGTTCCTAAATAAATGAATGGTAAATCAATCTTAAATTTTTCTTTAACAGCAGTTGAAATTTCTGAACTCCAACTACCTGTTAATTTAGAAGAATCATATGATTCAATAGCAGTTACACTGCCAAACAATGCAAATCTATAGTAAGAACTTGAATTGATTGAGATACTAATTTGAATTGTTTTACCACCAAATTCTTTTGTAGCGACAATTGAGTTTATCCAAGCTTCATTATGATAATAAGTATCATTATGAGTAAGGCTAATAGACCAACCATCTTTTGTTAGTGCATCAATAATTGAAAATACTCTATATGAGAATGTCGTTGAGTTAGCACTAAATTGAATACTGAGGTGGCCATATTCATCAAAGACAAATTCTAATGTATCTCTTCCGGTATCAAAGTGAGGAATAGTAACATCACTTCCTAAAGCTTTATGAATATTTGAAAGAGATTCATCACTCCAATCATTAATAGAAGCACCTTCATTAACTGATCTATTAATTTCTAAATAAGCTGTTTCAGAGTCACCTGTTCCTAATGTAAATAAACCGACTTTATAGGTATATTCGCCAGTTGATTTAAGTGCAACGGCTTTAATATCGCCATAACTATCATAGCCAGTACCCGAATCTTCACTTGTATTTTCAACTTCACTATACCAGCCATTTTCAGTGGTAAATTTATTCTTAAATTGATCTAAAATTCTTGAATCATAACTACCACCAACAATAGCTATTTTATTAAGATCTGTCTCAGCATGTTTTGAGAATACATCATTATTAATTGTAGGGAATTTTGTTCCTAAATATATGAAAGGAATAACACTCATTTCTTCACCATATAAATCATTGAAAGCAGTTTTAATTTCTTCGGGATAATCAGTTAATGCTGATTCATCATAAAGTTCACTTCTTGAAGCTTTTAATGTTGGGACTCCACTTTCATTTTGTCCAATAACAACTTCAAAGCTTTCACTTTCAGAATCTTTAGTAAATGTTATGCTCTTTTCTTCACTTGTAGATTTCCAATCATCAGCCTCGAATGCAGTTTTTGCGGCTGTTAAAATAGAATCGTCCCAAATTTTACCAACTAAAGCTAAATTTCTTTCATTTGTATTATTAGTGTCAATTGTTGGATAAACAGAGCCTAAATAAACGTATGGTAAGATAGTTTTATTTAAAGATTGTTCCATAGCTTTAGTAACTTCACTCGACCAACTTGTTTGATTTGTTGAATCAAATACTTCAGTCAATGAAACGCTTAATTGAGCTTTATTATTAACTTTTGAAATTGTTGCACTTAATGTATTTCCATCAACTTCGTGTGTGGCATATAAAGTAGTAAGTTCAAGTTCATCGGTTGTAATAGTCCACTCTCCAAAGGCACTTCTAAATTCACTAATAACTTGATCATTCCACGTTCCCCCAGTAACAAGTAAACTACCATCTTCAGTAATTGTCGACTCATAATTTATTGTACCAAGATATACAAATGGGATTTCAAGTCTTCCAAAATGTTCACTTATTAAAGTTGTAGTTAAACTATCCCATTCAGTTGCATCTTTAGCATTAAATGGTTCATCATAGAAAGCTTTAAGTTCAAAAAGATTATTACTATTTTTGCTAACTTCTACTTGTACATTAAGCAAAGAATTTGTTGCATAAAAATCATCACCAATCATTAATGCTTCCCAATAATGTTCTTTATAAGTAGATATAGCATCTTCAAGATGCGAAGCTAAGAAGTTTCCTCCTATAAGATCTAAATAGGTACGATAATTTTCTTCTTCATCGTTTTTGACAATTTTTGCGTCAATCTCTCCTTCTCCTAAATCAATAAAAGGAAGAATTCCTCCTCCTAAAGCAGTTGACATTAATTCAGTAACATCATCAGACCAAGGGGAATCTTCTTTTGAGATTAATCCTTCAGATGGATCTGGTTCTTCTACTACAGGATTATCTGTATCATCATCAGGGTCTTCTTGATTGTCTCCACTAGGATTATCATTAGGGTTACCTGTATCATCTGGATTTTCCTCACAAACAGGTGGTTCAGGACATGTTGTGCTACATCCGCTTAAACTGACCAATGCAAGAAGAGCACTAACGCTTATTACAGCAAATCTTTTCTTCATTTTTATCTCCTTTATAAACAACAATTATTCGCTATGTATTAACGAATATATCTATAAAAATTTCAGAAAATAAATAAAAATTGAAATTTATAGAAATATTGTAAAGCCTTTTTAATATTAGTCAAACATGTAATTTAAAAAATTAATATTTAGTTTTAAATATTTAAAAAATATTAATATTTTGCTTAAAAAAATGAATTTTTGCATATTTTTGACTTTCTAAAATCTTAATATCTTAGGCATTTATTATATATGAAATTAAAAATACATTTATGAATCATCTTACAATCTCATTATTATTATGGTTATTTAATATTCAAAACCATTGTAATACTAAAAATTAAATTGTTTGTATTTATAAAAAATGGTCATCTTTAAAGTTAGATTAATTTTTTAATATTTATTAAACAACCTTTTTTCTTATATTATTTCATCAAAATTAAAAAACAGCAAAAAAGTGACGCTTGCATCATATATTTTATTCATAGAAATTATTATTGCATTTCTTAAAAACGTGAAGCAAAAGATATAAATAACCTATACAAAATAGAGCAAACATTATTAAAAAAGAAAAAGCCACCTAACTCAATAGAGAGCTAAGTAACAAAATTGGGATTAGTCTAAACTAGTTAACATTTAAATTAATAGTTTTTTTCGTGTTGAAATTAACAGTCTTATCAAACCAAGGCCAACAATCGTCTCTTACTATGCTAACTGTTCTTTTATCAACACTAGCAACAGTAACTTTATTTGAGTTGTAATATCTTCTAATTTTCTCTAAATAATATTCTCTTTTAATATATATGTTACAAACTTAAAATTTTTATCAGTTTGTAACACTAAATTTAATATTTAGACAATTAAATCGCTTTAAAAATTATCTCTTTAATTTTGTCTTATCCTTTAAATACGCAACAAGAAGTAAAGCGATACATGCAATAACAACCGAGATTATAGAAATCAAAAACATCATCCAAAGGCTTATGTCATGCTCAAAAAATGAGTAATTAAC
>CALVXH010000038.1 GCA_944368945.1 uncultured Bacilli bacterium
AAAGCGTTGCCTCTTAAAGTAACTTCACCTGTCATAGCAATATTGCCACTAACTGGTTTCTTACTTAAAGCAGAAATAATTGCAATTGTAATAGCAACTCCTGCTGAAGGTCCGTCTTTAGGAATTGCTCCTTCTGGTACGTGTACGTGAATATCATTTTCATCAAAAAGTTTCGAATCTATCGAATATTTTGCTGCATTTGCTTTAACATAATCTAAAGCAATTTCACAGCTTTCTTTCATGACATCACCAAGTTTACCAGTTAAAATAAGTCTTCCTTTTCCAGGGAAATAATTAACTTCAATTGGTAAAATTTCACCGCCATACTCAGTATATGCAAGTCCAGTAACAACACCAATTTGGCTACCTTTTTCTTTTGTTAATGAGTCGAAGATTTCAACACCTAAGTATTTCCTAACTTCTTTTGCATCAACAATAACCTTATCAGTATTGTTATTTTCAAGTTTTTCTACAACTATCTTTCTTAATACACTTGCGATAGCTCTTTCAAGACTTCTGACTCCACTTTCTCTAGTATATCTATCAATAATATAATAGATACCTTCATCAGTGAATTCTACTTCTCCATCTTTTAAGCCGTTATTTTCCATTTCTTTTTTAATTAAGAAATCTTTAGCAATATGTAATTTATCAATAGATGTATAAGATGGAACAGAAATGAGCTCTAATCTATCAAGTAATGGTCCAGGAATGTTTTCAATGTTGTTTGCTGTACAAACAAATAAAACATTGCTCAAATCATAGTTAAGTTCGAGATAGTTATCAGCAAACTCCTTATTTTGTTCAGGATCTAATACTTCAAGTAATGCACTTGCAGGATCGCCTTTAAATGAATCATGTGATAATTTATCAATTTCATCAAGTAAAAATACTGGGTTATTTACTTTAACTTTTCTTAATGAATTAATAATTCTGCCTGGACGAGAACCAACATATGTTCTTCTATGTCCTCTAATTTCAGCTTCATCACTAACTCCACCTAATGAACATTTAATAAATTTTCTTTCAAGAGCTCTAGCAATTGAACGTGATAATGATGTTTTACCACATCCTGGTGGACCATAGAAACATAAAATAGGAGCTTTTAAGTTATCTTTAACTTTTTTAACAGCAAGATACTCTAAAATTCTTTCTTTTACCTTCTTAAGTCCATAATGATCCTCATCTAAGACTTCTTTAGCATGAGTTATATCATTATTGTCTTCTGTTTTCTCATACCATGGGACACTTAAAACGATGTCAATGTAATCTTGAATTAAAGAATTTTCTAACGAACCTTGTGGCATTAGTTCTTTTCTTTTTAATTCATCTTTAATTTTTGTCTTAACTTCTTCTGGATATGGGTTGTTTTCAAGTTTATCAGTAATAGAGATTTCATCTTTAGAACCATCTTCACCTAATTCTTTCTTGATGGCTCTCATTTTTTCTCTTAAATAATAATCTTTTTGTTGTTTTTCTGAATTATCTTGAACTACTTTCATAATTTTACGATCAATTTCGCTAATTTTTACGATTTCATTCATAGCCAAAAGGATACCCATTAATCTCTTATTAACAGTCTCGGCACCTAAAAGTTGGACTTTCTTCTCAGTAGAAATATTTAATCTATAGGCCAAAGCAATACTTAAATCTTCAGCGCCTAATCCTCTTGATAAATCATCTTTAAGGCCTTCAGTATATGGGCCTTGGAATAAGATATCTAATCTAGTTCTTTCAATAGTTGTTATGATTTGTTTGACAAGTGAAACTTCTTCTTGAGGATCACCTAAAACATCATCGATGATTGTAACTTTAGATCTAAATGTTTTCTTATCATCAATAAGATTTAAATCATTGATTTTTACTCTCTTAACCCCAACTATTCTAGTTTTGATATCATTTTTAGCTTGTGAGCATTCAACAATTTTGCAAATAGTTGCAAAATGATAAATGTCGTCATAACTATTAATATAATCACTATCAAAATCAACTTGACTTACTACAACGCAATAAGACTCAAAGGATTCCTTTGAGTCGTTAATTGCATTAATAGAAAATGGTCTTTGTACACTTAATGTGGTTTGTTGTTTTGGGAAAGAAACATATCCACGAGTTATGACTACAGGTAATTCTAAAGTTGTACCATTAATTAAATTCATTAATTTGCACACCTCCTATAGTTATATAAAAATTACTTAGTTTCTTCTTTTACTGTTTCAGTAGTTTTCTTTGTTGTCTTTCTTGTGGTGGTCTTTTTGGTTGTTGTTCCTTCTTTTGCTTTAGCTGTTGTTTTCTTTGTTGTCTTTTTAGCAGCTGGCTTTTTTTCATTTGCTGTTTCTTCTTTAACTTCAGCTTTAGTTTCAGAAGCTTCCTCTTTTATATCGCCGTTATTTGCAATAATGAATCGTTCAATCTTATTTTGATATAAGTTTTCAACGATTCTATTTTCACTTGAAGCAAATGTCTTTTTGACATCTTCAACTTTCATATTGTATTGTTTTGCGACGTTTTCATAATATGCATCAACTTCACCTTTAGAAATAGTTAAATGTTCAGCATTACCTATTTCACCAAGTACAACATATTCTGTTAAACGATTTTTTGCATCTGACTTAAATTGAGCATTAATTTTCTCATCATCCATGCCAGTTATTTCTTTATATTGTTCAAATGTTAAACCATTTTGTTCAATTTGACGAATTAAATCTTCTTTCATTCTATTTGCTTCGTCTTCGAGAACTTTATCTGCGATAGTAACTTCAGCATTATCACAAATTGTCTTTAAGATCTTTGTGAATTGGTTATTTTGAGCTTGATGTTTGTGTTGTTCAAATAAAACTTTTTCTTCATGCTTCTTTAAGTCTTCAACAGTCTTGACATCAGCAATATTTAAACTTGCAACAAATTCTTCGTTTAATTCAGGAACTTTCTTTTCTTTAATTTCGTGAATCATACAAACAAATTTAGCATCTTTTCCAGCTAAGTCTTTAACGTATTGTTCTGGGAATTTAACTAAAACATCTTTCTTAGTTTCACTTGTAACACCAACTAATTGATCTTCAAATCCAGGAATGAATTGATTGCTTCCTAAAACTAAAGAATAGTTGTCAGCACTTCCGCCTTCAAATTCTTTACCATCAATATATCCTTTGAAATCAAAGACAACTGTATCGCCTTTTGCAGCTGGTCCATCTTTTAAAACGAGTTCAGAATTATCTGCTAAAAGATGATCAATAGCTTCCTTAACTTCTTTTTCAGTAACTTCTCCAACTTCGAGTGGGACTTTAATGCCTTTATATTGACCTAATTTAACTTCTGGGTAAGTTGTGACAGTAAATGTAACATCAAATCCATCTTCTTTTACAGCTGTAACTTTGACATCTGGATTTCCAAATGGTCTTAATTTATGTTCTTTTAATGCATCATTATATGCAGCTGGTAAACAAAGGTTGATTGCTTCATTGATTAAATCAGCTGGATTAATTCTTTGTTTAGCTAATTCAATAGGAGCATTTCCTTTTCTAAATCCTTTTACTTCAACTTTACTTGCTAATCTTTTTAAGGCTTTATCTTGAGCATCCTTCCAAGCTTGTCCGGAAACGGATGTGCTTATTTCATAAACAGAATTGCCTTTATTGACTAATTTTGTAGCCATTTAATATATACCTCCGAATTTGTACGAAAATCATTATACATTAAAATGTATAATCTAGTAAAGAAAAACGACCGCTAGCAAAAAATAAGCGTTTCTCTTCATCTATCGACAAATATTTTATCAAAGTTTACCTAAAATTAAATGATAATTTTCGATAAGTTCAATGTTTGATTTTTCTAAAAAGTATTGATAGGTTTCTAAATTTAATAAATCACTTTTATTTTGCCCTAATAATTCGTTTACATATTCATAAACAGAACAAATATAAGAAGCACATTCAATATTGTTATTTAAAAAATTAGGTGCTAATAAATAACTTCCCTTAACTAAATAATTAGACACTAAGTTTAAAAAAGTAACATTTTTCTCATGACTATATAAAAAATTTAAAGAATCTCTTAAAAGTCTATTTTGATCATTTTTTAAAATTATTAAATTATGTGGATTAATTCGATAGTAATTATTAGCATTTTTACATAATAAAGGTCCGTTATAATCGACATAAATCAAATAATCTAATAGCATTCCATAAATAGAATTCATTTCGCATCTATCTTTTAAAATTCCATAAATTATCAAAGGCAAATTAACTTCTTGATAATTTGAATTTGACACAAGTTCATTTAAAGCACTTGCAACCTTATTTACATCATTTGATTTTAATGAAGCTAATATTTCTTCAAATGAGTACTTTTCTTTAACTTCATTATTCTTTTTAAGTTCATTAACATAGTCCTCTAAAGTACATAGAAACTCTTCAGTCTCTTGATTTATATATTGCTTGCCTCTATAAAATTCAATGACTTCATTAATTTTCGAGTCTTTAGCATTTAGCTTAACAAGTAAATATAAATAAATTTTTATTGATTCAATAAAGTTGTTGCTCTCTAAATAATCACGATATGTCAAAAAAGTATTTAAAGCACTTCTATAATTTTTAAGGATTATATAACTTCTAATAAGCAAAAATATCGCATTAAAGTCATCAACAAGGATAGCATTTTTAATAACTTCCTCATATTTTCCTTCTTTAAAAAGTTCTAACAAATCCTTAAATTTCATATCATTGGCCTCTAAGTTTATTATATAACTCTTTAGCAGCAGATTCAGGAATAATTTGCATCAGTTCCTCTATTTTTGCATTTTTTAATTCGTTAATTGAAGGATAAGCTTTTATTAAAGTTTCCTTACGCTTCTCACCTATACCATTAATGTTATCAAAGACACTATTAAACATAGATTTATTTCTCTTTTTAATATGTGTAGTAATGGCATATCTATGGACTTCGTCTTGCATTCTTGTAAGCAAAAAGAATAAACTTTTATCGTCATCTAAATAATGTTCAACATAATTTGAATCCAATAAACCACTAGTTCTATGTTTATCAGTTTTGAATAGGCCTGCTATAGGGATATCCAAGTCAAGTTTAGACATTACCTCATTAGCAACTTCTACTTGAGTTTTGCCTCCATCTACAATAATTAAATCAGGCATTGATTCATTTTCTTGCTTTAATCTTGAATATCTTCTCGTTAAAGTTTCCTTCATGCTTGCAAGATCATCTTTTTTATTAAAGCCTTCGATATTAAATTTTCGATACATCTTTTTAACTGGCTCACCATTAATAAAAACAACCATTGCTCCAATCGCATTAGTTCCTTGTAGGTGCGAATTATCAAAAAGTTCGATTCTAAGAGGAGTTTTTATATTTAAAATCTTGCCTAGTCTTTCAAGTAAAGTTAATTTATCGTCATCAAGTCTAGCAGTTAAAAAGTGAGCATCTAAAGCTTCTTTAGCGTTTATTTCTACTGTTAAAATGACATCATGTAATTTTCCTTTACTAGGAAAAATTATTGAAGCATCTAAGTTATTTAATAAATTTTCTTCTATTTCAACATTACTCACTATTACTTCTTTAGGTAAAGTATTCAAAGTATAATATTGATAGATAATTTCAGAGACAAATTCGTTTATATCACCTATTAATTCATAGCAAAAACTTCTTTTTGAAAGTAAGATTCCTTGACGATAAATAAAACAAGCAATTGAAATATAATTATCACGAGTATAAAAAGCAAAAACATCACGATTAATGTTGTCTTTAAATTCAACATTTTGCTTTTCATTAATGTGCAAGATTGAATCAAGCATCATTTTATAGTCTCTAGCTGATTCAAAATCTAATGCTTCAGATGCTTTTTTTATCTTAGATTTTAATTCATTAATTAGATTAGAATTATTGCCTTTAAGAAAATTTCTTATATTTGAAATAATTTCATCATATTTTTCTTTTTCAATTTTATTAATGCAAGGTCCTAAACATTGACCAATATGATAATATAAGCAAGGTGTTTTAGGTATCGTTTTACACTTTCTTAATGGGTATAGTTTATTAATTAAATCTATAATTTCATAAGCAGCACTACTATTAGGAAAAGGCCCATAATATTCGCACTTTTTATCTTTAATATTTCTGGCAAGCCCTACGTAAGGTTCTTTTAAATCTTTATGGATAGCAATATATGGATAATGCTTATCATCCATTAGCATAATGTTATATCTAGGATGGTGCTTTTGAATAAGATTCATTTCAAGAATCAAAGCTTCTTTTTCACTTTTAGTAATAATAGTTTCAAAATGGTCGACATGAAAAACCATCGCTGCGGTTTTGCCACTTTGTGAGCGTAAAAAATATTGTGAGACTCTTCGTTTAAGGTTTTTTGCTTTACCAATATAGATAATCTCATCATCACTATTATGCATTAAATAGCAACCAGGTTTATCTGGTAATAAATCAATTTCTTTTTTTAATAACTCGTTCATTTTAATTCAATAATAGTTGCACCTTGTCCACCATCAAGTTGGTCGCCGAGTTTAAATGATTTAACACTCTTTTTAGTTTTTAAATATTCATGAATAGCTTTTTTAAGTTGTCCACTACCGAATCCATGTATTACTTTGACATTTTTAAGGCCTTGCAAAATACAATCATCAAGATATTTATCTAATGCAGCAATGCCTTCATCGATATGATAGCCAACTAAATTTAATGAATGACTAACATTCTTTTGATTCATGATAAATTTATCAACATTTATACTACTTTTTAAACTTTCTTTAGGAGCGTCAATCGTCTCGCAAAGATCTTTAGTAGCATTATATGAGATGCCATCACTTGAAGTAATGGTAATTTTATTACCATTAACTCTAGTTACTTTACCTTTTATACCTAAAGATTTTATTTCAACGTAGTCATTTAAACTAATATTCTCATTCTTCTTTTTCTTTACGTTAATTTTATCAAGTTTAGCCTCAGCTTTTTTAAGATCTTTAGTTCTCATAAACTCTTGATAAATATTCATAATTTCATTGTATTTATCGTTTAAGAAAACATCAAATTTATCGATCTTTTGGCCTTTTAATTTGTTCTCTTTGTCTCTAAGTTCTTTTTCTTTTTTATTCAAGTCATCTCTTAAGTTAGCTAAAGATTCTTGTCTATTTTTAAGTTTCTCTTCTTTAGTTAATAGGTATCTTTCTTTTTCGTCAATTTTAGCAATCTTTCTATCGTTTTCATTTTCAAAACTTGAATCATATATATGTCTAGCATCATCAATAATAGATTGCTCTAAGCCAAACTTTTTGCTAATTAAAAATCCATAACTTTTTCCACTTACTCCAAGTAAAATTTTGAAAGTTGGTGTAACTGTTTTTTCATTAAATAAGAATGAAGCATTTAAAACGTGCTCATTAGTAAAACCAAATTTTTTAAGTAATGGATAATGTGAAGAAATTAATGAAATCGAGCCTTTGTTTATTAAGAATTTAGCAATCGCTACTGATAAAGCTTCACCTTCACGTGGATCTGTCCCGTTACATAATTCATCAATAACTACTAAATCTCTACTAGTTATATACTGAAATATAACTGATAAATTACTAATATGACCACTAAAGGTTGATAAATTGCTTTCTATCGATTGTGCGTCTCCAATTTCAGCGTAGATATTATCAAACACTGGAACTACACTATCTACATGTGCTGGAATTGCTAAGCCAAGCTTAACCATATAGCAAAGAGTTGCTACAGTTTTTAAAGCAATAGTTTTACCTCCAGCATTAGGTCCACTTATAATCATTAAAGTTTTACGATCATCTCCTAATTTAAAGTCGTTAGGTACACAAATATTTTTATCAATTAGTGGATGTCTGGCAGCTATTAATTGAAGTTTAAAATCTTTAGTTAGTAATGGGATATTAGCATCAATTTCTTTAGCGTATTTTGCCTTACAATCAATGAAATCTAATTCACCTAATATTTCATTATTTTTGATTAATTGGTCACTACCATCTACTACTAAATTTGTAAGTTCACTAAGTATTTTTGATACTTCATCTTTTTCTTTAAGTTCATAAACATACATTTCATTTTCAAGAGCTAAAACTTCTTTTGGCTCAATAAATGTTGTCTGTCCGCTATCTGAAACATCTTGAATAATACCCTCTACACTAGCTTTTAAACTTGTATTAATTGGTATGGCATATCTTCCATTTCTAATAACGAAATTATCACCTGTTACCTTATCACTATGCTTAGCCATAAGTCTAATAAGTGTGTCATGAATTTCTTTATTTAAATAAGTAAGTTTTTGCCTAATCTGTGCAAGTTCTTTACTAGCACTATCTTTAACTTTATTTTCTATACTTATTGCATTAGAGATTTTACTATAAAGTAATTCATCTGCTTTTAATCCAACAAATAGATTACTTAGATATTTTGAATCATAATCAATCCACATTGAGTATTTAATTACTTCTACTGTATTTTGTATTTCGCTCTTAATTAAATTAAGTGTTAACTCATCAAATACATTTCCTTTTCTAGCGTAACTAATCTCATCATACATATCTAATTCACTTTTTACTGGCAAATCTCCAAATGAACTAGTTATCTCAATCATTTCCTTTAATTTAGCAAACTCTCCACTCAAAAAATTAAAGTCTTTACTAGGCTTTAATTCGTCAATTAATCGCTTGCTAATAGGTGTTTTACTATATTTAAATATGCTTTCTTTTATTTTTTGAATTTCTAATACGTTTTCGATATTTTTCATGGTTATAATTTTACCATTTTTTTCGATGGTTATGGTATAATTTAACTAATGATTACAATAAAAGTTACTAAAGAGACTCTTGAAGAGATTGAAAAAGAATATTTTAATTTTATAACTGAACGCAACGTTGGTTATATTCTTTTTGCTATACGCACAGAAAATAATATCATTACTGCTTACGACAATAAAAAGAAAACACAATTTAAAGTAACCATCCAAGGTGATAATGCTATGGAATTAGCCAAAAAATATAGTTATTGTCCAGAAGCTTTGCCAAAGAAGCAAAAAAATGAAAAAGACAATCTCTTATTTTTAGATGTCGATCAGCAAATCGGTAGCGATGAAGTAGGAACTGGCGATTTTTTTGGACCTGTTGTTGTTTGTGCTGCTTATGTTGATCACGACACAATGAAAATTATTTATGAATATAGTGTCTCTGATTCAAAAACTTTTAGTGATGCAAAAATTAGAGAAATTGTTCCACTACTTTTAAAAAAAGTTCATTTTGTTTGTAAAGTTTTGTCACCAGAAAAATACAATGATCTTCAAGAAAAAGGCTGTAACATGAATAAAATAAAGGCCATGATGCATAATTATGTTCTTTTAAAACTTCATGAAAGGTGCCCTTATGTTAAAAACGTCTACATGGACCAATTTACTCCTGGAGATAAATATTATGAATATTTAAGAGGAACTGTACCTGTAATTCTTAAAAATATAATTTTTAGAGAAAAAGGTGAAATTCATTTTCCAAGTGTTGCCTTAGCTAGTTGCATTGCTAGATACACTTTCCTTAAAGAAATTGACTTTTTAAATAAAAAATATGGTGTTAAGATTCCTCATGGCGCTGGAAGTGGCGTAAATGCATTCGCTAAAAAGTTTATTGAAAAATTTGGTATTGAAGAATTTAAAAAAATAACAAAAAAGAACTTCAAGAATTATCTCGAAGTTCTTAATGAAACTACTTCTTTATTCTAATTTGTCTAGTACTTCTTTAAAATACTCAGGGATATCGCATGTTAACGATATCTCTTTTTTTAATATTGGATGATAGAAAGTTAATTTATAAGCGTGTAGCAACTGCCCATTATCATAAATGTGAGTTGAACCACCATATAACTTATCACCTACAATAGGGTGTCCAATAGAAGACATATGAACTCTTATTTGATGCGTACGACCTGTTTCTAGTTTACACTCAATGAGAGTATATTTTTTAAATCTCTTTTTAACGACAAAGTGAGTAATTGCTTCTTTTCCAGTTTGATTATTAATAGCCATTTTAAGTCTATTATTAGGATCGCGCCCGATTTTGCCAACAATTTTGCCTTCATTGCAGCCAATATTGCCATCAACTAGTGCAATATATTCTCTATGCATTGAATGGTCTTTTAATTGCTTAGCAATTTCATTATGCACAAAATCATTTTTACAAATTAATAATAAACCACTTGTATCTTTATCAATTCGATGAACTATACCTACTCTTTTAAGCCCATTTACAGTAGATAATTCTTTTTGATTATAAATTAAGGCATTGACTAATGTATCATCATGATGGCCATCACCTGGATGAACAACTAATCCTTTAGGCTTATTTATAACTAAAATATCATCATCTTCATATACAACATCAAGTTTAAGTTCAAATGGTTTAAGATCTAAATTTGATTCTTTTTCTTCTAAATTTACTTCTATTACATCATTTAGCTTAACTTTATATGATGGTGAAACTCTATTTTTATTAACTAAAACATCACCATTTTTAATTAAATTAGAATAGTAAACTCTTGAATAAGTAGAATCAAAAAGAGTTAAGACTTTATCAAGTCTTAACGTCTCTTTTTTATCGTCAACAATATAAGTTTTAATTTCCATTCTCTTTCTCGTTATTTACTATTTCACTAGTAGTATCTGCTTTATTTTCATTGATAGTATCGTGACTTTCTCCATTTTTTATTTTTTCTTCGTTTTTTAATTTTTGACGTTTTTGTTCTTTAAACTCATCGATAACAAAGTAAACGATTAGTAAAATAAGTCCAACAACTAAACAAGAATCAGCAATGTTAAATATTCCAAAATTTGGGAACCATGATTGAATAGAAATAAAATCAATGACTCCTCTATTAAAGAAGAATGTTCTATCGATTAAATTTCCAAAATTTCCACCATGAATTAACGCAAGAGCCACACCAAATAAAGGGTCGAACTTCTTATTTTTAGCCATTGCATAAATCACATAGCCAAAAATAAAGAAAAATACAATCCATGAAATAGAGACAAGAACGATTCTTGACCATATTTCATCACCACCCATTCCCCAGGCTGCTCCAGTATTATAAACAAGAACAAAGTCAATAAAGTTTGGAATGATTGTTACTGTTCCTTTACCTGTTAATAAAGCAACGGCTGTATATTTACTTGCTTGGTCAATTACGACAGCAAGAACAAATATACTAGCAAAGTAAATAATAAATTTTAAATATTCTTTAATTTTTATTTTTTTAATGCTTTCAAGCATCTTTCGCATAGATGTGCTCCTTCAACTTCATGAATTTCATCGTCATCAAAATAGTTCCAACATCTATCACATTTAGTACCTTCGTGTTTAATAACATCAAATGCACCAATCTCACTATCATTTTTAGTAATTGTTGAATCAAATTTTACATCACTAACAATAAATAAACGTCTTAATTCTTGAGTTGAGAATTTTTTAACTTCATCAATGACATTTGTATCTTTAAGATTCATTAAAACTGTAGCTTCTTGAGCACTTCCAATTAAACCACTTGTTCTAGCAATTTCTAGAGCTCCTAAAACTTTTTCTCTTAATTGTTTGATAAGTTTATATCTCTCTAAATAAGTTCCATCATAATCATGTGATTCTTTTGGATACTCATAATACATAACATTTTCTTTAGTAGCTAAAGGATAGTTTTGATTTACTTCATCCATTGTAAATGGAATGATTGGATTTAATAATCTCATTAAAGTAAATGTTAATTCATTTAAAACTGTTTGAACTTGCAATCTGCGTTTTGAAGTCTTTTCTTCACAATAAAGAATGTCTTTAGCGATATCTAAATAGAAGCTAGATAAGTCATCACTCATGAATTTCATTATTTCGCTTGTCGCATTTATGAAGTTATAATCGTTTAAATTTGAAATAACTTTATTTTTTACTTCTTCTAAACGAGCTAGGATAAATTTATCGATTTCTTCTAATTCAGTTTGCTTTTGATCTAATGTAAAGTGGTCTTCTAATGAACCATTACTTAAGTTGCCAAGCAAAAATCTAAATGTATTTCTGATTTTTCTATATTGATCACTAATTGTTTTAATAATTGATTCACTGATTCTAACATCTTGTTGATAGTTAGTTAATGCAGCCCAAAGTCTTAAAACATCACTACCATAAACATTAATAATCTTTAATGGGTCAAGTCCATTTCCCTTTGATTTAGACATTTTTTCCCATTTTTCATCAACAACAAAGCCATGGCTTGTAACTTCTTTATATGGAGCTAAACCAGTTATAGCTAAAGAAACAATTAATGATGAGTTAAACCAACCTCTATATTGGTCACTGCCTTCAAGATATAAATCAGCAGGATATTTTAATCCTCTTTCTCTTAAAACACCGTTCCAGCTAGATCCACTATCGAACCAAACATCCATAATATCTTTTTCTTTTTTAAAGATACCATTTGGTGAATGTTCATTTGTATAACCTTCAGGTAATAATTCTTTTTCAGATAACTTATACCAAATATTAGAACCATTCTTTCTAACAAGTTCAATAATATGGTCGAAAACTTTTGCATCAATAATTGGAGTTCCATCTTCACAATAAATAATTGGAATTGGTACACCCCAAGCTCTTTGTCTTGAAATACACCAGTCAACACGGTCTTTAATCATGTTAACCATTCTTGTTTCGCCCCAGCTTGGATTCCATTTAATTTTATGAATTGCTTCGATTAAGTCGTTTCTAATTGGATCGATTGAACAGAACCATTGTTGTGTTGCTCTAAAGATAACAGGTTTATGTGTTCTCCAATCATGAGGATAACTATGGACTATATCTTCTTCTTTTAATAAATGCCCGTTTTCTTCAAGAATTTTTAAAACTTCTAAGTTAGCATCTTCATAGAATAAACCAGCTAAACGAGGACCGCAATCTTCCATCATTTTGCCGTGCTCATCAACAGGACAATATGGTTTAATACCATATTTTATACATACTAAATAGTCGTCAGTACCATGTCCTGGTGCAATATGAACAAGACCCGTACCAGTTTCACCTGTGACATAATCGCCATTAATAACTAAAGAATCACGATCATAGAATGGATGCTTGCAAACTATTCCATCAAGTTCGCTTCCCTTAAATTCTTTAATTAATTCTAATTTAGTTAATCCTAATAAATCTTTTAATTGATTACTTAAATCAACTAAAAATACGAGTTTACCTAAATTAGTATCGAATAAGCCATAAGTAAATTGTGGATTAGCACAAATAGCAAGGTTTGCAGGTAATGTCCAAGGTGTAGTTGTCCAAATTACAAATTTAGCATCATTATCAACCAATCCTTTGCCATCTTTGACATCAAAAGAAACATAAATTGTATATGCTTTAACATCTTGATATTCAATTTCTGCTTCAGCTAAAGCACTTTCACTACTTGGTGACCAATAAACTGGTTTTAATCCTTTATAAATAAGACCTTTTAAAGCCATTTCTTTGAAACATTCAAGTTCTCTTGCTTCAAATTCAGGTAATAATGTTAAATATGGATGATCATAATCCCCTAAGCAGCCTAAACGTCTAATATCTGCTTTTTGTCTTTCAACTTGAGTAAAAGCATATTCTTTACACTTTTCTCTAAATTCAAATATAGGTGTTGTCTTTCTATTGACACCACTCTTTGTGACCATATTTTCGATTGGTAAACCATGAGTGTCCCATCCAAAGATGAATGGAGTTTTATATCCACTCATATTTTTATATCTAATAACAAAGTCTTTTAAGACTCTATTTAACATATGTCCACAATGCATTGCTCCATTAGCGTATGGAGGGCCATCGTGTAACATAAATTCTAAATCTTTTCCTTCATTCATTTTTTGATAAACATGATCTTTTGACCATTTATCAACTAATAATGGTTCTTTTTTAGCTAAATTTCCTCTCATTTCAAAGGATGTCTTTGGCATTAATAGAGATTGTTTAACTTCCATATTTTCCTCCAATTTCATTTAATAAAAAAATCCCTAGATTTCTCTAAGGACGCTTTCACGTGGTACCACCTTAGTTACTAGGAATTATCCTAGTCACTTAATTGATCTTTTAAAAAATAGAAAGTGATACCTCAAAGTTATATATTGTTGTCTTTCACCATACACAACTCGCTATAAATTACAATCTTTAAGACGTGTCTTTCAATGCAAATATATTAAAATAAACAATTTTAATAATCAAGCATTACAATTATATATGAGATATATAATTAATTAAAACGCCAACTGACAAACTAAATGCAGGTTCATAAGCAAATGCGGCTTTTAGTTTGTCAGACCTCCTTTTTGTATTATAT
>CALVXH010000039.1 GCA_944368945.1 uncultured Bacilli bacterium
GTCCAGGTTCGATTCCTCGACCTTTTTTTGATAAAAAAAGAGCCGTCAGTTATAAAATAGTTTTCTGACAGCCCCTTTTCTTTTGTATTTTTATAATAATTTAAATGCTTTGCTGCGTTTCTAAAAAATAATTTATATGGATTAAAAAATATAAGAAAAATTATTTTATTTTTGACAAGAAGGTACATTGTATTTTATAAAAAATATTTTTTAAATTTTAGCACTTTTCTATTGACAGTGCTAAAGTTTGTAATAGAATATATTTAGCACTTAAAAAATTAGAGTGCTAATAATATTTAGGAGGCATTCCAAATGAAAGAAACAAAAGAGTTTCAAACCGAAAGTAAAGAACTTTTAAATTTGATGATAAATTCAATATATTCTAATAAGGATATATTTTTAAGAGAAATTATTTCTAACGCAAGTGATGCTATTGATAAATATAAGTATTTAGAGTTAACTAGCGAAGGTAAAGTTCCTTCTAAAAACTATGAGATTTATATTAGTTTAGATAAGAAGGCTAGAACAATTACCATTAAAGATAATGGTATTGGTATGAGTAAAGATGATCTTATTAAAAATTTAGGTACTATTGCTCATAGTGGTAGTAAAGAATTCTTAAATAAGATTAAAGAAGCTAAAGAGAAAAATGAGCTTGATATCATTGGTCAATTTGGTGTTGGATTCTATAGTGCATTTATGGTTGCTGATAAGGTTGAAGTCCTTACAAAGACTTTAAATGACCAAGGCTATTTATTTACAAGTGATGGCTTAAATACATATACAATTGAAGAAAAAGAAAAAGAAGATACTGGTACAGTAATTACCCTTTATTTAAGAAAATCTGAAGGTGAAGAAGATTATGATAAGTATCTTGATGAATATACAATTGAGAACTTAGTCAAGAAATATAGTGATTTCGTACGTTATCCAATCAAGATGGATGTAACAGAAAAAACTCCAAAACTTGATAAAGATGGAAAAGAAATCAAGGACGAATATGAAGATAAGGTTGTCACAAAGACATTAAATTCAATGGTTCCTTTATGGAAAAAGAATAAAAAAGATGTTACAGATGAAGATTTAAATAAATTCTATAAAGACAATTTCATGGATTTTGAAGATCCTCTTCTTAGTTTAAATTTAAACGTTGAAGGTGTTGTAAGCTTCAATTCATTAATCTTTATTCCAGGCAGAGCACCATATGGACTTTATTCACAAAACTTTGAAAAAGGTCTTAAACTTTATATTAAAGGTATCTTTATTAAAGATAAATGCAAAGAACTTGTCCCAGATTATTTGAAATTTATCGCTGGACTTGTTGATACAAACGATTTAAGCCTTAATATCTCAAGAGAGATGCTTCAAGAAGATGTTAGACTTAAAAAGATGTCAGATATTATTGAGAATAAGGTAATTTCAAATTTAAAAGATTTAAAATCTAAAGATTTTGAGAAATATCTTAAATTCTACAAACTTTATGGAGATCATATAACATTTGGTATTTATTCTTCATATGGTTTTAAGAAAGATTTACTTAGCGATTTACTCGTTTATAAGTCACTTAATAATGAGAATTATATCGATTTAAAGACATATAAAGAAAAGATGAAAGATGGCCAAAAATATATTTACTACGCATGTGGAAGAAGTGAAGAATCAATTAAACTTTTACCAGAAATAGAGAAATATAAACAACAAGGTATAGATGTCTTATTCTTTACAAAAGAAATCGATGAATTTGCTATTAAGATGATGAATGATTATGATAAAGTTTCATTCAAGAATATTACAGATCATGATAAAGAAGATTTATCAAAAGAAGAAAAAGATAAACTTGATATAGCAGAAGCTGAAAACAAAGAATTAATTGATAACATTAAAGAAGCATTAAAAGATAAAGTAAACGATGTAACATTATCTTCTAAACTTGTTGATTCACCAGTATGTATTTCAACTAAAGATGGACTTTCATTAAGCATGGAAAAGACAATTAATGAAGTTCCTGGCGATGAAAAAGCAAAAGCTAATAAAGTATTAGAGATTAATCCAAATCATGCAATATTTAAGGCATTAGATAAGATCAAAGCTGATAAAGACCTTGTTAATAAATATTCAAGTGTCTTATATAACGAAGCAATGTTACTAGAAGGATTCGATATAGAAGATAAAGAATCATTCGTAAAGAATCTTAATGAACTTATTGAAAATTCACTTAAGTAAATTAAAAATCTCACTCGTTAAAAAGGGTGAGATTTTTTTACTATTTAAGTTATAACATGTTATAATCTTTAAGGTAAATTTTTAGTATTTTTACACTTTTGGAGAATAATATGAAGCTTGAGAATGAATATGTTAGCATCGACGTGACAACTTGTGGTGGATCATTAACTTCAATCTACGATAAAAAAAGAAATGAGGAACTTTTATATCAACCACACTTAGATTCTTGGTCAGGGCAAGATATATTTATTTTTCCTTTTATAGCTAGATTAAAAAATGGCTATTATCTTCATAACGGTAAGAGATATGATTTAAAAAATCATGGTTTATTGCGCTATATGATTGGCGAAGATGAATCAGTTGAGGGCCAAAATATTAAAGTCGTTTTTAAAAGCGATGATAAAACATTAATTAGATACCCATTTTCTTTTGAAGCTTCAATTACATATGTATTAAATGGTAATACTATTGAAATTAGTTATGATATTTTAAATACTGGATATGATAAACTTCCTTTTGAAATGGGGGCTCATCCAGCATTTAAACTTCCTGGTGTAAAAAAGAAAGATGAATTCGATATAAGAGGTAATTATATTAAATTTGATAAAGTTGAAAAATTAAAATTAGTTGAACTTGAAGAAACTGCTTCTTTTGTAGTTGACACTATTGATTATTTAGAAACTGACACAATCGCTTTAAGTAAAAAACTTTTTAATGACATTAATACGGTTATTTTAAAAGCAGATGATTTTAAAGAAGTACATTTAGTTAAAAAAGATGGTTCGATATTAACTATCGACAAAGGAAATGCTCCATATATCGCATTATGGAGTGATAAAAAATTTGGTGATTATATAGCTATTGAACCATGGTTTGGTTTGCCAGATTTAAATGAACCGGATAGAGAAATCTATAATAAACCTAATATGTTATTTTTAAATAGAAATGAACATTTTAAATTCGCATATAAAATAAAAATTAATTAATTTACTTACTTTTATTTTCTAATTCGAGAATATTTTGCGTAGTGCTTTCTGAAGTATTTATTTCGTCTTGATAGTCAATTACATCGACTTGTGATTGACTTTTTTCCTTCTTAAACACTGCAAAAACACCCTTAATTTTAGAAAATATGTTACTTTCGTCCTTTTGTTTAATTGGCTCAATATAAGTTATTTTATTTGAATCATCATCTTTTGATTTTGTAAAAATTGACTTTAACAAGTCTTGAGTCATTTTATTCTTTGATTTGAAAATAACTCTAAAGCGTTTAAAGAAATCAAATAGTCCATCCCCAAAGTTAATGACATCATCCCTTGAGAGATCCTTAACAATATCAAATAATGCATCAACAAATTCTTTTTTCTCTTCTAAAGTCATTTTGTCTAAATTTTCTTTTAAGGTTTTATCTATCTTATTAGAGATAAAAGAGAATTTATCATCAGTATGAAATTTATTATGATCAATTTCCCGATTATAGATATTGTGTTGATTAAGTAATATCTTTTTGCTATCAATTATTATAGTTCTATAGTCTTTATAAAGTAATCTTCCAATAATTGAAGAAGTTGGAGCGAATAATGTAATTTTTCCTTTAATACGAATATATCCAGGAGTTTCTAAAAACTCTTTTTTAAATCCTGGACCATCAAAACTATAAATTTGTTTTATATTATTTTGAGTAACTTTATTTAATTTAGAAGCAGCATAAATTGCTAAATTTCCACCTTTTGAGTGGCCACCAACATATATGTTTTTAATAATATTAAATCTTGTTAATTTCTTTAAATATTTAGCAGCATCAATTTGAGCTGGAACTGAATCTAAATAGACCATATTAAAGTCTTCTTTCCAACCTGTTAATGTTCCATCAGTCCCTTCAAAAGCTATAAAAATAAATGGATAAGATTTATTTTCATTTATAAAAGTGATTGCACTAAATTGTTTAACTTTAGTAATATCTTTTTCATGTTCAAAACTTTTTAAATATATATCTTTGAATCTTAAAGAAGAACGCAATAAATCTAATAGTTTTTTATCTTCTGGCAGTCTATATCTACTTACTTTAGGATTTTTTTCAATAAATAAGTCATTAATGACATCTATTAATCTGCGCTTTGAAAATAACTTTCTTTTATTAACTACATAACTATAGTTAATATAACTCAATCTTGAGAAAATTAAGGCATCTAATTCATTAAAAGGAACTTCTTTGAAAATAGTGTCTCTTATGTTATCTAAATAATCAATAATTGTTTCCATATGATTATTTTAGATAGTTTTATTAAAAAATTCATTAATATAAAAATTAACATTAAATAAAATTAAAGTGTTAAAATTGAATGGCGAGGTTATTATATGGAATTAAAAGAAAAAAAGATTTCGTCAGAAGAAATTTATAAAGGAAAAATTATTGATGTTTATAGAGATAAAGTTCTTTGTCCAAATGGCAAAGAAAGTTATAGAGAATATATCAAACACTGTAGGGCTAGTTGTATTATTGCAAAATTACCTAATGGAAAGTTCTTAATGGAGAAACAATATCGTTATCCTTATGATGAAGTAATTTATGAATTCCCAGCGGGAAAATGTGATAAGGATGAAGATCCAGCAATTACTGCAAAAAGAGAACTTGAAGAAGAAACTGGATACTTGGCTAATAAATTAGAATATATTGGTGAAATTTATCCTTCATGTGCTTATACAGATGAAATTATTTATATTTATTTTGCAACAGATTTAGTTAAAACTCATAAACATTGGGATGAAAATGAAAGAGTCGAAGTATTTGAATTAACAATGGATGAAATACTAGATTTAGCAAGGAAAGGTATATTAAAAGATGCTAAGTCTGTTTCAGGCTTAGCATACTATTTTGCTAGAGGATTAGATAAAGTTAATTAATATTTATTAATAACTTTTTCTAAAAATCCAAGATAATTATTAAATTCAAATTCTTGATCGTTTGCTTTGATTTTACCTTTAAATCTACCAAATACTTGATTTTGGTTTGATTCAATAATCAATAAGTTAATATGATCATGTCTATTAAATAGTGGCGTAAAAGTTAAGTCTATATCGCCACTTTTTGATTTTAAATGAATTTCTTTGGAATAATCTATCTTATTTTTATTATCTTTAGTGAAAACAAATTCCACATCATTTAATTTATAAATATCATTATTAAAGAAAAGGGTGTTTTCAGTTCCTTTAGAGTTATCGCCTAAACCATATCCTAGATTGAATCCAAGTAAATCACCTTTAGGAGTTTTAACATTTAAATTACTCCAATACCATGTTGATTTATATGGCCAAACACCTCTTCCCCAATCTAATGTTCCATAAGATAATGGGAAATCAATAATTTTATTACCGAATTGTACATTTCCTTGCGCAACAAGCAAATTAGATTTTTCATTATAGTAGAAGTCACCAGGCTTTTGAAAAGGAATGACAGTAACAATTGAATTGTCAGCCTTCTTTTTAAATCCTAAATTGATAATGAATTTTTTACCATCAGCAAAACTTGGGATGCAAACATATAATGAATTTTCGGTACTTCCAGGAATTATACTAAAAACATAATTTTTAGTTTTAACATTGATTTTCTCTGTGTCGTTATGAGGTAACTTAAATTTATGTTTGTTTGGAAGTAACTTAATAAAGGTTTTAGATATGTATTTATTAATAGTAAAGTCTAAATAAGTTACTGATAACATTGCTGCATAAGATAAGTTGCTTATTGTGACACAAACCCCATTCGTTTCATTTAAAAATATATAATAATTCCATTCCTTAAGTTTAATATGCTTTAAACCTTTGATGTTTTCTTTATTATATTTTTTTATTAATGAAAATGCGTAACCAGCCTCATTAATTTGACCTTTTTCGTTTAATAAGTCACCTTTATTTAAATAGACTTCTTCCATATTTATCTCACTTTCTTAATAATGAAACTAATATATCTTCATACATTGTAATGTTAACAAACTTTTTAGAAGGGTACATTAAATGAGCCTCCTTGTATGCTTTTAAAGCTAATTGATGTATATCTTCTCTTTTTAATTCATTAATATAATCTTTAAACTCGTATGTAGAATTTACCTTATCAATAAAGTTTATTAATTCTTTAGCATTAATATGAATATTTTTGCTATCACTTATTTTACAATATTTAGAAATATTATTCATATCTTTATATAAACTAAAAAGATAGACTCTTAAAAATCTTGGCATTAATATTGCATTTAAATATCCATGATCAAGGTTATATTTTCCTCCTAGTGCATGGGCTAAAGCATGAATTGGACCTACTAAAGCAGTATTGAAAGCTTCTCCGGCAATATGTGATGCCGACATTAAATTTGCTTTATGAATATCATTATTAGGTTCTTCTTTAACTTTTAAGATACTTTCTACTATTAATCTCATTGCAAATAAACTTTGCTTTTTTGTTTTAAATGTTCTTGTGATATTTAAGTAACTTTCTAATGCATGGCTAAAAGCATCCATTGAAGTAGAAGCAATTAAATTAATAGGTAAGCTATTTAATAAAGAAGAGTCGAGTATAGCATAAGTAGGTGTGATTTTATTAGAAACAATCTCAAATTTAGTTTTTGTATTTTCATCGGTGATTACACTAACAAAAGTTGTTTCGCTTCCTGTTCCGCATGTTGTTGGAATAGCTACTAATAGAGGCACTTTATGATGAATTTTAATATAGCCTTTGAATTTATCTAAAGGCTTATTTGTGTAAACTATTGATGCAATAGCTTTACTAGCATCAATAACTGAACCTCCACCTATAGCAATTATTGCTTGGCAATTATTTTCTAAATATAATTGTTTACCATTATTTACATCTTCAATTATAGGATTTCTATGTATATTAAAAAATTCATGAAATAAAATACCATTTTCGTTTAAAGAATTAATCAATTGCTTATTAAGATTTTTTTCATTAATGGTTTTACTTTCAATAATCAACACTCTTCTAATATTTTTTTCTTTTAATTTTTCACCTAGAATAGTGTAGTTAGGCAAAACTATAGGCTTTTTGTGATACACAAATTTTAAGCAGAAAGATAAAAAATATTGAAATAATCGAATAAAAAACAACACGAATTTATTAGTATTATAAATATTTTTTGTTGTTGTACTTAATAACAAATCAAAAGCTTTTTTAATTGTTAAAGCGTTATTTAAATATTTAACTTTAAAACACTCACCATATATTGAATAAATTTTAAGTGTGCCATATTTAAATACAAAACTAAAAAAAGAATTCTCTCCAGAACTAAAGAAGTATATTTCATTAAATGGAAGTACTATTTTTTTATTAAAAGATTTATTAATAATTAGATTTTGATTTTTAAAATCTAAGTCAATTAACTTGTTTGGTTTAAAAGCAAAAGTCAATGCATAGATTAAAGCAAGCAATGCGATTAAAGAAAAAATGATACCTACAATTAAATTAAAATATGAAAAAGATATAGAATCACTAATATAGTTAGAAACAATATCAAAAACGCCTAATGATCCAAAAAGTAAAAAGGCGATTACAAAATAAAATAAATATAAATAATCTTTTTTGCTAGCTTTATCGATTACGGATTTTATGTTGTCTTTATTATTCATTTTTTAACTCTTTTTTAGCGTCATCTAGAGCAGCTCTAATTGTGTCATCCATATCGTAATATTTATAGTTAGCCAATCTTCCTCCAAAAAATACATTATTTAACTTAGAAGCTTCATCTTTATATTTCGCATATAAAGTATTGTTTTTATCATCGTTAATTGGATAATATCTTTCTTTTCCTAATTCATAATTATCTGGGTATTCCTTTGTAATGTAAGTTACTGGCGATTTATCATTTTCAAAATATTTATGTTCAATAATTCTTGTATAAGGAACTTCATACTCTGTGTAATTAATGACACAATTTGGCTGATAAAACTCTTTATTATATTTTTCTATATCAAATCTAAGTGATCTATAGTCTAAAGGTCCAAATTTATAGTTAAAATATTCATCTATTGGTCCAGTATAAATCGTTTTTGTAGCGACTGAATCGAACTTTTCTTTATTTTTTAAATAATCAGTGTTCAAAATTATATCAGCGCCATCAAGCAATTTTTCGATTAACAATGTATATCCGCCAATAGGAATACCTTGATATTTGTCATTGAAATAATTATTGTTATATTCAAATCTTAAAGGAAGACGCTTAATAATAAAAGCAGGTAATTCAGTTGCTTTTCTTCCCCGTTGCTTTTCTGTGTATCCTTTAACAAGTGTTTCATAAATATCTCTACCAACTAAAGATAAAGCTTGTTCTTCAAGGTTTTTAGGTGTAGTAATGTTCTCTTTTTTGACTTGTTCTTCGATAATCTTTTTAGCTTCATCAGCAGTAGTAACACCCCACATTTCGTGAAATGTGTTCATATTAAATGGCATATGATAATATTTGCCTTTATAGTAGGCGATTGGACTATTAATGAAATCATTAAATTTTACAAGTGAGTTCACATAATTCCAAACTTCCTCATCGCTTGTATGAAAAATATGTGCTCCATAAATATGAACATCAATATTATCCATTTTCTTGGTATAAATATTTCCTCCGATATGGTCACGTTTTTCTACGACTAAAACAGTCTTGCCTTTTTTTAATAATTCGTGAGCAAAAGTGGCACCATACAAGCCACTGCCAACGATTAAATAATCATATTTCTTCATACTTTTTATTATAATTAGAAAATTTGTTGTCTTCTAGATATAAATATATCTTAAAGTAATCAAAATAAATAAAATAAAATGTAATATTTTCATAAAAATTTGCAATTTTTAAAGATTTTTATGCCCAAATGAGGATTTTAGTTTAATTTGTTAAATTAAGTTGCTATTAAGAAATTAGAAAGTGTTATAATTCTAACATGGACAAAAAGAGTAAAAATATCTTAATTGTTGAAGATGATAAATTAACTAGAGCCCAAATAAAGAACGGTTTAAAAGAAAAAGGCTATAAGGTTAGTGCTGTTTCTACGGCAAGAGAAGCAATTGATTATTGTATCAAGACAGTATGTGACATGGTTTTGCTTGACCTTGGACTTCCAGATAATGATGGAATTTATGTTATTCAAACTCTTAGATCTTTTACAAATACATTACCAATTATTGTTGTAAGTGGAAGAAATAATGTTGAATCTAAGGTACTTGCTTTGGATGCTGGAGCTAATGATTATGTTACTAAGCCTTTCGCTATGGATGAATTATTTGCTCGTATTAGAAAAGAATTTAGATATGTGGTTACAGAAGAAAAGCATTTATTCATAAATGGTAATTTAACAATTGATTATGATGCAAAAACAGTATTTGTTAATGGAGTCGAAGTTCATTTTACTAATTTTGAATATAAGATTATTGTTTTGCTTGCTTACAATTTAGGCAAAACATTAACCTATGATTATATTATTTCTCATGTTTGGGGTAGTGGAGGACAAGATCAAAACGCACTTAGAGTGTTTATGGCTGGTATAAGAAAGAAAATTAGTAGAGATGGTAAATCATCGAAATTAATTAGAACTGATATTGGTACTGGTTATAGAATGAATAAAATTAATTAACTTAAGAACATGAAAAACTTTTTTGGCAGAATAATTATTTTGATTTGCTCAATAATACACTGTGTTATGTTTTTTATTATTCTTGGAACAGCTCTCTTTTATATAATAGAAAACGCTAATAGCTTAGAAAATTTCTTTAGTGGAAATTTAACTAGTCTTGATTACACAGGGTTATTTTTTGCAATTATAGATTTTATAGTATTTATTATTGTTACTTTAATATGCTTAATAGATATTATTAATGCTAGAAGCATGAAACACGCTTTTATTTGGTCAATAATTCTTTTTTGTATTAATATTTTTACTTTCTTATTTAACTTATTAATACCTCATTTAGACAGTATTTATTATGGTACCTTACTTGGCTGCTCAGGTACGACAATTGGCACATCCTTATTTTTAGTTATTGGCTCTGGGTTTAATTATTATAAAGATTGTAGATAAATTATCCTTTTAAATGATAATAAATATATATTTTGTTACAATGTAAACGCTTTCATATTCGATTATTTAATTTAGGTATTTTTTTGCTTTATTTCAGTAAAAAAATACTATATTATTTTATTCGGTAATTAAATACCGAGTTTGGAGGGGAAATGGAAAATAAGCATTTATCAAAAAACCAATTACGTCGTTTACCTGGTTACTTGCATTTATTAAAGAGCTTAAGTGCTTCTGGAATGAAGTATATTAGCTGTCAAACAATAGCAAGTTGCTTAGATTTAAATAAAGAACAAGTAAGAAAAGATGTTGCTTTAATTAGTTCTATTGATGGCATTCCTAATAAAGGAAGAGACATTAATTTATTAATTAAAGATATAGAAACTATCTTAGGTTACGATGATACAAATAATGCCTTTATTGTTGGTGTTGGTAGTTTAGGAACCGCATTTTTACACTATAAAGGATTCGAAAATTTTGGTTTAAAAATTGTATGTGCTTTTGACAAAAACCCTGCAATAATCAATTCTAAAATCAGTGATAAACCTATTTATGATATAGCAAATCTAAATAGTGAGATGATAAATAAGTTAAACGTAAAAATTGGAATTATCACAGTTCCAGCTGATTCAGCCCAAGAAGTTGCTGACTTAATGGTCAAAGCTGGAGTTGAAGCTATTTGGAACTTTGCGCCAGTTAATATTGTTTTACCTAAAGACATTATTATTTCAAATATGGATTTAGCGACATCATTATCGGTTTTATCACATCAACTATATCTTAAAAAGCATAAAAAAGGAGAAGAATAAATGGAAAAGGAATTAGACCCTAAGGCTTGTCAAGAAGTTAATGAATTAGTAAAGAAAGGATTAGTAGCACTCGAAGAATTTAGAAAATTAGATCAAGAGCAAGTTGACTATATTGTTGCAAAAGTTTCAACTAGTGTTCTCGATCATCACGAATATCTTGCTAAACTTGCTATTGAAGAAACAGGAAGAGGTGTTTTCGAAGATAAGTGTACTAAAAACTTATTTGCATGTGAGTATATTACAAATGCAATGAGACACTTAAAAACATGTGGAATTATTTCAGATGATCCAGTTAGTGGAATTACTGAAGTTGCAGATCCACTTGGCGTAATTTGTGGTGTAACACCAGTTACTAACCCAACAAGCACAGTTATTTTTAAATCATTAATATCTTTAAAAACTAGAAACCCAATTATTTTTGGTTTCCATCCTAATGCCCAAAAATGTTGTGTTGAAACAGGAAGAATTATTGCTGAAGCAGCAGTTAAGGCTGGGGCTCCTAAAAACTGTGTCCAATGGATTGAACATCCTTCACTTGATGCAACAACAGCATTAATGAGACATGAAGGAGTCGCTTGTATTTTAGCTACAGGTGGTAACTCAATGGTTAGAGCAGCTTATAGCTGTGGAAAACCTGCTTTAGGTGTTGGAGCTGGAAATGTTCCTGCATATGTTGAAAAAACAGCAAATATTGTTCAAGCAGCAAATGATATCTTAATGTCAAAAGCATTTGATAATGGTATGGTTTGTGCTAGTGAACAAGCAGCAATTATTGATAAAGAGGTTTACAACGATTTTGTTAAAGCAATTAAGAGATATGGCGCATATCTTTGTAATAAAGAAGAAAAAGCTAAACTTGAAAAATACATGTTCCAACCAAATAAAGATGGTGTAGTAACAGGTGTTTTCCCAGGATTAGTTGGTCACCCAGCATGGGAAATTGCTCATAACGCTGGATTTGAAGTACCACATGATACACCAATTTTAATGGTCGAATGTAATAAAGTTGGCCCAGAAGAACCATTAACAAGAGAAAAATTATCACCAGTATTAGCATTATTAAAGGCTAATTCAACAGAAGATGGCTTTAATAAAGCAGAAGCTATGGTTGAATTTAACGGTTTAGGACATAGTGCTTGTATTCATACACAAGATAAAAAGATTGCTGATGACTTTGGCTTAAGAATGAAAGCATGTAGAATCATTTGGAATTCACCTACAACATTTGGTGGTATTGGTAATATTTATAACTCCTTCTTACCTTCTATGACACTTGGATGTGGTTCATATGGTCATAATAGTGTTAGTGGTAACGTAAGTGCAATTAACCTTATCAACATTAAGAGAATTGGAAAGAGGAGAAATAATATGCAATGGTTCAAGATTCCTAGCAAAATCTATATTGAAAGAAATAGTATTCAATATTTAAAAGATGCTAAAAACGTCAATAAAGTATTTATCGTTACAGATAAATCAATGGTTCAACTTGGATTCTTACAAAAGATTATTGATCAATTAAAATTAAGAAGAAATGATGTTTCAATTCAATTATTCGTTGATGTTGAACCAGATCCAGATATTACAACTGTTAAAAAAGGTTGTGAATTAATGAGATCATTTGAACCTGATACAATTATTGCTTTAGGTGGTGGTAGTGCAATGGATGCTGCAAAAGGTATGTGGTTATTCTATGAGCACCCAGAAGTTAACTTCGATGACTTAAAACAAAAATTTATGGATATTAGAAAGAGAGCATTCAAATATCCTGAACTTGGAAAGAAGAGCAAATTAATTTGTATTCCAACTACATCAGGTACAGGTAGTGAAGTTACTCCATTCGCAGTTATTAGTGATAAAGCAAATGGCAAAAAGTATCCTCTTACAGACTACTCATTAACTCCAACAATCGCTATTGTTGATGCTGAATTTACAACAAATTTACCTGCTTCTGTTACAGCTGATACAGGTATGGATGTCTTAACACATGCTTTAGAAGCTTATGTTAGTATGCTTGCAACTGATTATACAGATGCTTTAGCAATTCAAGCTTGCCAAATGGTCTTCAAATACTTACCAAGATGTGTTAAAAATGGTAAAAATGATTTAGAAGCTAGAGAAAAAATGCATAATGCTTCCACAATGGCTGGTATGGCATTTGCTAATGCATTCTTAGGTATGAACCACTCAATGGCTCATAAAGTTGGTGGTATGTTCCATGTTCCACATGGTAGAGCAAACGCAATCTTATTGCCATTTACAGTTCTTTATAATGGTGAAGTTCCTCAAAAACTTGGTACATGGCCAAAATATAATGTCTATGATGCAAATGAAAGATATGCAAATATTGCTAGATTAATCGGACTTAAATTTAATACTGTAGAAGAAGGTGTTAGAGCTTTAGCTGATGCAATTTATGATTTAGGTATTGAATGTGGTGAGAAGATGAACTTTAAAGCTGAAGGCATTGATGAAAAGACATGGATGAATTCACTTGAAGAATTATCATATAGAGCTTATGAAGATCAATGTACACCAGCTAACCCACGTATCCCATTAGTCAAAGATATGCAAGAAATCTTAAAAGAAGCATATACTGGTTATGTTAAAGGAAAAACAAAGATCTAATAACTATAAAAAACGATAAAAAGATGGCTTAAAGAGCCATCTTTTTTGCTTTTTATATTGACTAGGAATTTCTATTTGGTAAAAATCATAAGCAAAAAGCCTATTAAACTAAATTTTGAAAAAATATTTGTTAT
>CALVXH010000040.1 GCA_944368945.1 uncultured Bacilli bacterium
TAAATAAAGAAAACAATAATTTAACTAACTCAAATATTTAAAATAAATATAACTAATAATAAAATATATTTATGGAAAAAATAGATTTAGATAATTTAGATTCTATCCCTTTTTTAGTTACTAGAGATGTCTATACTAAAAGTTATTTTGATGGAGAAACTTTTAGTGTTTTAGCTTTAAATATTTTTACTTATTTAAGTTCATTAATATCTTTAGGACTAGCTTTTCCTTTTACATTTACTTTTGAAAAAGAATATGAAGTGTCACATACCTTTATCAATGGAAGAAACCTATATTTTGATGGTAGAAGTCATCAATTAATTGGTAAATATATTCTTCATTTATTATTAAGTATTGTTACTTTAGGTATCTATTCTTTTAAACTTAATATTAATGTCACTAGGTGGACTTATAAACATACTTATGATGTCTCTAAAGAAGTTAAAGAAGAGTATTTTTCATTATTAGATTCTTTAAATAGAAAAGATCTTAGTGACAAGGAAATTAAGGAAGTAACTTCTAAAAAAGATATTTTAGAGAAAAATTATGATATAAGAGGTGAAAGTAAATTTTTGCCTAATTTTATACCTAATTTTATTAATAATATTATTAGTAAAATAATTACTATTATTACTTTAGGAGTTTTATATCCTTATGCTTTATGTTATAGACAAAAGTTTGTTATTAATAACACTTTAATTATGGGTAAGAGATTAAAGTTTATTGGAGAATGGAAAAGTCTATTTAAAAAATATATTTATTGGTACTTATATGTAATTGCTACTTTTGGCATTTATGCTTTTATAGTTAATATAAAAATAAAAAGATGGGTTAGTAGTAATGTAACTTATTTAAATGATAAAATAATAGAATTTAATGCAAATTAAACGTATTTTTTAATATTTGCGACTAATCTACCTTTTCTAGTTTCTTTTATTTCTTCTAAGAAAATGAATTTTCCTTTGCCTTTAATTGATACTCTAGAATTATTAATTAAACTAAATGAATTACTAGTTTTAATTTCTCCATTAATAAATACACATTCATTAATGATTAGTTCTTGAGCCTTACTTCTAGAGATATTAAAGGCTTCAGCAACTATTACATCAAGTCTATTTGATGAAATATTTATATTAACTATTTCGAATTTAGGTCTTAAAGGGCATTCTTTAGGAGTAATTATTTTAGTTAAAACATCAGTATGCTTAATTTTAGTTAGTTCATCTTTAATTTTATTAATTAAATGATCCATTATAAAAACATAAGTATTTTTTCCATCAGTAAGAATATCTCCAAATTCATCTCTTTCATATCCTAGATTCATCAAACTTCCTAAAATATCTCGATGCGTAAAATTATCAGAAAATTTTATGTTCTTTGGATAAATATACAAGCATTTAATATATTGACCTTCATTAATATTACTGATTAATTCATTTTTAGAAATGTAGCTTGGTATAAAGAAAATAACTTTTCTATCAGCTTCTTCATAGCCTCCATAAAGTAAGTATGGAGTATTAAATATTTTTTCACTTAATAAAGAAATACCTTCTTCTTTAAGTGCTTTATAAAAATAATCTTGCTCAGATAAAGTTAAAAAGTTTGTATTTAATAAGATATCTTTATAATATGAATTGTTTGCTTTTTCAAAGATTTGAGATTTAAGAATTGATTCTTTTTCCATAGGAAAATTATAAAGAAGTAATTGGTAAATTTAAATACAATTTCTTTTAAATCTGACTTATTTTTAAGCAAAATAAAAACCGCTAAAATTGCTTTTAGCGGTTAAGGAAATAAATTTTACCCTTAATTAATTAAAGATTTACTTTTTAGTAGAACCTTCAACAGCTTCTGTTTTTTTACTTAAATCTTCTTTTAAATTAAATGTTGAGAATTCTTTTGTTTCTGGTAAAACAAGATCCCATCCAGTTAACTTGTTAAGTTTATATGAAACTTTTTCACCACTTAACTTAAGGATATGTCCACCTTTTGTTAAATCTTCACTGATGAAGTGGATGTGCCATCCTGGTAAGTTCATACCTTCAACATAGTTTGGGCAATAAACACCAACAACATATCCTTCAATGTCGTGATATTCAAATTCTCTTTGATCTTTAGCAACTTTGAAGAGTGGTTCATATGGTTTTTCTTGTTTGAAACATGATCTTACTCTAACATTGAATTTACCATGCATTTTAATCATATAGAAGAAGTTTGTTGATGGTAATTCAGCTGCTAATTTTGCTTTGAAATCTTCAATTGATTCAAAAGTAACTTTTTCTTCTTTGACTGATTCATCAAAGAAAGCAACTGTTGTGAATGGTAATGAATCATTATCACTCATTTCGCTGACGACACCATTAGCTCTGCCATCATATGCTTTACCATTTAAAATGATAGCTTCGCCATCTAATCCGTCATAAGTACCGATACCGGTATCACCATGTTTAAGGAGTTCTTTAACGGAACATGTACCGTTGTAGTCTCCGAGCATTAAATCGTTTAATGTTGAAACTTGGAATAATTTACTTGTTTTCATTTTCATTTACCTCGTTTTCTTTGTGTGATTTGATATGAAACAATGATTTAAAGTAATGATGATTGTGGTGATGTGTTCTATAATTACCATTTTCATCATATACAGCAGTTAATAATTCAGGATGTGATTCACCAAATACTCTCTTTGCATCAGCCATCTTTTCACCTTGGTGTGTTTTGAAGTAGAAGTTCATACTCCATTTTGTAAAGAATGGTGAAAGAATATTTGTAATTAAGAGAACAATAGCTAAGACAGCGACTGATCTTGAAATCATATCTTGTGTATAAGCTTGTCCGCCAAAAGTATATGTTGAGAACATTGCAGGAATTGATAATGCAACACCAGCTAATGATGAGCTACCAATTGAAGCATATCCTGGTCTTTTTAGAGCGAAACGATCTACAATGTATGGAATAATAATTGTTACAGCCCAATAAAGGATAATAGCAATTAAAACTGAAAGTAAAACTTGAGCATCAAATAATTTTGTTAAGTTAATTGTACTTCCGAATTGGAATCCTAAGAAAGGAAGAATAATAGCATTTCCACCTTTGAATACATCTCTAATCTTGGAGTCAAGATTTCCTAATAAGACACCAAGTAAGAAAGGAATTAAAAGAGAGAAGATTTGCATGATTTTTTGTGTTAATGATGTACTTCCTTCTCCAAATGAACTAATGAAGATGAATGGGAGAAGTGGCATAGAACAGATTAACATAATAGGGAATGTACCTAAGTCACTCTTATCAGCATAAGGTTGAATAATACCCATATATAATGCAGCATTAGCACTTGTGAGAATTGTTGTTAATGTGATGAAGTCTAATCCACCAAATCCTTGTAATCCAGCAAAGACGTAAACGATTGCTGAGATAACATATGCTGGAATTAATCTGGCAAGAATAATCCAAATTCCTCTTTTACCAACTTCAACAAAGTCATGTGGTTTAATCATGGTTCCTGTGCAGAAAAGCATTAAACCAATCATTAACATTTGACCTGTTGAGCCAAATAAGTCTTGCATTGGGTTTCCTAAATATTGCCATAATGTAAGACCATGTCCTAATTCAGTTGTTCCCTCTGGAGCACCTAAATTGAACTCGATAGTTAATGTACAAATGATAGCACTAATTACAAGTGGAACAAACATTGTACCTGCTGGAATTTTATTTAAGAATTTCCAAATTCCAACACCTTTAAATTTCTTTTCTTTTGTTGCGCTTTCCATAAGCTTTCCTTTTATTTGTTATTTAAGTAATCGTGGTCAAGTGCATCAACAAGAAGAATAGCTTGTTCTAATTCTTTTACAGATACATCTCCACTTAAGTTATGAATTGATTCACCTGGAACGCAGCTAGCAACTGCTACTTGATGAACATCTTCTTTAGTAATACCGACTTCTTCAAGTGTTAATGGTAAACCAACACTGTGCATGAAATCTCTTACTTTATTGAATTCTTCTTTACAGCCATTTTCTAAGACTAATTGAACAAGTGTACCATAAGCAACACATGCACCATGCATTGCAGTCTTCTTTCCTAATGATGTAACACCATTATAGAAGGAGTGAGAAACACACAATCCACCATTATCAGCACCAACACCACTTAAATATGTGTTAGCTTCAATAATTGCATCAAGCTCAGGAGTGACTAAATGATTTTCACAGCTGATAAGTGCTTCTTTACCACATTTAATTAATGTTTTATAGCAAAGTTCGCAAAGAGCCATTGCTGATAAAGAAATTCCACCATTTTCAAGTGATAATGAACTTGTTTTATAACAAGCTCTTGCTTCAAAATATGTTCCTAAAGCATCACCCATACCAGCAACTAAGAATTTTGTTGGAGCATTAGCGATAACATTACTATCAACTAATACAAAGTCTGGGTTATTAGGATAGAAAAGGTAAGTATTGAAAGAGTGATCGTCGTTATAAATGACACTTAATCCTGTGCAAGGAGCATCTGTAGCACAGACTGTAGGAATAATAGCAATACGCTTATGTTCATAATAAGCAGTAGCTTTACTTGTGTCTATAGCACTACCGCCACCAACACCTACAACAACATCAATCTTTTCATCTCTAACTATTTTTCTCATCTTTTCGATTTCGCCAGTAGAAGAGATTCCACCAAATACCTTATATATTCTTTTTGTTTTTGAATCTTTAAATGATTCTTCAATTAAGTCATGAGTTGACTTATAAGCACTATTTGAGCAAATAAATAAGAAATTGTCGCCAAAATCTTTTATATTTTCGTAAAAGTGTTTTAAAGCATCAGCACCTTGAATATATTTAAGAGGTGCTCTCATTAATAATAGGTTTTTCATTCTTTTGCCCTCCAAACATTAAAAATTTTATTCTTCCTGTTTATTGAATTGAATGGCGTTATGTAATAAAATTTAAATTAATTATTGTGCTAACAGCACAAAGGAGAACTTATGGACGTTTATAAAAAACTATTTGATATGTACACAAATAGCATTAGTATTAATGAATTCATTAAAAGTGTTACTAGAGAAATAAATAATCCTATTGCTTTAATTAATGAAAATTTTCAAATAATTGCTTATAGTGATAATGATTTATATAACGATGCTTTTTATGACGAAGCTATAAAAAAAGGATATTGGACTTTAAGTTTCGCTAAAAAAATACAAGATGAGTTTCGCGATGGGAGTGAATATAAAATTATAGATTTTATCAATAATCATCGACGATTATTTATAAAGTTAAAATATAATGATAGATTTATTGGATATTGTGTTGTTTTAGAGATTAATAAAAAAATAGAGGATATTGATCATGAGTTTTTAAGAGCTGCAACTATAATACTCGCTAAATCTCTTTATACTTTCGACCCAATATCGAAAGATTTAAATAATGAAACATTTTTAATTAATTTAATAAATCACTTATACCAAAATAGACAAATATATTTAGAAAGATTAAAAAGGACTAATATTAGTCAAAATGATTGTTCGCATTTACTTTTATTTGATGTAAGTGGAATTAAAGATACGAAAGAAGATATCTTTTTAGACAAAATTAGGCTAATTTATGGGAAGTTTATTTTGTCGTTTAAAGACAACTACTTAATTGCATTTACCAATGAAGATTTGAGTGAAGATGTTCTTAATAAATTAGATAATATTCTTTTTACCTATAAAATTGTAGGAATTATGTCCTCACATATTTTGGATTTATATAGATTAGATGAAATTTATAAATTAAATTTAAAACTACTTATGACTATTCGAAATAGTGTTAATGAATATAAATTGTATGATGAAGAACGTTACAAAATTATTTTGCCTTTTCTCGGTATAGATAAAAATTTACTTTTTAGCTTTATTAATTATAAGATATCAAAAGTTTATCAATATGATACTTTGAATGGCACAAATTTTATTGACACAATCTATGTTTATTTAATAAATGATCATAGTTTAAGCGAAGCTAGTAAAATTCTTTATCTGCATAAAAACACTGTTTTATATAGGTTAGATAGAATTAAGGAATTATTTGGTATTAACTTTGATAGCACGAAAGAAAAAACTGCATATTTGTATTCGATTGTTCTATTGTATTATTTATTAAATAAAGTAAATAAGATTGTAAGTTAAGGAAGGAAAGGATATGAAAAATAATAATATTATTTTTAGAATCGATGACGTTTTAAAAAAAGAGTTTCAAAACATTATAAGTGAAAATGGGTTTACAGTATCCGATGTTTTAATTGCGTTTATTAAAGATGTAGTTAAAAAGAAGAAACTACCTTTAAATTTATTATCTAAATTAAATGAAAATAGATTTGCTTCTTTTATAAGTATTCCTGAGATTAAAAAAGAAGTGGAAAAGGCAATTGAAGAATATAAAGATTCAATAACTAAGGTGTATTTATTTGGAGACTTTGCACTTGGTAAAGTCACTAAAAAGAGTACGGTTTCTTTAAAATTAGAAGTTAACGATGAATTTAATAAAGAATGTTTAACATTAATTCGCGAGAACTTAATTAACTCCTTACATAGAAATGTTGATCTTAAATTAAATAATGAACTTACTTTTGAAGAACAGGATGCTATTAAAAAAGAAGAAATTTGTATCTTAGAAAATAAAAAATAATTTATTTTTGCATTCATTTTTATTTTTTTAACACAAGTAATATAGTGCACTGAAAAAGTGCACTATATTTTGTTGTGATATTTATTTTTAAAATACAAAATTTAATTAGTACAAAATTAAATGAAAAAATAAAATCAAATAGAATAAGACTTGGATTAACTCAAGAAGAATTAGCTAATAAAATAAATGTCACTAGACAAATTATCTCTAAATATGAGTTAGGTACGAATGTGCCTGATGTTTTTACTTTAAAACTTCTTGCAAATATTTTTAATTTAAGTGTAGATGAATTATTGGATGATAATGATAATTTTAAGTTATTAAGAAAAAAGTAAATTTTGTTTTATATAAGTTTAACAATAATTGTTTTTGGTATTTTTTCACATTTGGCTATGATAACTTTTATGGACGAGGTTATACCAATCCACTTTGATATCAATTTTAATGCTGATAGATATTCAACTAAATATGAACTTTGTTACTTTTTATTAATATTACTAATCCCATTGATTATAAATATCTTATTTTATTTTGATTTAATAAATTTAAGATTTCAACTTATTTGAAGGAAAAGCAAAAACTTTTATTCGAGATATCTGGATTAATTTCGAGTGCATTATTTATTATTATTATTATTATTATTATTATTATTTTAGTTATTGACTTTATAATCTTTAATAAATGGGCTTAGTATTATCCAAAAATCATTACATCATTTTTAAGTATAATTTTTTGTATTATATCCTTTTTTTCAACGTCACTGTTTAAGAAAGAACCAAACATATTATTTGGATATAAAACCTCATTTAGTTTAAAAAGTAAGCAAAATTGGACTATTTTAAATAATATTTGTGGATTTACTATTTTAATTTGCTCAATAATTAGTTATTTACTTAACTTATTTATTATTTTTATAGTAGCTTATTTATTCTTACTTATTATTTTCGTTGGAATTGTTGTTACAATACTAGCTGAATTTATTTTAAGACAAAAAGAAAAAAGTTCACTCAATAGGAATAAGTGAACTTAAAGGAGTCTATGAAAGGTCTAATTTTAATATTTATAAAAGCCTTCTTTTGATGCTAAGCCAAGTTTTCCTTCATCAATGTATTTCTTTAAAACTTTAGCCATTTCTTTAAAGTTATATGGAGCTAAAAATGAAGGAATCTTTGTATACATCATTACGACATTATAAGCAGTTGTCAAACCGATAATATCTAATATTTCAAATGGTCCATTTGGTGCTCCTGTCCCTAATTTCCAAGCTTTATCTATACTCATTGGATCACTGACACCATTTACAAATAAATCTAACGCACTAAATAAAAGTGGTATGAGCATTGAATTTAAAAGATAACCGGATTTTTCTTTATGGACTGGTAATGGTACCATATTAATTTCTTTTGCAAAATTTATAACTTCATTGAAAATATCTTTATTAGTAAATTTTTGAGCCATTACTTCAGCCATATTATTAACCCAAATAGTATTAGCAAAGTGGAGTGATAAAAATTTGTCTTTTCTACCAGTGTATTTAGCAAATTTTGATGGTAGTAATGTACTAGAATTAGTTACAACGATAGTTTTATTAGGAAGAAGTGGTGCTAGCTTTTTATAAAACTCAATTTTCTCAGCCTCATTTTCTGCCATTGATTCAATAACTATATCAGAATCTTTTATAGCTAAAGCTAAATCAACTTCTAATTTTATATTATTATATGCATTTAAAACTTTATTTATGCATTCTTCTTTATTAAATGAAGAAGGATCACTAATTCCATTTGCCCACATTTTACCACTAGACATATCTTCAATAGTTGCAAGATAGCGTGTTTTTAAATTATCAAGTTTGGGTTTACAGCGATTAATACTATCCTTACTTCTTAACCATATAGTAACGTTAAATCCACAATATGCTGCTTGGAAGGCTATTTGGCTACCAAGTACGCCTCCTCCAGCAACTACAACATTATTTAATTTCATAAAAATTACCTCTGGGTGTATTATAACATATTTTTTATACAGACTATAAAATATGTATTAATAATTATTTAAATTATTTAAATTGTATAATTTATTTTATAGCAAGTATCAAAATAAAGTATAAATATAATAAATACTGAGCCACATAATAAGTACTCATTATAAGAAATTGAACTTTATTAAACGGCTTAATAAATCTTTTATAAGCAACAAAAGAATCACTAACCATAAATATAAAGTATCCAAAAACATACAATAATAAAAGATAATTGTGTGTGAAACTTGTAAGAATAATTCCACTAATAAAATTTAATAATAGAGTAGAAGCGTATATTGATCCAAAAATCAAAAAATATGGTTTAATTGAGTTTTTAAATATTAAAATTCCTCCGACAAATATCAAAATAATTAATGGAAAATAGATTAATAATAAATATAAAGGGAAACTTGTATTATTTATTAGAAATACAATATGTAAATTAAGAATATGTTCAATTAAAAAACATATTCCACCAATTAAAAACATTTTCTTATTAAAACTTAATAAGAATAAATCTCCTAGTAAGCCAAAAATTAAAGCTAAATATATTAAAGGATGTTTATATAAAAGAATAATTAATAATATTATTAATATAAGTGTAGGAATAGCTTTAAATATTTTTCTTATTTTATGATGATTAATAAAACAAAAATATAAGCTTATTAATGAAACAAGGATATAGAAAATGGATAAAACTAATAATGATATATGTTCCCGATTCATACTTTAATAATATAAAAAAGATGTTTCTCTTTCAAGAAACATCATAATTTGTAAAAAGTATCGATTTAATCGTTACTTTCTTTGCTTAAAATTTTTAACTCTAGTTATAATATTATTATTAGTGAATATTATTCCTTGAACAAATGGAGATTCTTTTTTGCGAGTTAAGACGAGTGAAATAACTAAATAAGTTAATCCACCAGTAAAGCAACAAACAATATCCTCCATTGTGTCCATTAAGGCATATCTATAACCTGCAGGGGTTTTAAAAAAGTCAGCGATTAAATCGTTAGATCCATTAAGTATTAAAGAAGAATCACCACCATTAAATAATCCATCAACTTCAGGAATTACTTTTTGCATATTTGTTCCAAATAAAGAATCAAAAGTAAATTCATAAATTTCCCACATTAATCCAATGGAGAAGGAAATTAAAATTCCACCTACAATTAAAGTAATTCTTTTATGTGAAATATTATCTTTTTTATAAATAGCAGCTAATAAATAAGACCCTATTAATGCGAACAATAATCCACTTATATAATGTAAAAAAGTGTCCCACCATGGTATCTTATAGTATAAGCAAAATGCTTCTCCTAAAACTAAAGCACAAAAAGCAAATAAAAATATTGATGATTTAATGACAACATTAATTTTTATTCCAAATAAGAAATCAAGTCCTGGGAATAAGAATGACAGAAGTATCCCACATATACCTGAAGTAACTATAAGTTTTGCTTGTGAAGTATCATAGTTAGGATTTAATATACAGACGATTCCATAGATTGTTACTGCAATATAGATTACCAAAAATGTAACACATGAAATAACATTAATAATTTTTGTTGAATTTTTTGATTCTTGAGAACTTGTTAATTTAATGTTTTGATGGCCTTCCATTTTCACCCCTCCGTTTACAACTATATTTAAAAATAAAAATCTTTAAATATAAATTGAGAAAAAGTAGAATCGACTCTACTAAAAGTAGAACTCATTTTTGAATTATAAGTTAACCAAAGTAAATTTAAAAAAGCTCGCAAAACTTTGATTTTTTAAACAAAATAGATAAATATTCATAATATATTTAAAAAAGACTAAAATTTTATTAAAATAAAAACATGAGAATTAGAGAAATCATTTCTAAAAATATTGTTGGCTTAAGAAAAAAAGCTGGGCTCACACAAGCTGAGTTAGCAGATAAACTTAATTATAGCGACAAAGCTATAAGTAAATGGGAAAGGGGAGAATCCTTGCCAGATGCTGAAATGCTTTATAATATAGCTCAATTATTTCATGTAAAAATATCTTTTTTATTTGAAGAACACAAGTTTGATAAAGCAACAGAAGAAGAGTTTTTAAAGTTAAAAAAGAAATCGATTACTATAAAAATTTTATTATCATTGTCAATTTCGTTTGTTCCAGTTTTAATATTAAGCATTGTAATCGGAGCTTTAAGTGATGTTATTAATTTAAAAACCACACCTTTTGGAATTATACTTTTAACTTTAAGTGGCATTGCTTTATTTATATTGCTTATGAATATCTTTTTTAGATATAGAAAATATTTATTGCTATTAGCGTCAGCTACAAACTGGTTATTCTTTTTAGGACTATTTTTCTTTTTATTTGAATATAAGTTATATTTATTATTTTATATTTCAGTAGGACTTCAAATTTTAATTATATTTATTCCAAAAATATATGATTATTTATCGTTTAACGATAATAATTATTAATTTTTGCCATAAAAAAATAGCCAAAATTATTCTTGAAAAGTATTTTAATATTTTTTTCATTTTTTTACTTTACTTATAAATTTAATGGTCTTAAAATAACTTGGTTCGTAATCGAACTATTGAGGTGAAAGATGGACGGAGACTTAATTAGAAGTTCTATTTGCTTGGTAAATTCAGTAAAGCGTATCCTTGATAAAAAGAATAAAGGATATGGCTTAAGTGGATCTCAAATTAGATGTCTACATGTAATATATCGAGCAAATATACAAAGCGAAGAGATTAACCAAAAAGATTTAGAATCTATTTTTAATCTGCAAAAATCTTCTATTAGTGGATTATTAACTTCTATGGAAGAAAATGGTCTTATTAAGCGCGTTACTTCAAAAAAAGATTCTCGTTATAAAGCTATTGAGTTAACTGCTAAAGGCAATGAAATTAGTAATCTATCTTATAACGATGTGAGTTATGTTCAATCACTTGCTTCAAAAGGAATTTCTAAGGAAGAAATTGAAATATCAATTGCGACACTTAAAAAAATGCTTATTAATTTAGAGGGAGGAGAATGTCATGAGTAAAAAAGTAAAAACTGGACCTACTTATAGTGAAATGCTAAAAGTATTCTTCAAGTCAATTCGTGAATACAAAAAGCCATCCATATTGGCCATGATTTTTATTGCTTTAGAAACATGCTTTGAATGTATTATTCCATTTATCATGTCAAAACTAATTAACTTAATGGAAAAAGTTAACAATAGTGATTTACTTACTACAGTTTTCATTTATTCAGGAATTTTACTTGCTTTAGCTATTTGTAGTTTTATTTGTGGTTTAACTGCAGGAAGATTAAGTGCTAAAGCAACTGTTGGATTTGCAACTAATTTGAGAAGAGATATTTTTACAAAAATTACTACATTTTCATTTAATAATATAGATAAATTTAGTATCTCTAGTTTGGTTACCCGTCAAACAACTGATGTTTGGTATGTCCAAAACGCATATATGATGTTTATTAGAATTTGTTTAAGAGCGCCATTAATGCTAATTTTCTCTGTCATTATGGCAGTAATTATGGCGCCATCAATGAGCTGGATTTTCTTAGTTACAATCCCAGTACTCGTTATTATTTTAGGAATCATTATTTGGAAATGTTTACCTATCTTCTTTAGAGTCTTTAAAAAGTATGATGGATTAAATGAATCTGTAGAAGAAAATGTTAGAGGAATTAGAGTTGTTAAAACTTACGTTCGTGAAGAATACGAAAAAGAAAAATTTAATAAAAGAAGTGAAGATATTAAGAAAGATTTCGTTGTTGCTGAAAGAATAATTGGTCTTTCTAACCCATCAATGATGTTTAGTATGTATATTTCCATGTTCCTTATTATTTTCTTCGGAAGTATGATAATTATTAATACAACATCTATTGTCAATGATGAAGTTGTTACTGACTTAGACATTGGATCTCTTTCAAGTTTAATTACTTATGGTGCACAAATATTAAGTAGTTTATTAATGCTTTCAATGGTGTTTGTTATGTTCGCAATGAGTATGGCTTCAATTAAGAGAATTTATGAAGTTTTAATCGAAGTACCTACAATTGTTTCTAAAAAAGATTGTGCTACTAAAGTTGATAATGGCGAAATTGTCTTTAAGAATGTTTCATTTAAATATAAAAAGGATGCTCAAAAATTCGCTTTAAAAGATGTTAATTTAACTATTAAAAACGGACAAACAGTTGGTATTATTGGTGGAACAGGTTCTTCTAAATCAACTCTTGTTAATTTAATTTCAAGATTTTATGACACTACAGAAGGTGAAGTTCTTGTTGGTGGCAAAAATGTAAAAGATTATGACCTTGAGACATTAAGAAATTCTGTTTCTATGGTTTTACAAAAGAACATATTATTTAGTGGAACTATTAAAGAAAATTTAAGATGGGGTAATAATAATGCAACTGATGAGGAAATCGTTGCTGCATGTAAGATTGCTCAAGCTGATTCATTCGTTGAAGGCTTCCCAGATAAATATGAAACAAGAATTTTACAAGGTGGTTCTAACGTAAGTGGTGGTCAAAAACAAAGACTTTGTATTGCTAGAGCTATCTTAAAGAAACCTAAAGTCTTAATTATGGATGACTCAACAAGTGCAGTCGATACAAAGACTGATGCTTTAATTAGATCAGGCTTAAGAAATACTCTCCCTAATACAACAAAAATCATCATTGCTCAAAGAATTAATAGTGTTCAAGATGCTGACTTCATTGTTGTTATGAATGAGGGAAAGATAGATGGAATTGGAACTCATGAAGAGTTATTAAAGAATAATAAAGTCTATCAAGAAATTTATGAAATCCAAAATAGAATAGGAGGTAAATAATATGGCTAACA
>CALVXH010000041.1 GCA_944368945.1 uncultured Bacilli bacterium
CAGTAGAATTAAGAATCTTTTCTACAGAAGCATTACTAGCTCCTCCAATCTTTAAGACTTTTAATTCGGTTGAACCGTAATATCCGAAGCTAGCAAGCATTGATAATTGACCATCAGCATTGATAGAAACAGTAAATCTATCCATAATTGTAATTAATGATGAAGACCAACCACAATATGATAAGAATTGCTCAACTAATGGATAATTAGCAATTGTTTTTGTACCCATTTCATCATCACCATCAACTTGATTGATAGTAGTGACAACATATTTTCCATTTAAAGTATTGACAGGTAATTCATTTAAATCAAATACAGTAAATAATGTTGCTAATGTACTTGCTCTTTCCCACCAAGAAGACATTCCTTCTGAAACATATGATGCAAATTGAAGTCTACCAATAGCATTTTCTTCATATTGAAGAACACCATACTCATCACCTGTTTTATAAGAAGCAAATCCAGTATGAGATTTTATTTTATCTGTAGTAAATTCAATTTGTTGAGTTGTACTATTGTATGTATTTTGATATTCGATTTCATCGTAATAGTTTTCTGTATATGTTCTTAAATAATGGAAACCATAACTATCACGTGTTGTACCAACATTATTTAAAACTTCTACTTGGAAGTTCTTTGCAGTTTGAAGTGTTTTAATTGTGTTGTATATAGTCATATCTTTTGTATAGACCATGACTGTGAAAGATGCATCGTCAAATCCATCTTTAGAAACAACTATTTCTTGGCTACCTTCAACAATAAATTTTTCACCTTTTTTGACACTTAAATCATAATCAGATGTTCTAACTTCAGACTTTTTAACACTATCTTCATAAGTAACTTCTCTTACTTCAAGACCAGTTGGATCAAAAGTTTGTTCATCTTCAGTAGCATCATTTCCTATTAAATACTCACATTTTGTAGGAAGTTTTGAGATATAAAGGAATTTTTCAACAAGTTTGTCATTTACCTCAACAGTAAAACTTGTTTTTCCATATCCTTCTTTTGTTACTTCGACTGTAGTTGTTCCTTTTGATGATAAAGTGGTTCCATCTTTAACTGAGAAAGTTAAATCAGATAACTCAAAATTTACACCTGTGTTATTAACTCTAACACCACCTAAATAGGAATAGCCAGTTACACACAATCCATCAAAAGAAATATTTTCTCCAATCTTATAATAGGTTTTAGTTGGTAAAGAAGTGATTTCTAATTGTTTAACTCCACCTTCTGTAGAGAAAATTGAAATAGTTAATGGAGATGATTTGACATCTTTATTTTCCTTAGATATAGCAACAATTCTAACTGTTCCTGCACCAAGAAGACTTACTACACCACTTTCATCAACTGTAGCCAATCCTGTATCGCTGCTTGACCAAGTAACATCTTGTTTTGATAAACCAAATACTTGTGCTTTTAAAGTAATTTTATCGCCGACAAATCCGTTTTTACCGCCAGTAACAACTACTTTAGCAGTACTAGTAACATTTTGTGTATTTGAACATCCACTTAGAGTTACTACGCTTGTTCCAAGCATAATAAGAGAAGCTAAAGCGATTACATATCTTCCTTTTAAATTTCTCTTCATTTAATTCTCCTTAATTCTAATTTGGCTATAAAAGAACCGACAAAGCGGTTCTTTTATTTACAATAGCAAATTTTATAATGTTTCAGCAGCAAATTCACTTTCTTTTTGAGCAATAGCTGCATCAAGAGACGAATCCTTTGCTGTGTCACCAGTGCCAATAAGAGTGGCAGTGTCCCAGTTAATTGGTAAGCCTTTATACATAGCAGTCTCACCAGAATTTGGTAAAGTGACTCTTATTGCATAGTCAACTCCAGAAATACTTCCAGCATCATCATAATATACAGTCATTGTAATTGAATGATAAGTAATTGATAATGCTTGTTGGAGATACCCATAAGGCATTCCAAATACACTAAACATGAAATCACAAGCTGCTGTTTCACCATATAAAGCGAAAGTTATATCTGAGATCTCACCACTATCATTAAATGAGTAGTACTCAATATTCCAATTATCATAGAATCCATTATCGAAATATCCTTCAAGTTGAGTTCCTTCATAAGCACCAGGTAAAGCAAATCCAAGCCACATTGTAGGATCGATTGTATAACTATAGTCTTCAGAATATTGGTCGCTAAAGCCAATCATCTTATAGTCAGTACATATTCCTGATGAGAATGAAACTGGTGAAGCACCAAATTCAAATTTATTTTCAGTGTCAGCGCTATTTTCAACAGTATAAGTATTTACTTCAGTTGGATCATCTGGATTAACTTTTAAATTAACGTAGCCATATGATGTATCTAAAATTGGATCAGCTAATGAAGAACTTGCTGAATTATAAGTTGCACTATAGAAATAATCATCATTAAATGTAACTTCGCTATAAGTATATGCGCCAGTTTCTAATTTAGCAGCACTACTTCTTAATTTGAAGTTTCCATTTCCAATTGCATCCACACCATATTTTAATGAATCATTAATTGGAGTTTTTGCAGTAGTTTTACTAACTAAATTTTCAACATCTTCATCAAATGATGAACCAACATCAAGAATATAAACAGGTAAACTTAATGGTTGTGAAGTTCCATCGCTAAGTAAAACAAGGAATACATAATATGGGTTTCCATCTGATAATGTGTCAGACATAAATAATCCACCTACTACACTATAGTTAACAGTTGCAAATCTATATCCAGACATGTTTAAAACAAATTCACCAATGCTTTGTCCAAAAACAAATCCAGGTAAATCTTCATCTGTTGAATATTCAACATCATTAAACCATGACTCATCAAACGAACTTGCCATAGTATAACCTTGTAATGTATTAACTTCAGCAAGTGAAGCTGCTGGAGTAGCAATGTCTTTATAGAATAAACCTGAATCAGTTAATGATTTAATTTCGGTACCATCCTCATTATATTCGATAGAATATTTTTCAACACCTTCAGATGTTGTATAGTAAACTTCTCCAATATTGTAATTAATAATATAATCATTCGATACTAATCTATCTGTGGCCAAAAAAGTATTTGTTCCATCACTCACGGTATATCCAATAGTATAATTATCATTTTCAAGTGATCGAATTGCTTGCATAAATGGATAAATTTCATTTTCTACAACTGTAATATTATATTTTCCAGTTACTCCACTTGCAGTTACCGTAACTTCAAAATCACCGACTTCTTCTAAAACATCGTCACTTGTAACTTCTTCTCCATCAATACTTAAAATATAGTCATCTTCAGTTAATGTTGTGCTAACTGATGTAGCTGTTCCATCAACAAAAAGAATACGTGAAACAACTAATCCTTCACTTGAGAACTTATCACCTTGTAAATATGATGTTTTTGCTGTTTCTGTATCAATATCAAGTTCATAAGACTCATTGCCTTTTGTAGCATCAATTTTAATAGAATCTTTTACTGTTTCATTTCCTTGTAAAGTAGCACTAATTGTAAAACTACCTTCATTAGTAACTGTAACTTCGCATGTTGAACCTTGAGCATCAGAAACAAGTTTTACATCAGCAACAGAATCAGTAGCCCAAATAACAGTTCCACTTAAAGATTCATCTAATTCAGCTTTAAATGTGTAAGTAACATTTACTTTGGCATCGAAAGATCCATCATCACTTAAACTACCTGTTGTAGGTAAGATGTCTAAACCTGTACTACTTGTACCACATCCAGCTAATCCTACTGTTCCTAAACCTACGAGAGAACACAACGCAATAGCTTTTAAAAATTTTCCTTTCATAATTTTCCTCCGTCGATATACCTTACCACATAATTTATTTCAATCTAATTAATAAGGTAAGTATTAATATTAATTTAATTTTATGACAACACTACCGGGAATTTAATCAATGGTTTCCTATGGCACCATTGATTAATAAATTCTAATAGTAGCTTCATTTTCAGAGAACTCTTTTATCTCAATTTTAAAGTTAAATTCAGTTCCATCATCAAAATAATTGCTTTGTGATGGAATCATTAAATTTCTATTGTCTTTATCACCAGTTATAAAGGTGCAGACATCGCCTTCCTTAAACAAATCTGAATCATTTGCTGTAAAATATGTTCCTAAAACATTTCTATCTTGATTAGCACTAATAAGTGATTGTAATAAATAAGGATTATTATTAGTAGGATCATAATAACCAGTTTTTTTAGTAGAACCACTATTAGAGAATTTAGTTAATTTCATTTTATCAATATCATCTTGAAAATTTAAATTCTCATCAATAGCTCTAGCATCAACATGAGTTATTCTAATTCCACTATTTTCATAAAAGTAGTCTTTACTTCCAATATTAATTGTTGATGGATAACCATTAATTGAATCATAATAATTTAAATTGTCATCGCTATTTTCAACATTTAAATATTCAATTATGAAATATTCATCAAAAGGTGTTCCATTAAAATCTTTTGTAGTAAGAATGATTGCATCACCAGTTTCATTGGAAGGTCTAATTTTAATCTCAATATCTCCATAATCACCATAAACTCTAGTAGGTTCTAACCAACCTAAAGCATATTTAGAGAAAGCACTTTGATCACCAATATTAAAGTCCATCATATCAAGGCCACCCATTGGTGAAGTGTATGGTTTTCCGCTAGTTACATTTGTTTGAGTATCATAATAGTCAGAAAGTCCTAAAGCGTGTCCGAATTCATGGATATAAGTATGTGCATCAACTTCTTTTGAATCTATTCCAGCTTCCATTGACTTGATACTTGACCAAGAATAAGTCATGCCTAATGGAGAGGAAACATCACCCTTTCCTTCATTTTTTATATTATAGAAAGTAAAGTTCCAAAAGGTTGTACCATATTGAAGTAAAGAAGTATCTTCTAAAAATGTATCTGCGCTATATACAAGATATACAGAGTCTACAAATCCATCTTTATTTGTATCATAATCAGATAAATTGATGTCTTTTTGCGTGGTTTTTACCCAGTTTATCGCTTCATCTAAAATTCTATATGTCCCATAATCATTAACGCCTTGACTTATGACACTATCATCAATGTATGTAGCTATTTCTTTGGCACTATAACCTGGATTAAACCAAGGTGTAACTTCTCCAGTTAATGTAAATCTACCATAACTAGACTTTTCATAATATGAGGCAACAGACTCATAAGCCAAATCTTCACTACTTCCAAAAAAGGCTTTATTAAGATTTTCCAATGTTTGATCATTAACCTCATCGGTGTAATCACTAACAACAACAGGAATTACAAGTAACTTTTGAGTGCCAATTGAATTCATATGAGGATAATTCCAATTGCTCCACAAAGTAGAGTATGTATTTTTTGAATTCTTTTCTATTTTTTCTTGCTTATATTCTTCATATGAACTTGTGCTAATTGAAATTAAGTTTTCACCTTTAATAATAGAAAAATTATAATATCCACTAGCGCCTTCAAATAGACTCTTGCCATTAGCAGTGACTTCATTTAAATAGTAATTGTCGTTTAAACTAATTTTAAATCTAAAAATATCACCAACAACATATTCTTTAGTTTTATCATATTCTACACTACAAGCATTTTCATCATATTGAAATTTGAATGTAAATTCATTGGTAACATTATCTATTGGATCATCCGTGTTATTTGAAGAATTTCCACATGATGTGGAAATTCCAAATAAACTAATAGCTAGCAGCGATAAGCAAATATGTTTTTTTCTAAACATAATTAAGCACTCCAAGTTCCATCACTACAAACGACACTTAAAATTTTGGCACCATCATTCCATTTATATTCAGATCCAGAATCAATAATTGTATCACTGAAATGTTCATTAAATTCTGCAATAGTGCCAAGATAAGTAACTTTCTTTAATTTGCCGCCATAAAATGGATTTTTCATAGACACTACTGATGTAGGAATTGTCAATTCTTCTAAGCTATAATATTGGCTACTTTCAGCATATGGATCATTTGAAATGTAATTAAATGCTCTAAAATCAATTGTTTCTGTACCAGTTGGAATTGTATAAGATTTGTCTGCTTTTGAATTAGGGTATGCAATTAAAGTTTTTAAATCTTTAGTAAATAATACACCATCAACAGCAGCATAATTTTTATTTGAAGAGCTAACATCAAATTCTTTTAATGATAAACAAGCAGTAAATGCACCTTTTCCAATACTTGTTACTGTCGAAGGAATATTTACATAAGAAAGTAATTTTGTAATGTTAAATGCATAACTACCAATCGTTTCTAATCCTTCATTAAATTTAACACTTGTTAAATAATCACATCCAGTAAAAGTATTTTCCCCTACTGTTTTTAATGTTGAAGGGAAAGTTACTTCAATAATTCCGCTATAAGATAATGAACTATCTTTAAGTTCAACTAAACCTTCATGGAATGTGATTGTAGAAAGTTCATAGCAGCTAAAGAAAGCATCTGTTCCAATAGTTTTTACACCACTTGGAATATCAATGCTTGTTAATTTTAAGCATTGCATAAATGTATAATCATTAAGTGCTGTTAAACTATTTGATAAAGTAACAGATTTAATTGCAGAACAACCTTTGAATGCGCTTGCACCAATTGTTGTAACTGTATTAGGAATCACTATGCTTTCAAGTGATTGGCAATTATAGAAAGCACTATCACCAATAGTTTCAAGACCATCATTTAATGTAACCGATTTTAATTTAGTTGCACCATAGAATGCACTATCACTAATGGTTTTTAGAGCACTAGGTAATTTGACAGGATTTGTATTCGCTGCAGCAAATACATAAAAAATCGATTGATCTTTCGAATATAAATTGCCATCAACAGAAGAATAGGCACTATTCTCACTTGATACTTCAAACCCTACTAATGTTGATAAACTCTTAAATGCTTCTTTCTCAATTGTTGTAATGTTTTTTGAAATATTAACATATTTTATTCCACCAGCAGAAACGAACGCATTTGTTTTGATAGTGGTAACTTTTTTACCTTGATATGTTTCAGGAATATCAACTGTTGTAGGAATAATACCTGTTGGTACATAAGAAGCAATAGCATAGCCATCTCCATCTTCTTCAAATATAAAATCTCTAATATTAGTACTTCCAGTTAATCCACCAGTAGTTTTTACATAAATCTTGATGATGTTTTTTCCTGCAGCAAGTGTTATTGAATTAATGTCTTCAACAGTTTCGCCATTTAAAGTAGCAAAACTTAAATCATAGCCACTATTGAATGTTAAATTTAAAGCAATTACATCGCCTTCTTTATATGACTCTTTAGCATCTTTAATACCTACACTTAATAAAGAAGAATCATAGTCAAAAGTTACAGTTGCTTCGTATGCCGATTCGTTCGTTGTAGTATTTGAGCAAGAAGTTAATCCGCTACCTATAAAGGTTCCAAATACAAGAGCGTTAATTAACAAAAATTTTCCTTTTTTCATACTATAATCTCCTCTAATTAATCACCTAAATTGTCTAAAGCATTGAAAGGAATAACTGTTGTACCTAAATCTTGATATCTAATAACAATTCTTCCGTTTGTTGTTAATGTTTCACTAAAGAAGTCTAAATAAGAATAATTGATAGTAACAGTTTTAATTGTGTTATTAGTATTTAATGAAATTTCGATGCTTGTAGCATTTTGAGCTTTTGTATTTTGTAATTCTGTAGCTTTAGGCATTAATGTATTGGTTGCAATGTCAATAGCTGCAGCATTATCACAAACGTAAACATTGTTCTCACTATCATAGGTAAATAAATCAGTACTTAATCCACTTAATGTAGGAACAAAATCATTATATGTATATCTATCTTGATTTATATTTCCGAATATTGTTCTATTTGAAGGTAACCATGTTTTAGTTACTTCATCATAACCTCTAGCTTCATATCTTCCTTCTAAGTTAGGATTTTCAGTCAATAAATAATCATATTTAGCATTTAAAGCTGAACTACTTCCAACTCCGTCTGGTTCATAATACTTAACATAAGCATTTTCACCATCAAGGTATATCTTTTGATATGAATAATCAGGTTGACTTGATGCATTTTCAATACTTGTGATAAATATTGTGCTATTTGAAGCATCAAATTTACTAAAAGCAGATTTTAAAGCAGAATTGTCTTTTGCATCTTCAAGTTCAATATGATTTATAACTGTTGAGCCTGCGTCAATAATATAGAAAGTAAATGTTTGATCAATTGAATAAAATAAAGTTTGTTGAGAGACTGTATCACTTTCTATTACATAACGAGTTGTTGGACTATATGTAATTGAAGTAATTTCTCCTTTTGAGTTAATAGTAGCCTTTGCATCACCAGCTGGATTTTCTGCACCAGTTGTAAAGAAATAGCAGAGTTTGACAAACATTTCACTAGCTTTACTTTTATTTAACGAATAAGTTCCATCTTCATTTTTAGTAAAGTCAGATTCATAAATATATACAAATGGGTTATCAAAACCTGCGCCATGCATGGAAAATTTATTATATGTATCGGTTAAATAATCTCTTCCAATTGTATTTTGATATGTAAGATATTCAGAATAAGCATAATCATTTTCATCAGCAAAATATGTTTCATCTAAATATGGAACATATTCACCTGAAGTTGCATCTTTAACAGTAACACTTCTTCTAAATGAATCTTCTCCAAAGTAAAAAGTTAAATTAGATTCGCTTTTTAAATCGCTTTCTTCATAACCACTTGTAACAGGAGTTGTAAAAGTATCATCAGTATAAAATTGTCTAGTTTGAACCAAATTCCCTTCAAAAGTAAAACTTTTTCTTAAATTTTGAATAGATTGAGCTAATGGAGAAAGTGATGGAGTTTCTCCAGAATTATTACCACTATTTGTTGAAGAACAACTTGTAACTAAAATACTAGAAAGTAATAATACACCCTTAAATAAGTTTTTCACGTTATTTTACCTCCTCATCAATGTTATAAGGCATTGTTACACTTGGACCATATTGATATGTAATCTCATATGTACCAGTAACAACATACATTCCTGCATCTCTATAGAAAGATGTCTTCATGTAATCAATATCACCATTATCCTTAAGTTTAATTTCTACTCTATTTAAATAATCAAAGAAATAAGCTTGGCTAACTGCCATTGTAGGAAGCATACATCCATCTAATAACCAATAAACACTTAAAACTTCTGGAAGATAATAAACATCATTTTCTTTATCGTATTCAAAGATGTTCGCATTAATATCTCCAATTACAGGTAAATAAAACTCATATGGATAACCTGAAACAGAACTATATCCACCTTGGCTCCATGTTCCGTTTGAATTACGAGTATAGCCATATAAGGCATCAACATCAGGATTTAATCTCATTAATAAGAAGTCAGATGCTGTAACTCCAGTAAGTGAAGCTTCATCATCAAGATAATATGTTTGATAGAAAATTTTCTCACCATCATAATAAAGTCTAACAGTTTCGTTTAAATCTTCTTCAACACCATCATAATATGCGTGTACTACACGTTTTATCATTAAATTTTGGCCTTGCATTTTATTAAAGATATCTTGCAAAGGTTTATTTTCAGGTTTATCTTCTTCAGGAACCATTAAATCTTTTGCACTAGCATTTCCTTGATTTGAGAATGAAAAACTTGCTTTATATGTCATACCTACATATTGATTTACATAACTCTTATCAGCGAGCGAATATTTAGCTTCTGCAGTATCAACAAACATAGTTTCTATGTTTCCATTGTCATCTAATGAAATAATATTTCTACTTGCAGGAAGGTTAAAAGCTTGAGAATCAACAATACTAAACATATTGTATAAAATAAGTGATACTTTTGAATTATCAAGCATGCATGTTTTGTCTCCTACGGCAGTAAAATCATTTCCATCGATTGATAGGAATGGATTATTTAGTCCTGATCCGCCATAAGAAACTCTGTTTATATAGTTATCATCCATTGCATAGTCGCTATAAACCTTATTATCATATGATAAATAATTTAATTTAACCTCATCATTATCGTTAGTAACATTTTCATCAACTACAAGATGAGAATCACCATTAGTATCATATGAATAAATTTTTCTATCCATACCAATATAGTTATCATCATTTTGATATGTAAACGTAAATGTATAATTTGTGCTTTCAATGTCTCTATTCTCATTAACAACATTAAAGTTACTATCAGTGTAATAAACAGTTTGTGCAACTAATGTGCCAGAAACTGTAAATCCTTTTTGCATAGTGGTAGCAACATTATTAAATGTGGCTAAAGTCTCATTATTGGTACTAGGTGTAATGTCCCCTTCACAACTTGAAAGGGATACTAGGCCTAATAATGAAAGCGCAATTAATTGTTTTCTCATATATTCCTCCATTAAAATTAAGCATTAATTGAATCTAAATATTCTTCTATTGCTGTTACACTAGAACTTCCAAAATTAGAAACTGTTGATGTAGCAAGTAAACTCTCACCATCATAAAATTTCACAATTAAAGATTTTACATCATCATTTTCTAAATTGTAACTTATATTTATTTCAGTTAATTTATAAGGTTTCGCATTGCCTGTAATTAAAGCATATAAATTAGGTGCTACTGTATAATAGTTTGAAAAATCGCCACTATCTAAAGTGCAGAAATAAGCATCATTTGTTTTATCATACATGAATTCATTTTCGAAGCCATTAACCAATGAATTGATGCTTAATAGTTTACGATCATAAGCGATTCCGCCATCATTTTCATACATATCACCAAGGGTAAATTTATTATTGCTATCTAAAGTAAAAGCGTAATTTCCTTCAGCTAAATCAAGTTTATTTGCACCGATTTTTATATCGTTAGTATATGTAGCATTTGGATTATCTGTATAATAATAATCTTTAGTCATAACAACTTTATATGTATCTTCACCAACAACAGTTGCTGATGTGAAGTTATCTAATAATAATTTTTCTTTAATTTTTTTAGCTGTTTCTACTCCAACAGTTGATTCTGTATCATTTAAGAAGTCACTTACTTCTGGAATTGTAACTTCAGGGTCAAAATGAATTGTTGTATCAATTGGTAATGCTGCCATTGACGATGATCCACTAACATATATTCTCATTGTATCATCATCAACCATTGTAAGAATCATTTGCGAATCTTCACCATAAATTAAATCCAAATAAGGATCATTAGGAATTTGTGAAGGAGAAATTAAAGCGACAAGATTATGACCTTTGCTCATGTCAAAAACATAATCATTTGTGTTTTCTTTTCTAGTTAACTTCTCTAAATCTTTCATACTTGCATCTGGGAAAGTATAAGCGGTAGCATTAGGCATGACTGCATCATTACAAACATCAGTGATAAAGTCTTCATCATACATTGATGCGTATGTTTCTCTTGAAACTGAGTATTCTTTCTTTATGTTGCCTTTTTCAATTGAATAACGAATTATTTCACTATCATTTTGAGCATATCCATATGAAAGGCCATCATTACCTAAAAATTCCCAATAATTTGCATTAGGAGTAATTGTACCCTTATACATTTCATTAGTTACTGTATAAGTCATATTATCTTTGAGTTTTTGAATAAATTCAGCTGGTGTTGTTTTAACTTCGACAAATTCTTCCTCTTTAGGCAAAACAGTTAATTCAATTGTTAATGATGAGATAGAAGTATCTTCAGGAATGACAACTAAATTAAAAAATTCAACTTCATTTGTTACATCTTCATCAGTAAAAATATAACCTTCATCATAATTTGTTGTGTATGTTGTATAAGCAACTCCACTATCGATAACTCCATTTGTGGAAGTATATAGTTTTATTTCAAGGCCATCTAAACTTAAGGCATCACCTACTTCGTATGAGGTTTTAAATGTATCATTTTTTGTATAATCAATGTATTGAAAAACTTCATCTGTGCTAGTTACTGTTAAATTTATTGAAGTGCTTTTAATTCCTTCATCTAAAGCATTAATATTAACAACAAAATATTTGCCTTCTTCTGTAATGTCACTTTCTTTAAATGTATAGCCATCTTCAACAGAAGTTACGAAGTTTGTATAATTGACTCCTTCATCAGTAACACCATCAGTAGTTGTAAATAATTTAACTTCTAAGCTAGATAAGTCTAATGTTTCTCCAACTTTATATGTTAATTTAGTTAAGCTACCATCGACATACTTTAATTCTTTTGTTACCTCACTATTGTTAGTTGAACAAGCAGCCAAAAAAGATGCTGACAAAGCAAAACACGCCAACATTAAAGGTTTACAATATCTTCCTCTCATATTCATTTCCTTTCTAATCATTTAATGATTCACTAGATTTAAAAAAGGAGGGACCCTCCTTAATCATCCAATCTCTCCATCAAAAAATAATTCTATAGCAAATAGAACTAATAATTGATGTATAGGTATATTTTTTAATTTTATCTAATAAACCTAAAAGAGATTTATAATTTTTCTGCAATAGAAAAGAAACAATAGAAATAGTAAAGTTACTTCTATTAAGTAATTCACAAATGGATATCACATTAATAAACATGTTTTTTCTCATTTTTCTTTCCTGAACAAACAAATTAAAAAACACTATTAATATATTTATTAGTATTAATTAATTTAATATATATAAAAAAATCTTAATATTATTTTAATATTTTAGTCTTAATAAATTATTTAAAATTCTTTATTTTTGTTTTTAAAACATATGAAAATATTTACTTATTTTATGCTTTTTAAAATTCAAAGAATAAAATAGATTTTGTACATATAATTTTTAAATAAAAAAACGTGCAAAAATTGGATAAAAAAATTTTTTTAAAGAAATATATTTATTTTTACCATTTTTTTAATAAAATACATATTTTAAGATTCTTTATCGCTCTCTTTAATTAAGTAAAATTTCTTAAAAAATAATTTAAAAATATACTTTAGTTT
>CALVXH010000042.1 GCA_944368945.1 uncultured Bacilli bacterium
CATATTAATTTTCCATATAAAAAGATAATAAAGACAATATATAAAAGCATGCTGTTTCACTTCTTAAAATTCTTTTTCCAAGTGAAATTTCTTTATAGCCTAATGATTTAGCAATATTTAATTCTTCTAAGGTAATGCCACCTTCTGCACCAATAATTACATTAACAGTTTTACCTTTAATATTACTTAATTCATTTAATAAATCTTCACTAGTTAAAGATGTATTTTCATAAGCGATAAAAGATACATCTGCTTTATAATTACTTAGTTCTTTAAAAGTAATTACATCAGTTAATTTAAGTAATATTGTTCTTTTAGATTGCTCACTAGCTTCTTTAATAATTTTATTGAAGCGAATTAATTTCTTATCTTTATTTTCTTTAGTAATTTTAGCAATTGATCTAGTACTATTAATTAAAACTATTTCATTAGCTCCTAATTCTACAGCTTTTTGAATGACTAAATCAGTTTTTTCACCTTTTGGTAAGCAATATAAAAGTCTAATATATCCATCAAGTTCATGATTCTCTTTAGTTTCTTTTATAATGTCAAATTTAAAAGGAGACAATGAAATAATTTTGCAAAGAAAAATGTCACCATCATTATTTATCTCGAATTCATCGTTTATTTTCATACGCATTACATGCGTAATGTGAAAAATATCATCATTTGCAATGATGATATTTCCATTATTATCTTTACTGGCGAAATATCTTTGCATTATCTTAAGAAGACTCCGTTAATATCTTTTTTACCTCTAATCGATAAATTTATAATTCCAATAATGAAGTAAATAATAAATAAAACTCCAAAAGGAATAATAAATGAATAAAAACTTAACTCTGTAAAGAAAAATAAAATTAAACTAATAGCGGCGTAAATAACAATATCAATAATTAAGCGAATAAAGCCGATTTTTTTGAATCCTAAATAAAAAGCATCAGCTCCAAAAATTCCTAAAAACATGCATAATAAGCCATTGGTAACTCTTTTTCTTTGCTTAAACTTGACTTCCTGATCACTTTTTTTCATTATATCGACAAATTGAGTTATATCATAAGTTGAATCATCAACACCTTCTAAGGGCTTTTTACCACCACAAAAAGGACAAATTTCTTTGTCAAATTTAGTTATATTTTCATGACAATACTTACATTTTGGCATAATTAATCTTATAAACTAGTGTTTATAATCTCCTGTATATGAAAGAATAAATGATAAACGAGAAAAATTAAAGAGGGATTATAATTTATCCCTCTTTAGTATAAACTTTTGTAGTTATTTTTTAAACGCTCTTTTAAACTTATCAAATAAATTATCGCCGTTTAAGCTTGCCTTCTTGAAGTCATCGAGAGCTTTCTTTTGATCTTTATTCAAATGTGTTGGTGTTTTTAAATTTACATGAACAAATTCATCACCATATCCATTGCCTCTAAGGTCTTTAACTCCCTTGCCTCTTAAGGCTAAAATAGCATTTGGTTGAGTTCCTGCAGGAATTTTTAAGTCAACATCGCCATAAACAGTTGGTACGCTAACTGTAACTCCTAAACATGCATCAACAAAATCTAATGGAATATCTATATGGATATCATTGCCTTGGCGCTTAAAGAATTCATGTGGAGCAACGATAACTTCAATATACAAATCTCCATTATCTCCACCATTAACGCCTCTTTCACCTTTACCAGCAACTCTAATTTGTTGACCAGATTGAATACCGGCTGGAATCTTAACATCAATATCCTTTTTAACTTTCCTATAACCTTTTCCACCACAATCTGGACAAGGTGTCTTAACGATTTTTCCACTGCCACCACAATCTGGACAGACAGTTTCAGATTGCATAATACCAAATATAGTTCTTTGTTGAGTTAAAACTCGACCAGTGCCTCTACATTTAGAACATGTTGTAAATTCTGTACCATGTAATGCACCAGTTCCATTACATGAACTACATTTTTCTTCGTAATTTAATGGAATTGTAACAGTTTTACCATTGATAGCATCCATGAAGTTAATTTTAATTCTCATTAATGTATCATCACCACGAGTTGAACCACCTCTAGATGATGAGAAACCACCTCTTGATGAGAATCCTCCAAAGCCACCACCAAACATTTTGCTTAATATATCATTTAAATCATCGAATGATCCACCATTAAAGTTAAATCCTTCAAAGCCGCTACCACTAAATGGGTTGCTTCCTCCAGCAGTTTGATCAAAAGCAGCATGGCCAAATTGATCATAAGTTTTTCTCTTATTAGGATCGTTTAAAACACTAAAAGCTTCTGTACACTCTTTAAATTTTTCAGCATCACCTGTTTCTTTGTTATCAGGATGGTACTTCTTTGCGAGTTGACGATAAGCTTTCTTTATTTCATCTTGAGTTGCAGTTTTACTTACACCAAGCACCTCATAATAGTCACGTTTCTCTGCCATAATTAATCCTTTCTACTAGATAAAGGGAGGCCTCTCAGCTTCCCTTTATAATTTTAAATTTTACTTTTTATCTGTAAAATCTGCATCTATTACATCATCATCTTTGCCTTTTGATCCAGTAGATGATGTATCAGTTGAACTTGATTGTTGAGATTGACCTGCATATGGATTGCCTGTTGCAGCGCCTTGGCCATTAGCTTGTTGTTGTTGCATGAATGCAGCAGCTTTCTCTAAATCGCCAATTTTACTTCTTAAAGTATTCATATCATTGTTATCAAGAGCAGTTTTTAATTCATCTCTTAACTTTGTGGTTTCTTCTTTTTGCTTTGCATCGATTGAATCACCTTTTTCTCTTAAAGCTCGATCAATTGAAGCAATGTAGCTTTCAGCTTTGTTCTTTAATTCAACTTCTTCTTTACGTTTATTGTCTTCTTCTTTATTAGCTTCAGCTTCTCTAACCATTCTATCAATTTCTTCTTTTGATAAACCATTAGATCCGCTAATAGTAATTTCTTGTTCTTTTTGGCTATCTAAGTCTTTAGCACTGACTTTAACAATACCGTTAACATCAATATTGAATGTAACTTCAATACGTGGGGTTCCTCTTGGTGCTGGTTTAATACCAGTTAATTGGAAGTGGCCTAATAATTTGTTATCATGAGCCATTTGTCTTTCACCTTGATAAACCATAATATCAACTGCAGGTTGGTTATCAGCTGCTGTAGAGAAGATTTGTGATTTAGTTGTTGGAATAGTTGTGTTACGTGGAATTAATGGAGTCATAACACCACCCATTGTTTCAATACCAAGTGTTAATGGTGTAACATCGAGAAGAATAACATCTTTAACATCACCACTTAAAATACCACCTTGATATGCAGCACCGATTGAAACAGCTTCATCTGGGTTAACACTTAAGTTAACTTTCTTACCAGTTATACGAGAGACAAGTGCTTGGACAGCTGGCATTCTGATAGAACCACCAATTAATAATACTTCATCAATATCATTATATGTTAATCTAGCATCTTGAATTGCTTTTTCAAGAGGTGTAACACATCTATCAAGTAAGTGTTTTGTCATTTCTTCGAATTTAGCTCTTGTTAAAACTTTTTCGAAGCTTATAGGTCCATTCTTACCCATTCCGATAAATGGTAATGAAATGGTTGTTTCAAAGCTGCTTGAAAGTTCAATCTTAGCTTTTTCTGCAGCATCTTTATATCTTTGGAGAGCCATCTTATCGCCAATATCTTGTCCAAATTCGATCTTGATTTGAGCTCTAATCCATTCAGCAATGACATTATCCCAGTCATCACCACCTAATCTGTTATCACCAGCTGTTGAGACAACTTCAAATGTACCATCACCAATATCAAGGATAGAAACATCGAGTGTACCACCACCTAAGTCGAATACACAGATTTTTTCACTCTTATCTTTACCTAAACCATAAGCAAGAGCTGCTGCTGTAGGTTCATTAATAATTCTTACAACTTCAAGTCCAGCAATTGTACCAGCATCTTTTGTAGCTTGTCTTTGAGCATCATTGAAGTATGCAGGACATGTAATAACTGCTTTTTGAATTGGGTGACCAATATTTGCTTCAGCATATGACTTCATATAAGCAAGAATTTTTGCACTGATTTCTTGTGGAGTGAAATCCTTGTTAATGCAGTTAATATGAGCTTTATAATCTGTACCCATATGTCTCTTAATGCTTGAAACAGTATCTGGGTTTGTAATAGCTTGACGTTTTGCAGCATTACCTACAATAACTTCACCATTTGCCTTAAATCCAACAACACTAGGAGTTGTCATTGTTCCTTCAGGGTTTGGAATAACTTTAACTGTTCCATCGCTTTGAAGATAACTAACAACTGAGTTTGTAGTACCTAAATCTATACCAATAATAATTTCCTTTGCCATAATTTATATCCTCCATTAAGCCTCTTTAGCTTGATCTTCTTCTTTAGTTTCGTTCTCTTTTACATCTTTTGAACTTGGATGTCTTGAGACAACTACCATTGCTGCTCTTACAAGATGATCGTGAAGTTTATAACCTCTTAAAGTAACTGACTTAACAAGATTTTCTTCGCCTTCATCTTCAATAGTATCAACAGCATGCATTGTCTTTTCGTCGAATTTATCATTAACACTTGGTGAAATCTCTTTAATACCTTCAGCTTCTAAAACACTAAGTAATTGCTTATAAACATACTCAAAACCTTTTAAATAGTTTTGTGTTTCAGGATTTGTTGGTTTAGATTTAAATGCCATATCAAATGCATCTAAAACACCAAGTATATTTTCTACAAAGTCCTCTAAACGATACTTGATGGCCTCTCTATGATCTTTTTCAATATCTTTTCTTAAATTAGCCATATCAGCATATGCACGATAGTATTCATTTTTCCAATGTTCTACATCATGAAGTGCCTTTTCAAGTTCTTCTTCTTTTTTCTTCAAGAGAGATTGTTCTTTTTTTGAAAGATTTTCACTTTCGTTTGAACTATCTTTAGTTTCTTTAGATTCTTCTTTTACAGTTGAAGAACCTTCTTCACTCTTGACTTCCTTTTCCTCCATTGTTGCCCTCCTCTTTTTGAATATCTTCATAATTTAAATGCTCCATAATTCTTTTCGCAAGATAGTCTAAGTTATTCAAAACTTTTGAATAATCCATTCTAGTTGGTCCAATAATAGCAATTCTGCCGATGTTTTCTCCGTTAGCGACTATTTCTTTTGAAACAACACTAACATCATCGAATTCTTCATCTACCTCTCCACAATTTATGAGCAATTTTGAACTAGAATCACCAATAAGTCTTTCTAGATGATGTGGATTATCGAAAAGATCAAACAACTTTTTCAATTCACCAGGATCATTTTCAAACTCTGGTTGCTTTAACAAGTTCTCTTTGCCATAGAATTCTTTCCTTTTTGAAGAAAATTCATAAAAAGTTTTAAGTAAAGCATTATAGATGAACGTATAATCAGAGATGTAATCAGATATGACAGGCTTAATACCTTCAAGTTTACTAACTAGTTCACTAATCTTTGTTCCTACTAAACGATCATTTAATATTTCAACCGTTTTCTTAACATCTTGAATTTCAGCTTTGCCATTCATGACAAATGTCTTATTTTCAACATATCCTTTATCAGTAATAAAGATTGCAGTAACTGAATTTTCGCTTAATGGTACAAGTTGAACACTTACTAATCTCTCCGAATCTGCACCAGGACCAAGCACTGCACTAGCAAGATTAGTCATATGAGAAAGTATTTCACAACTTTTACCTAAGATTTCTTCAACACTTGATGAGGTAGAAAAGATATCAGTAACTTGATTCTTAAACTTTTCATCAACTGTTTTGCTTCTTAAGTGGTCGATATAATACTTATAACCTTTTGTAGATGGAACTCTTCCACTTGAAGTATGAGTTTTTTCAAGTAACCCATCTTTTTCAAGTTGATTCATCTCATTACGAATGGTTGCGCTAGAAAAATCCAAATGATATTTCTCAATAAGATAATTACTACCAACTGGTTGAGCAGTTTGAATAAAATCTTCAACTATGAGTTTTAATATTTTTTCTTTTCTAGTTAATGACATATCTAACCTTTCTAGCACTCTTTTTTCCTAAGTGCTAAATATATTCTATTACAATTTTTAGCACTGTCAATAAAAAAGTGCTAATTTTTTTAAAAATTTTTAGCACTTCATCTTTTTATTTAAATAATTATATTAATTCTCTTAAAACTATATCTAATAAAATAATTCCTTCGTCAGTGCAAGAAAAGTTTCTACCATTAATTTTTACTAATCCTCTAGACATTAATTTATTAATTTTGTCATTGTATTTTACTAAGAAATCGAAATGAAATTTATTTTTAAATTCATCTAAATTAAAGCCATCTTCTAGTCTAAGATTGCAAATGAAATAATATTCTAAATCATCATTAAAACTTATTTCATCTAATTCTTTATCTCTTTCACCTTTTAAGTATTTAGTTAAAGAAGCTGAATTTTTATATCTATAGTGATCAATATATCCACTAGCACCTACGCCAATAGCTAAATATTCTTCATCTTTCCGATACGTTAAATTATGTCTACTTTCAAAACCAGGCTTTGCAAAATTAGAAACTTCATAGCGTTTAAAGCCATTACTTCTAAGGTAATTAAGAATATAGTCATAATATTCTCTACTTATTTCATCACTAACTTCATTAACACCTTTAAGATAAAACTCAGTTCCTTTTTCTAAGATTAAACTATAAGTAGATATATGATTAATATCGAGTTTAATAAAGTTATCTAAGTCTTCTTTTAAAATATTTAAGTTTTGAGAAGGCAAACCATATATTAAATCAACATTTATATTATCTATATATTTTTTAACCAAATTTATTAATTTAAAGTAATCAATATTAAAGTCACGATTAATTTCTTTTAGTATCTCTTTATTAAAAGATTGTATTCCTATAGATATACGATTTACTCCATATTCTTTAAAAATCTTTAATTTTTCTACAGTAAGTGATTCAGGATTAACTTCAATAGTAAATTCATAATCATCTTTTAATAAAGGCTTTAAAGCACTTAATAATTTTATTAATTCATCATTATTAAGTACTGATGGAGTCCCTCCACCTATATAAATCGTTAAAAATTTAGCTTCATTAGCGGTTAAAAAAGAAATGTCCTTAATAATTTCATCAACATATCGCTTTTTAAATTGTTCATTATCGATAATTTTGACAAAATCACAATAAGGACATATTTTGGAACAAAATGGTATATGAATATATAAACTATTTACCTTCTTTATTTTGCTTTTCGTTAAATTCATCAAATTCTTTTTGAGCTTGTGGATCATTAATGTCTTCAAGATATCTACTTAATGTCTCATCAGCAGCTTTTTGTTCGTCAATTTCATCTTTAGTTTTATTTTTATTAAAAACGTATTTCTTTAACAAAATAACAACAAGAACAATTGCTCCAAATACTAAAACGATATAAAGAAAATACATTCCTGTTGAATTAAAAATTGAATCTAATACTCTCATAATTTTTATCCTTTTTTAACTGGTGTATAAATATACTTGTTTTTAAGTTGTTTTTTAACGTAATAACCTAAAGTAACTAAGTTGTCCATGCTACATCTAGCAGTTTCATAAGCACAACCTACTTCTTTTTTATATTGTGATATAGTATAGCACATACCAATCGTACAATGTCTAGCATAAAAATATGCTTGTCCACGAGTTAAGTATGGATTAAGTTCTAAAAGATGATTCTCAAGTTTTGAAGCTTCTTCTTCACTTAAACCTGTTGGTAAATTAGAAATAGCTATATTTTGAGCAAAGTTAACCATTGTTCCAGTTTCATTAGAAACTGATTCATGGGCAAATGTTTGTTTTGAAGTTGTATTAATGAAATCACTTTCTTTAATTTCTTCAATTTTTTGTTCAGGCTTTTTAGCGACTGGTTCAGGGATTTTTTCTACTTCTGGGGTAGTTACATTAACTGGTTCAACCTTAATAGTCTCTTTAGGAGCAACTTTGACTTCTTCATGTTCAACTTTTGCATTTTCATTTACAAAACTTGGAGTGATTTGAGGAGCCTTATTATCTTCTAAAGTATTAACTCTATTAAGCTCGGGGACATTATTTGGATAACCTTCACTTTGATAATAATCATGTTTAACACCTATTTTTTCAGCATTAGCAACATCATCAAGAGCACCATCAATTAATTTATCAACTATTTTTAAGCAATAAGATAAAAAGTAAGTTAAATCATATGTTCTTTGGCATTCAAAGACGACAGATTCAAGATTGTCTTTATCCATTAAAAGTTGTTCAAAATTAATTAATGAAGCAACTTTGTCATAATCGTTAAAAGCAAGGATCTTTTTTAGCATTAAAATAGCTATTTCTTCATTATGTGTTTCGAATGGTTTTACATAGTAAAGATAGTAAAAAGTACAAATAGCTTTAATAAAAGCACTTATATCGCTATATTGAACAAAATTAAGTAATTGGTCCATTGATCTATCGATTATTCCGCAAGGAATACCTAAATAGACTCTGCCAGTTATATATTTTGAAAATTTATTTTCAAAATCTTTTGTTCTATAGTATTCAGTTAAATCATCAGTTCCTAATAATTCACTATAGAAATTACCAATTGTATTATCATCGATTTCTCTATTAGCAAAATTACCTATTTCATCAATGCATTTTAAATATCTTGTCAGAATTAAATATTCAGGTGCAAGATTAGTTAATGTGCCATTCGAAATAGAATATAGCAAAGAATCATTAACTTCTACTCCATATAACTTAGCAATTGTTTTTAAGATTTTTGTTTTAGAAATAATATCAAATTCTTTATCAACTCTTATTTTGCATAAATCAGAATAATTCTTAGAAAGCTTAATTAACTTTCTTTCAATATTATTTACTCTTTCAGAAATTTTTGGAGTTAAGCAAACAACATAAGCAGTAGAATCTACATGTCTTAATTTAAGAACAACATTAAAATTTGATCTATATTTTAATATCTCAGTCCATATGCCATCGATTAATCCGGTTTTCATTTCACGTTTTACATCTGCTTTTGTGGCATACATATCGTTGCTAAACTTCATGGATAATTCTTGACCACCCATAATTATCTCCTCCGTAAAATTTTAACTAATATAATTATAACTTATTTATTATTTTTTAAAAGCAAATACTTACTAAAAAACTACTAATATTCGACTAATAAATTACTATTCTTCATTATCAATACTTAAAATAGACATAAATGCTTCTTGAGGTACATCAACAGAACCAATTGACTTCATTCTCTTCTTACCTTCTTTTTGTTTCTCAAGTAACTTCTTTTTACGGGTAATATCTCCACCATAACATTTAGCTAAGACATCTTTTCTCACTGCTTTAATATCACTACGTGCAATGACTTTACCATTGATTGCTGCTTGTACAGGTATTTCAAATTGCTGACGAGGTATTACTTCTTTTAATTTAGAAACAATCTTTAAACCTCTTTTAAAAGCAAATGGTTTATAAACAATGCTTGATAAAGCATCAATTGGATGACCATTAAGGAGAATATCCATCTTAGTTAGATTGCTTTCTTTATATTCATCTATTTCATAGTCTAAACTTGCATAGCCTTTTGTATACGATTTAAGTTTATCAAAAAAGTTATAAATAATCTCATTAAGAGGCATATCATAAGTTAGAATCATTCTTGTTTCATCGAAGTATTCTAAATCAACATAGATTCCTCTTCTTTCCATACATAAGTTCATAATGTCTCCAACATAGTCTTTTGGAGTCATAATTTTAGCTTTAACATATGGTTCTTCAATCTTTTTAACTGTTGTTGGGTCAGGCATTTGGCTTGGGTTATCAAGATCTATTACACTTCCATCAGTTAAATAAACTTTATAAATAACACTAGGTGCCGTTAAAATTAAATCTAGGCCAAACTCACGTTCAAGTCTCTCCTGAATAACATCCATATGTAATAATCCTAAAAATCCACATCTAAATCCAAAGCCAAGTGCTTGTGAAGTTTCAGGTTCAAATCTTAAACTAGCATCATTAAGAGCTAATTTCTCTAATGATTCTTTTAAATCTTCATATTTTTTACTATCAGTTGGATAAATACCACAATAAACCATTGGATTTATTTTTCTATATCCAGGTAAAGGTAATAATGCTGGATTATCTTTTAAAGTAATCGTGTCACCAACACGTACATCTTTAATATCTTTAATTTGTGCACAAAGATAGCCGACTTCACCACAATAAAGAGTATCACAAGGAAGTTCTTTAGGAGTTCTAATGCCTAATTCAGTAACTAAGAAGTCACAATTCGTTTTCATTAAATGAATTGTATCACCAACTTTTACTTGTCCTTCTTTGATTCTTATTAAAACAACTACTCCTCTATAAGAATCGTAAAAACTATCAAAAATTAAAGCTTTTAATGGAGCGTCATTGCTTCCACTTGGAGCAGGTACATCAGTGACAATACGTTCAAGCACTTCTTTGACATTTAGGCCAGTTTTAGCGCTAACTAAAACAGCATTATCCCCATCTAATCCAATTTTTTCTTTAATTTCTTCCTTACAAAGATTAATTGATGCACTAGGAAGATCAATTTTATTAATAACAGGAACAATAAATAAATCATTATCAACTGCTAAATAAACGTTGGCTAATGTTTGCGCTTCTACTCCTTGAGTAGCATCAACAACTAAAATAGCTCCTTCACAAGCCGCTAATGATCTACTTACTTCATAACTAAAATCGACATGCCCAGGAGTATCAATTAAATTGAAAATATAATCTTCTCCATTATCAGCATGATAATTAACGGTTACAGCGTTAAGTTTAATTGTAATTCCTCTTTCTCTTTCTAAGTCTAATGAATCTAGAATTTGAGATTTCATTTCACGTTCTTCAACAGCTTTTGTCAATTCTAAAATTCTATCACAAAGAGTAGACTTTCCATGGTCTATATGAGCAATTACACTAAAATTTCTAATTTTCGATTGGTCGTATTTCATATCTTGATAAGTATATCATTAAATAAACTAATTATTTAATATTTAATTATAAAAATTTCTTAATTCTAAAGTTATGTCTTCACTATTTTTAACTATAGAATAGTTAGTCCATTTTTCTTTGAATAAAAAGTTATAGCGTTTAAATAAATAGCGATTATCAATTAATAAAGCAACACCTCGATCACTTTCTTTTCTTATTAATCTTCCTACTGCTTGCATAATTCTAGATATTCCTGGATTAATGTAAGCATATTCATAACCACTAAGCCCTTTACTAGTAAAGTAATCATTAAGCAAATCGTTTTCAACTGAAACAGTAGATAAGCTGACTCCAATAATTATTACTCCTATTAATCTATCACCAACTAAATCAATCCCTTCACTAAAAGAGCCACCCATTACACAAACACCTACTCTTGTCTTAGTAGGATTTTCTTTAAAATAATCTAAAAAATTGTCTTTATCTTCCTTAGTCATATTTTTGTCTTGAAAAACGAATCGATCATCTTTTATTAATAATGATTTTAAATTATTTAAATATTCAAAACTTGGAGCAAAAATAATATAGTTACCAACTTTAAAATCAACAAATGTCAAAATTTCTTTTACTACTTCATTTAAGGTTAATAATCTATCTTTATATTTAATTGATATTGAATTATTAACTAATACTCTTAAATTATTTTTATCAAATGGACTTGGTAAACTTAAAGTATAATATATAGGGCTTTCAAGTAATAAAGTCTCAAAATAATCTAATGGACTAAAAGTTGCACTAAAAAGCACTGCTCCTTCAAAATTAGACATCTTTTCTTTGATAAATGGGGCTGGATTCATGCAAAATAAGTTAATAGTAAATCCATCATCTTCTTTTTTAAGAATAATTTTAAAATCAGAATTTAATAATTCTAGCATTTTAATAAATTTAAAATTTTCTCTAGAAAATGTCTCAATCTCTTTATTTTTAAAATTCGGATGTGTAGACATATAATCTTTAATTTCTTTATCTAACGAGCGCAAGTATCTTATAAAATGGTTATCTAAAGTTTCTAAAATGAAATAATTCTTATCATCATATTCAAATTCTTTAAAAGATTTTACATCTTTTGATAACTCTCTTAGGCATCTAGCCAACTCTTTATTCTCTTTTTTAGCTTCCTTAAGAGCTTTTTTCATACTTTCAAAAAACTTTGAATAAAAAGAAGCACTATACATATCACGAGCTCTGTTAATAAAATTATGTGCTTCATCTATTAAAGCTAACTTTCTATATTGAGTAATTGGATTATCAAAAAAGCGCTTCAATAGAGCAATTGGATGAAAAGCAAAATTATAGTCGCAAACTACAAAATCTGTATATAAAGATACATCTAAAGATAATTCAAAAGGACAAATCATGTACTTTTTAGCATATTCATGTATTATATTTGATGTTATTATTTCTTCTTTAATGATTATTTCTTTTAAGGCAACATTAATTTTATTATAGTAATCTCTAGTTAATGGACAATCATCAGGATTACAATTTTTATTTCCCTTATGAGGACACATTTTTTCTTTTCCTAATAATTCAACTGCGCTAATAAAAATATTTTTATCGTTAAGTATTTTTAACGCTTTAAAAGAATTAATGAATCCAGAATTTTTTGGAGTTAAATAAAATACTTTATTGATTAATCCTTTTTCCAAGCCTTCTAATGAACCGTAGATTGCTGACATTG
>CALVXH010000043.1 GCA_944368945.1 uncultured Bacilli bacterium
CAAGCTCTCTCGCTCGACTTGCATGTATTAGGCACACCGCCAGCGTTCATCCTGAGCCAGCATCAAACTCTCAAAAAGTTTATATCTAGTTCAAAATTATTCTGGTTGTTAATTTAAAGAATTTTCTTAAATAAATTGACGTTTCTTTTGTTTGTACATCTATTTAGTTTTCAAAGATCTCTTGCGCCCTGATTTCTAATCTTAATGAAGAATTAATATTCCTCAACAGGCGCTTTATAATAATATCTTAATAGATATTATGTTGTCAAGAGTTTTTTAAGATTTTTTAAATTTCTTTTTTTAATCTTGTCATCTCGCGACAACTTCAATATTCTATTACAGAATAAATGAGTAATGCAAGTACTTTTTTAAAAATTTATCATTTTTTTGAAAAAGGCTTTCACAAGGTTATTTTATATATATAAAAAGATAAGAAATTTTAGTAAGTACATATTAACTTACAAATAATTTTTGTAAAGTATTATTATTGTTATTTAAAAATTCTTGTAGCTTTTATAGCATTATGCCGTTTTCTATCAATTTCTTTAATTGTTTTATTATCAAAAGTTGGAAAATACTCTTTTTGATATCTATGAACATTTTTAATTTCTTCCAAATTCTTCCAAAAGCCAGTGCAAAGTCCAGCAAGATATGCAGCACCCAAAGCTGTAGTTTCTAAGCAAAAAGGCAATAAAATTTTTGTTTTTAATATATTTGATTGATATTGCATCAAATATGAATTTGCTGTTGCACCACCATCAACCTTTAATACCTTGATTTTCTTTTTAGAGTCTCTTTCCATTGTTTTCATAACATCTTTACTTTGCAAAGCAATAGAATTTAAAGTTGCTCTAATAAAATGTTCTTTTTGAGTTCCTCTTGTTAATCCAAAAACAGCACCTCTACATTCATCATCCCAATATGGTGCTCCTAAGCCAACAAAAGCCGGAACCACATAAACTCCTAAATCACTATTAACTTTATTTGCATAATTTTCACTTTCAGAAGCGTTTTTTATCATTCTCATTTGATCTCTAAGCCATTGCACTGATGCTCCACCAATAAAAACTGAACCTTCTAAAGCATAAATTACTTTATTATCAAGTTGCCAAGCAATTGTAGTTATTAATCCATTTTTAGAATAAATTGGTTTTTCACCAACATTCATTAGCATAAAGCAGCCTGTTCCATAGGTGTTTTTACTTTCACCTTCATTAAAACAGTTTTGTCCAAATAATGCTGCTTGTTGATCTCCTGCAACTCCAGCAATAACTAAATCACTTCTTAAAGCTTCAGCGTAACCAAATATATGACTTGAAGGGCAGACTTCTGGCAACATACATTTTGGTATGTTAAATAAGTTTAATAATTCATCATCATAAGAAAGGGTATTTATATTAAATAACATTGTTCTACTTGCATTAGTAACATCTGTTTTAAATATATGATGTTTGGAAAGTTTATACATTATCCATGTGTCAATAGTTCCAAACATTAGTTCACCATTTTCAGCTCTTGCTTGGCCATTAGGAATATTGTCTAAAATGAAACGAATTTTGCTTGCACTAAAATAAGGATTAATAATTAATCCTGTTTTCTCATGAACTATTTTTTCATAATTTCTCCAATCATTACAATATTTAACACTTTGTCTTGATTGCCAAACAATAGCATTATATACAGGCATACCAGTTTTTTTATCCCATATGACTGTTGTTTCTCTTTGATTAGTTAAACCAATAGAATCAATATCATCATAAGTTAAATTACATTTAGCTAAAACATCATTTATGACATATAAAATACTTAGCCATATATCAATGGGATCTTGCTCAACCCATCCATCATGAGGAAAAAAGCATTTAATTTCTTGTTGTGCTTTAAAAAATACATTTCCTCTTTTATCAAAAAGCATAGCTCTTGATGAGGTTGTACCTTGATCTAATGATAATATGTAGTCTTTTGCCATAATTTAATCCTCTAATTTAAGCCTTTTAATCTTAAAGTTTCTATATCATAATCCTTTATATGAAACAAAATAGAAAAATATATTTTAACAAAATCACGGCTCATTAATTTGAGTTTATCTTTTTTGACTTTGTTATATTTAGCAATTTTATCAAGATATATTTTTCTTTTCTTAATAACATCTAATTTCAAATTTAAAACTGTTACTTGTTTATTAGAAATTGCAACTTGATATATGAATTCAGTTAAATTTTTAAAATCACTTTTACTATATTTATTATACCATTCAAAAATAGCTATTTTTAAGGCTAAAGAATATTTTGATAAGTTAGGCATTCTTTTTAAATCCTTATATCGAGAGGATTTTGAAAATTCCCAGGTTAATAAGTCATGAGCATCAACATTCTTTTTTGACGATTTGATAATCTCATAATTAGTTGTGTATTCAAGTAATAAACCAAAAATAGAACTTGATGGAACAATTTTAATTAGTTTGTCTTTATAATCTTCAGGTCTAAATCTATCATCATTAAATCCAGGTCCATCTAAGTTATAAACTCTATAAATCTTACTTTTAATAGCATTGGAAGAAGCTAAAAAAGCATAATATGCTAAATGACCACCTTTTGAGTGACCAACGATAATTAATGGCTTGTCACTAATCGAAGCTATTTTATAAACATATTTTTTTGCTAATCCATGGGAAGGGATATTCTTTTTAAATGTTAGGTCTAAATCTTCTTTCCATCCAGTTATTGTAGGATCAGTGCCTCTAAATATAATAATGTTATATTTTTTTGCTAAAATTGTTAAAGCAAAAAATTGAGTAGCTCCTTCTTTATTTCCAAATGCATTTTGCATATAGCCAACTTTAAAATGACGATATCTTTTTGAAAGAAATAATTGATTTAAAAATTTTTTTATTTCTTTTGGATTTAAATTTTTTGAAGATAAAATTTGAGCATCTGCTTTTGTATGAAAACTATCAAAAGGGATGGCATTATTTTCTAAATCAAATTTATGAAATTTTGGGTGATCAAAAAAATTGCAATAGGACAAGTACCCAGCAACAACAATATCTCCTTCACAAAAAGGGACTTCATCAAAAGTCTTATTTTTGTAAATGCTTAAAAACTTGTCTACCTCACTTCCCATCTTTATCTATCTCTTTTGTAGCGATTATATCCACTCCTAAATTTAATACATTTTTTATAATTACTTGATGCATTTTAATAGGCGCATTAACCTGGACTTTGTCTATCTCTTTTATAATATCAAACATTTTATCTTTGGGAACATTAGTTGAAGATCTACATGGACAAACTCTACTTAGTCCATTATTAACTTTAAATGTAGATGTTAAAAATCTTCTAGGATCTTTTAGTTCTTGCTCAACATATTTTAAGCCCCTTAAACAAGTGTAACCACTAATGTGATTATCATCATCTACACTAATATGGCAACCATTTGGACATACTATACAAATAAATTCTTTTTTCATTCTAGATAACACCTACCTCTAATGTAATTGATTCTAAAGAATTGAAATCAACATCATTTTTAGATAATTTAAAACGCTTCATTTCACTAGGTAACAAATCCTTAGCTTTAACTTTTTTAATAACTTCATCTTTATTTTTAATGATTATTTCACCATTTTTAATAGGCATTTTTACTCTAAAAGAAAATTCAGCATTTTCTAAGTCATCACTAACATTAATAATATTAGGAAGTACATAATTTACATTATTACCTTCTTTAACTAAAACTGATTTATTTACTAATTTTCTACCATTTAAGATGAGTTTTGCAGCATTTTTACCTGCAATTTCGCCCTCTAATGAAACATAATCAACTAAATCATGGACATGTAAAACATTCCCACAACTAAATATACCTTTAATCGTTGTCTCTAAGTTTTGATCAACAAAAGCTCCTTTGGTTTTTGCATAAACCTTTGCTTTAGCATTTGAAAGCAAAGCATTAAATGGATATAAACCAACACTTAAAAGTAACGCATCACATTTAATGATTTTTTCACTTCCTTTGATTGGCTTTAAATTGTCATCCACATCACTTATTTCTATAGCTTCTAAATTTTCTTTACCAATAATTTTTGTTACTGTGTTATGTAATCTTAAAGGGATATTAAAATCATTTAAGCATTGAACAATATTTCTAGTTAACCCGTTTGAATAAGGCATTAATTCACTTACACCAATTACATTAGCCCCTTCTAATGTCATTCTTCTAGCCATGATTAAGCCAATATCACCACTACCTAAAATATATACATTTTTACCAACTAAGAAACCGTCTAAATTTAAATATTTTTGTGCTAAACCAGCAGTATAAACTCCTCTTGGCCTATCTCCTGGAATTGAAATTTGACCTCTAGTTCTTTCATTACAACCCATAGCCATAATTATTGCTTTTGCTTTAATTATCTCTAAGCCAAGTTTTTCATTAATAATTCTTACTTCAAGTTTATCATTAACACTAAGAACTAATGTATCAACCAAACTCTCTATTTTTCTTTCTTTAAAAGCTTCAATATATCTAGATGCATATTCAGGTCCAGTAAGTTCTTCTTTAAACTTTTGAAGTCCAAAACCATTATGAATACATTGGTTTAATATTCCACCTAAATCATGATTCTTTTCTATTAATAAAATGTCTTTAACTCCAGCATCAAAAGCACTAACTGCCGCAGCTAGTCCAGCACTTCCACCACCAACAATAACTAAATCTTTATTAATCATTTTTAGCACCTTTTACATCATAACGCATGATTTCTGTACCTAAATCGCTATAGCAAATTTCATTTAAATTTTTATGTAATTCTCTTGCTAAAATTTTAATTACTTCTTCCTCACAGAACGTACCTTGGCATTTTCCAAAGCCTGGTCTTACTCTCTTTTTTATTCCTTTAACAGTTGTTGCCCCACAATTTCTATGGATAGCATCAACTATTTCTCCTTCAGTGACTTTTTCACAACGACATATAATATGTCCATAACGAGGGTCATGTTTAATTAAGTCATTATATTCATCACTAGTTAAATTGCTTAATTTAAAATGTTTCCTTATTAAAGGATTAAATTTTTCATTAACATCTAAATTAAGCTTATTTTTTATAAGATTGCTAACATATTCTCCGATGGCTACTGAACTAGCAAGACCTGGAGACATAATCGCACCTAAATTATAAAAATTTGGAGAAGCTTCACTTTCTTCAATAATGAAATCACCACTTGATGAATTCGCTCTAATTCCTGAAAATTGTCTAATGTTTTGGTCAAATGGAATATTAGGAATTAACTTTTTGGCAGTTTCTTTTAAAGAAGTTAAAACATCTGCACTTGTTGATGTGTCTTCCTTACTATTTTCTTCATTTGTAGGTCCAATAATATAGTTATAGCTTGTAGTTGGTGAAATTAAAACGCCCTTGCCAACTTTAGTAGGACACATAAATAAAGTATGTTTGACCCAAGAAGCATTAAAATGATCTAAAACAAAATACTCACCTTTTCTAGGAATAACATGGAAGTTATCTGCATCAACCATCTTGGCAATATTATCACTATATAGACCAGCAGCATTAATTACTATTTTTGAAAGATACTTTTCACCATTTTTTGTATTAATAATGAATGTTCCATTATCTTTATCAATTGATGTAACTTCACGATTTAATTTAAGCTCAACTCCATTGTCCATTGCATTTTCCATTAAATTAACACAAAGATTAAATGGCGAAATAATACCTGCATCTTTACAAAAAATAGCCTTCTTTGCTATAGGATTTAAATTAGGTTCCATCTTTAAAAGTTCGTCATGATCGATGATTTTCGCATCAACACCATTTTTCTTTGCACGTAACAATAATTCATTAAGTGTCTCAACATCTTCATCGCTAAACGCAACAGTTAAAGAGCCGATTTTAAAAAACGGAACATCTAACTCCTTGCAAACAGAAGGCATCATTTTATTGCCAAGAACATTAAAATAAGCTTTTTTAGTTCCTGGTAAAGGATCATATCCACTATGTACAATCGCACTATTGGCATTAGTTGTTTCTTCACCAACATCATTATGTTTTTCTAAAACGCAACAATTTAAACTATATCTAGATAAATATCTAGCAACAGCTGCTCCAATTACACCAGCGCCAATAATAACAACATCGTACATATTTTTATCCATTATTTTTTATATTCCTCACGATTTATACTATCTTCTTTATGGAAAGTATTTCCATGATATCTTTTATGTAATTTATCTAAATTGTATAAAGCTACTTCTTCTAGTGAGATTCCTAATCCACTAGCAGTTTCTGCTAAATACCATAAGACATCACCAAGTTCATCTTTTAAATGATTCTTATCTAAATCATGACCTTGATATTTAAATTTTTTAACAATATCGCAGCATTCTCCACTTTCCCCAGCAAGTCCTAGAACTCCATTAGTAATTAAGTCTTTCTTTCCATCTTCGCTAATTAATTCAAAGGCTTGTCTTTGATATTCATTGAAACTAATTTTTTCCACTATTATTCTCCAAGTTTCTCGAAGTCAGCAGCTCCGTGTTTGCAAATTGGGCAAATAAAGTCTTTTGGTAATACTTCACCTTCATAAACGTATCCACAAATTTTACAAATCCAACCTTTTTTCTTAGTTTCCTTTGGTGGAATTGGTTTAATGTTCTTTTGATAATAATCATAAGTAACACTTTCTTCATTATTTAATAAAGTTGATGATTTAATGTATAGAATGAATCCATAGTGGCTTCCTAAATCTAATACATCTTTAACTTCTAATGAAAGATAAGCATTGGCAAACTTAGTTAAATAGTTAATTCCGTTTTCTGCAATCTTATAGTCATTAAATCCTTCGAACTTATTAACTGTCCTACCAGATTGGAACCCAAATCTCTTGAATAGATCAAATGATGTATGTTTTGTAAGAATTGAAATATTACATTTCTTAGTTTTTAAAATAGTTTCTGCTGAATAATTTGCTTTATTAACAGCAATCATAATTAAATCAGGGTTATTAGCAACCATATTTACAGTGTTAATAATACATGCATTTTGCTTTCCATCCATCTCTGTTGATAAAGCAAATAAACCATAACTAATTCTTGTTAATGGGTTATTATCAACACGTTTAGTTGGTACTGTGTCATAAATCATGTCTGCTAAAGCTTTAATTTGAGCAGCACTATCTTCTTTAACTGATGACTTAAATGTGATTGTGCTTCCAACTTGAGTAAAGCCTTTTAATCCACCTAAAATTTCGCAAACAAGTTTTCCACTATTAGGAGCCCATGAACCATTTTCGACAACAGCAAACTTTCTATTTTGAAGATTATGATATTTTAAATCTAATAAAAACTCTTCAACAGGTGTAAAAATGCCCATGTTATATGTAGAAGCACAAATTACAATATGTGAATATTTGAAAGCTTCTGCAACTAAATATGATTTATCGGTTTTAGATGCATCATATAAAGCAATTTCATTGAGTCCTTTATCACTTAATTCATCAGCAATTAAATTTGCTGCAACTTCAGAATGTCCATAAACGCTTCCATAAACAATTAAAACGCCATTAACTTCAGGTTCATAACTTGCCCATTTGGTGTATAAACTTAATAAATAGCTTAAATCTTGTCTCCAAATTGGACCGTGTAATGGACAAATATTTTCAATTTGAACTGTACTTGCTTTCTTTAAAGCAGCTAATACTTGTGTACCATATTTACCAACGATATTTGTATAATATCTTCTTGCTTCAACTTCATAATTCTTTTCAAACGAAACTCGGTCAGCAAATAAGTTTCCACTTAAAGCTCCAAATGTGCCAAAAGCATCTGCACTAAACAATGTTTTAGTTGTTGTATCATAAGTCATCATGACTTCTGGCCAGTGAACCATTGGAGTAAAAACAAATGTCAATTTATGTTCACCTAAATCTAAAACATCAAATTCTTTTACAACTTTAACGTTCTTTGGACAGAATCCATCATTAAAGTTTTTAAACATAACTAACGCTTTATCAGATGTAACTAATGTACATTCTGGATGTGTCATTAAAATAAATTTCAAAGAATAGGAATGGTCAGGTTCCATATGATTAACGATTAAGTAATCAAGAGGCTTACCAGCTAAAACTTCTTCGACTTTAGTATAAAATTCCTCATCAACACTTTTATCGACTGAATCTAATAAACATGTCTTTTTATCAACAATTAAATAAGAGTTATAACTTGCTCCATTAGTAAGTGGATAAACATTTTCAAATAAAGCTAGTCTTCTATCGCTTCCACCAACGTAATAAGTATCTTTGCAAACTAATCTTTTTGTATACATAGAAATTCCTTTCAAACTATCAAAAATAGTATATCAAAATTTTAAATTCATTAGTAATGAAACAGTTAGAAATACACTTTTATAGTGTATTTACTCTCTATTAGGTAAATTAATCGACTTATTAAGAAGGTATTTATAAGTTGAATCCATTAAAATTGCTCCAATAGGTGCAGTTAATAAAATTGAGATAACTGCGCCTGTTAAAATCATTGATCCACATGCTAGCCCTTCACTTAAAGCAATTCCACCAATTGAAGCTTGTACAGTAGCTTTTGGTAAATAACTCATAATAATAAATATTTTCTCTTTAAAAGTATATTTAGTAAATGAAATAGAAATAATTACTCCAATCGATCTAAATATCAAAGCCAATAAAATTAAACCAAGAAAGATACCTCCAGTAGTTGAGAAAGCATATTTAACATCGACAATTGCTCCTACTAATGTAAATAGTAAAATTTCAAAACCATTCCACATCGAATCATATGATTTTTTTATCAAATTCGCTTCAGAAGGCATATATTTTAATAAAATTATTCCTAAAACAATAATTCCGAGTAAACTTGAAATACCTATATGATAATTTGTCGAAATGTTGTATACAGTAAATATATTTTCTATTCCTAACATTATTAAGCCAGATCCAAAAACTAAAATAGCTTTGATAATTAAAGGCAGCTTAATTTTTTTAAAACTAAAAATTAAAATTATTCCAAAAATAACACCTAAAATTACTCCAAAAATAATGCTTGTAGGTATTTCTAATAATATCCAATAGTCAAATGTATTAGTAGCAACCAAGCCCTTAAAAGCATAAAAAAGAGTAATTACATAAATATCATCACAACTTGATCCAGCCATAATTAATTCAGGCACATGGTTTTTATCTCCATACCCTTCATTTTGTAGTTTTATCATTCTAGGGACAACAATCGCAGGGGATACAGCTCCTAGAACACTTCCTAATAAAAGTGCTTCAAAATAACTAATACCTAGTAATAATGGTCCAAATATGACTACTCCAATAAATTCAAAAGTGGCTGGTAAAAAGCACATAAGTATTGCTGGTCTACCAATCTCTTTTAATTTTTTTATATTTAAAGACAATCCGCTTCTAGTTAAAATAATCATTAAAGCAATTTGTCTAAGATATGAAGAAATAGCTAGCAAATCTTCATTTAAAAATCCTAGTACAGATGGCCCTAATAATATACCCAAAATGGTATAAAATACAATTTTTGGTAAATGTATTTTTTCAAATATCATTCCACCAATAATTCCTAAAACAAAAATAACTCCTAGTGATAAAAACATATTTCTTCTCCAACAAACAAAAAGCTGATGGGTCTATAAAATTATAGACGTCATCAGCTTTTAATAAGCAGTTTAGTCATTTTAAGTGACAAGGAAGTACATCATTTCCAGACAATATTATATTAAAACTTCAAAAAATATAAAATACTTTTTACATGGCACATAATTATTCAAATTTAAGCGTTTCTTTAAATTGTCTAATTAATTCCTCTTTTAAAGATTCTTTTAACTTTAAGAATTTTAAATCCTCATATTTTGCGCTCACTAATGCCATAAATATAGTATCTTTTTCTACATAATAAATTGCATCATAGTCTTTATTTAAATATAAAATTCCTAACTCAGAAAAATCTTTACTCTTAAAATATTTTGATAACTCTTTATCATGTTCAGCATTAACGATATATTCTCTAACATCAAAATTCTTATTAATTTGATAAACATAGTAATAATCTTGATTTTGATAAGCTAAGGAAATAAGTTCATACATAGAATAATTTAAGTTATCTTTAGCAACTATTTTTAAGGTATCAATTAAAGTATTGCCTTTTGATAATAATTCCTCAAATTGCTCATTAACTTGAGCTTTTGTCTTAGGAATATTATGCGAAGTTAAAAATACATTTATAAAGTCTTCATTAATGAACGCTTCAAATAAAGGTAAATTTGAATATATCTTCAAATAATCAATTAATTTTCCTAGTGATTTTAATATTTTTTCGTCATTTAAATCATAATATCTGTGCTTTTTATTATGTAATCTAACATCAATATAATATTCTAAATTGCCCTTCTTTAAATTAGAATTCTCTGCAAAATCAGCTTTTTTATTAAATAGATATGTAAAATAATGTACATTAATTGGAAGCACAAAATTTAAATCGTTCTTTTTAAAAAATTTATTTAATTTATCTACTGAAACATCAACATCATATTCATCTTCGGTTAACCTATCTTTAGATATAATTAATTCACCACATTTAGAATAAATGCTAACTTTCTCTACATAATTAGTAATATATTTTGTATCTTTATCAAGCATCTCATCTTTTACTTTTAACGATGAGCAGCTTCTTCCTGGGATAAGTTTTGCTATATCACTAATGAAATCATTATAAAATTCTGGATAATGAGAATATCCATTAAAATCAAGAATTTCATGATTTTTAAATGTGATTTTAATTCGATAATCAATTTGATCTTTAACTCTAAAGGGATACATTACATCAACAGTTAAATTTTTAAAGTCATACTTTTTAAAGATTTCTTCAACATCATGTTTAGGCAAAGAAAAAGTCTTATTTTCTTTTCTAATTTTAAAAATATAAGCACCTTCTTCTAATTCAAGTGTATAACTTCTCACTCGATCTTTATTACCTAACTCTTTATACTCAAACTTAATTACATCTTCCATAATTACTACCTTTTATGTACTTTTATTAACTTATAATTAAATTATAGCAAATAAGACTTAATTTAAGCATAAAAATTGGTTTTTATTATATAAAAAGTATTAAGGTATGAAAATAAAATAAAAAAGTCATTAAGTATAATTTAATAAAATTAAATACTTAATGACCATATAAATGTTTTAGCAATCAGCAAAAACTATTTCTTATTTATATAATTTTCTAAAGCCTTAAATGTTTCTTCACTTAAATCGTGCTCAATTTTACAAGCATCTTCTTCAGCAATAGTTTTATCAACACCAATATTTTCAAAAAAGTTTGTTAACAATTTATGTCTTGAATAAGTGTCTTTAGCAATTTTGCTCCCATCTTCAGTTAAAGTAATTTGGCCGGTTTCTCTATTAAAAATGATATAGCCTTTTTCTTCAAGCTTTTTCATCGCTATACTTACGCTTGGTTTAGAAAAATTCATAAAATGGGCGATATCAATTGATCTCACAAAACCATTTTTTTCAATTAACATTAATATTTTTTCTAAATAATCTTCTTCAGATTCATGATTTTTTCTCATTTTTAGCTCCCTAAAATATTTTATCACAGAAGGAATAAAATTCTTTATTAAATTGCTTCAATAAGAAATTTAATAGCAAGTCCTAAAAAGATTAATCCGCTAATTAAAGGTGCAATTTTTTCAACTTTGTCACCTATTTTTTTGCCAAGCAATAAACATATTAAAGAAAAAATAAAAGTTACAACACCAATAATAACAAATGTCATCATTGCTTCATAAATTTCTTTATTAACAGTAATAAATCCAATTGTTAAGGCATCAATTGAAGTAGCAATATCTTGAATTAAAATTTCGCCTATTGTAATTCGTTTTTCACTAACTATTTCTTCTTGAGACTTTCCTTTTTTTATTTCTATATATTCTTTAATGCCATCATAAAAAGACTTTAAAGAAAGGAAAAGTAAAACAGCAAAAGCAATCCAAGGAATATAGTCTGTAATATAATCTTTGATTAAATATCCTAAAAAGTATCCAATAGCAGGCATTCCAAATTGGAAGATACCAAAAGAAAGTGGAATCAAAATAGATTTCACCTTAGTCATTTTATTATCTTTTATACCATCGCTAGCTGAGGCACACATCGCATCAGCTGCCATAGAAATGCCTAATGTAAATGCGCTTAAATAATCCATAATGTGTATTTTAAAAAAATTAATAAAAAAAGTCATTTGAAAATTTATGACTTTTAATAAATATAATCAATTAAATAACAATCCACCAGCCTAGCTGGTGGTTTTTCATTTTCGGGCACTAAAGCCCTCATATACCAGCCGCCACATGTTGTGGCGAAAGCAACGCGTCAAAGCCGCTATTTTCTTTTGCTTCTTTTGCAACAATCTACCCGTTCAACGGGTCATCTGGAAATTCCAGAGTCAATTGCATTACCTCTTCATCTTCTTTCAATTGA
>CALVXH010000044.1 GCA_944368945.1 uncultured Bacilli bacterium
TTTTAATTATATAAGAAAAAATAAAAAACCACGACAATTAAGTCGTGGACGTGAATCATTTTGATTCACTTTTGTTCATTTTAACAATAAACTTATTTTTAGCTAAAGCTAATGACTAGATATTATAGAGTCTAACTTAAACAATAAATTGTAGGAAAATTTATGCCTTTTTTTAGGGCTCAATTAAAGTTGAAGTTACAACTTATGTCACATTACATTACACCTTATTCCTGTTTTATTGAAAGCGCTTTCATCATGGTGATAGTATGTTTTTATCAAAGGAGGAAATCATATGTATTCCCATAAAAAGAAGTCCAAGAAGCTTAGAGCGGGCATGCTACCAATAATCGCTATTGCTGGCTTTATGTCTATAGCTTCTCCAACAAGTTCTGTGAGACCAGGATTGGACAAAATACTCTCAGCAAATGAAAACATTGAATATGGTGGAAAATTTTATTCTGACTATGATTCAAAAGAAGATGCTTTTAGAGCAGCAGAAGAACATAATGGTAAAATAGTTGCAGAAGGAACAGTCGTTTTTAAAAACGATGGCACATTACCATTAGATCCAAAAAATACAGCAGTCACTGTTCTTGGTGTCAAATCGGGTGAATTAGCAGAAGGCGTCGATGGAACAATTATTGAACCTAATACTGTTGATCCAATGACAGAAGGTTTAAGAAGTGCTGGATTTAGTGTTAATCCAGTAATGGAAAATTATTATAATTCCTTAGAAACTAGAGAGGAAAAGAAAGAACCTACTGGAGAAGACTTTACAGAGGCTGTCAAACGTTCAATTCATAACTATAATGATGCAGCAATTATTGTCTTACAAAGAGTTGTAGGTAAAGAAAATATTTCTCCGGAAGTTGCTTTAACTGGCAAAACATCTGCGGATAACAAAGATGAAAATGGTGTCGAGAATTTAGAAGGAAATAGAGACCAAGACGGAGCTCTTAGAGAAATTCAAGATGCCAAAAAAGAAGGTGCGACAGAAGATCAACCATATGGTTGGGAACACGCACATTCAGCATTATCTCCTGTTGAAGAAGGTGAAACAGCTACAGTTGATGGAAAATATGTTGAAGTAAAACATGGTCTTCAATTATCTTCTTCAGAACAAGAATTAATTGAATATGCTAAGAAGAACTTTAAGAAAGTCATTGTTACATTAAATTCATCACATGCTTTCGAGTTTTATAATTTAGACAAAGATGAAGGCATTAATGCTATTGTATGGTTTGGCCGTCCAGGTATCCATTCAACAGGTATTGATGCAGTTGCTGGAATTTTAGCAGGAGATATCAACCCATCTGGTAGTGCTCCAGCAGAATATGAAAGAGACTTTACAGCCGATCCAACTTGGATGAATACAAGTACAGGACGTCAATTTAGATATGGCGCTTTAGGTGAAGAAGTTCCTGGTGATTATGTTGCTCGTTTCCCTAACGATACAGAAAATCCAGAAAATGCATATTTAACAGGTGTTCCAGGAACTCAATTATCTGGTATTCGTTTCATGGATTATGAAGAAGACATTTACTTTGGCTATAAATACTATGAAACATTCTGGCATGAAATTGCTGAAGGTAATACTTCATTAACATCACCATCTGATACAGCTGAAATGCGTCAACAAAAGGCAGATGAATGGCATCATCGAAATGTTGTTTATCCATTTGGCTATGGTACATCATACACAACATGGTCATTAAAGATGGATGGAGTTTACTATAATGATCTTGAAACTCCAATTAGTGAAGAATTACTTAAAGAAGGCGATGGAACTAATGCAACAGTTTACGCAAAAGTTACAGTAACTAATACTGGTAATGTTGCAGGTAAAAAGTCAGTTCAAATTTATGAAACTGCTCCATACGATAAAGACAGTGCAAATATTGAAAAAGCATATGTTAAATTTGTTGGCTTTACAAAGACAAAGATGCTTCAACCTGATGAATCCGAAACTGTTACAGTTGCAATCGATCCACAAGATTTAGCTTCATTTGATAGCTTAGATGTTAATAAAAATGGTCATGCTGGTTGGGAACTTGATAAAGGTGAATATTCAATTAAAGTAATGGGAAGTTCATCTGAATTACGTTCAAAAGAAACAAACGAAAGTGAAGAATTAGATGAATTTGATGAATATAAGTTTACGCTTACAAATACTGTTAATTTGTTAAAAGATAATTTCTCAGGTGAAGAATCAGAACCATTATTCTCAGATCCAGATGAAATTGATTACATGCTTAGACCAGATGATGGCTCTTGGTCACTTAAAGATGGTGTTGGCTCTAAATTATTATCAAGAAGTGATATGGAAGGAACATTCCCATTAGCACCAACTTATGATGATTTAATTTTAAGTGAAGATACTATTAAGAGAGCACAACAAACTTACGGCATGGGCGCTGAAAACAATTTAAATAATTTCTTTGGCGAACAAAAAGGTGACGAAGGCACAATCGATGAATATAATGGTGTAAAAGCTGCATGGAATAAAGAAGGTCAAATTCCTGATAATTGGACACAAATTACTGATACTTCAACAAGAAAAGATGGTAAGTGTGAAATTCAATTAAAAGATATGGCAAATGTCCCATTAGAAGATACAGAAAAATGGGATAACTTTATGAATCAATTCACATATGATGAATTAACAAAATTATTTACATCTGCACAACCTGCAATGGATTGCATTGGAAAAGCAAAAGATGCAAATACAGATAGACCTCTTAACTTAGGTAGAACATTTACATGGGCAGATGCTCCATTACAAGCTGCGACTTTCAATGTTGACTTAATTGAAAGAATGGGTGAACTTGTTGGTGAAATGGCTCTTCAAACTGGTACAACAGGTTGGTGGGGTCCAGGTGCTAACACAAACCGTTCACACTTTGATGGAAGATCAAAAGAATATTATTCACAAGATGCTATCTTAGGTGGATATATGGGTGCTGCTGCATCAAAAGGTGCAAGTTCTAAAGGTATTATTGTTTATATTAAACACTTCGCAATCCATAACGAAGAAGATATTGGTAACTCAGTTAATACATTTATTAGTGAACAAGCATTCCGTGAAAATTTCTTACCTGCATTTAAGAAAACAATGCAAATTGGACATGCTGGTGGTGCAATGCCAAATGCTCAAAAAGAAGGTTGCTGGTTACAAGGAACTCATAACTATGATTTCTTAGTTACATTAACAAGAGATGAATGGGGTTGGGATGGAGAATTTGTTTCAGATATGATTATGGGACAAAATTCACCTTCATTCACAGATCCTCGTGTCCCTGAAGCTGATAAAGAAAAATACACATGGAAAGGTGGTAATAATAATAACTTAGACTTATTACTCCGTACAACTTGTACTCCAATGTCAAGTCCAAGTTATAAGTTAACTGGTAAATGGGATGCAACTTTACGTGATGGTAAAGGTAGTGTTAAATCAACATGGAAGAAAGATGGTACTCCAGTACAATGTGATACTGAATACTATTGGATGAGAACAACAGCTCAATATGCTTTATTCAAATCTGCTAACTCCTGTTTAGCAAAGAATGGCATCGATGTTTCTAAACTTAGTGATAAGACTGGTGAAAACGCTATTAGTGGAAATCAAGGACAAGCTTTAACAGTTGCTTCACCATTTACAACTGAAGACTTAGGAACAAGTACAGCTAAATATGCTGTTACTGCTGGCCAATTACCTGATGGCTTATTCTTAAATGAAAGTACAGGTGAAATTACAGGTACACCATCTGTTTCCGGTAAATTCGATATTACACTTTCTGCAACAATTGATGGTTGGATTAAACAAAGTGCAAATTATTCATTTGATATTGCTTCTGCTTTCGAATTATCTCTTGAAGGTTTAGAAGTTGGCAAAGAAGTTGAAGGTGCTGCAATTGGCTGTACAGTTCAAGCTCCAAGTAATGCAACAATTATTGGTTTCTCAGTTATTGATGGTGCACTTCCAACTGGATTAACAATGAATGCTGATGGAACCATTACTGGTACTCCAACTGAAGAAGGAACATTTACTTTCAAAGTACGTTATTCATATTCAGTTAGATCTGGATGGAGTTCAAAAACTTATAATACAGATTCAGAAACATATACAATCACAATTGGCGATCCTACAGGTGAACCTCAAGAAGATAAGACAATTGTTTCTGTCGAACCAACAGCAGATGGTGATGGATATACAATTACTTTCTCCGATGGACAAACTATAACTATTCTTAATGGTAAGGATGGTGCTGATGGTGAACAAGGACCTGCTGGTGAACAAGGACCTGCTGGTGAAGACGGAGCTACTGGAGCTACAGGTGCTACTGGTCCTGCAGGAGAAGCTGGTCCAAAAGGTGATTCTGCAAGTGGACTTGCAATTGGTGCAATTGTTATCTCAGTTGTGTCTATTGCTGGTCTTGGTGTATTAGTTTTCTTAAATTCTAAGAAAAAATAATAATTTGGCTTAGAAAATATACAAAATTAATATTTAAGAAGTTAGTCCGACACTAGAAATGGTGTTGGACTAACGTTCTATTTACTGAAATTAAATAACGAAAATAATATTAAGTTTTAAAAAATATTTGTTTATTTTTGAAAGGAAAAATATATGAAAAAATCTGGTCTTGTATTATTAGCAAGTTTGTTAACATTTTCAATGATTTCTTGTGGTGGTGAAAAAGAAAAGGACCCAGTTGGACAACAAAGTAAAATTGTCGAGGATATTTCAATCAAAACGACGCCTAAAACTGATTATACAATCGGAGAATCGTTTGTTATTGAAGGTGGGATAATTGAGTTACATTATGAAGGCGGAGAAACTGGAGAATTAGCATTCACTGATCCATCTGTTACAGTAACAACTCCTGATATGACTACAGTGGGAACAAAGACTGTCACTGTTGAATATGATGGTTTCGTAGCTTCATATCAAATTACTGTAAAGGCTCAAACTTTTAAAGTTACTTTAGATTTGAATTATGACGGAGCTCCAGAAGCAACTATTGTTGAAGTAGAAGTTGGTGGTTATGCTAATGAACCTGAAACACCTATAAGAACAGATTATAAATTTGTAGGATGGTTCACTGACAAAGAATGTACAACTCCATTTGATTTTTCTGCGACAACAATTGATGGAAATATTACTTTATATGCAAAATGGGTTAAATCAATTACTGTCTCTTTCAATGTTGATGGAGAAAATATTGTAAAAGAGGAAGTAGAAGAAAAATCAACATTTGCAGAATATCTTGCGCCAAGTGTCTTAAGAGAAGGCTATCAATTTTTAGGTTGGTATAATGGTGATGAATTGTTTGATTTTACAACAGAAATAACAACTTCTGTAAATTTAGTTGCTAAATGGAAAGAAATTCCAGAAGGAACTGAAGCACATATTGTTACTATTGATTTCAATAACGGAGATAAAAAGTATCAGTATTACGTTGCAGATGGTTCTACAACATTTAAGCCTAGTGATATTATTTCTACAGAAGATAAGGAATTCCTTGGGTGGTTTGATGCTAAAACTGGTGGTAAAGAATTTGATTTTACAACAAAAATTACTGACGATATAACTATATATGCTCAATATAAAGTAAGTCATTATGTTGTTAACTTTAAATATGTAATTGATGGCGAAGAAAGAATATTTAAAACTAGTAAAGTCAAACCAGGAGAAAAAGCAAAAGCAACCATTCTAACTCCTAAAGTAGATAATTATAAATTTAATGGAAAGTGGTATATAGATAAAGAATGTACAACATTATATGACTTTGATCAAATTGTTACTTCAGATCTTGATTTATATACAAAATCATTAAAGAAAAATAGATTTGAAGCAGAATATGTAAATATTGATCCTAATAAAGCTGGGGTTGGTAGTAGTGATACATTCTCTGGATTAAAATTAATTTTTGAAGATAATGGTACTGCTAATGCAAGTAACGGATATTGGGTAAGTGGATTATATAATAATGGTTCATTCATTGACTTTGTTATTTATTCAACAAAGGAATTTGATGATGGTGTTCTTGAATTAAGCTTATCTGCTGAATGGGCTGATATGTATTTAGCTCCTGAAACAATGACTCAAAACGGAACTGACTATTATGGTTTTGAAATTGCAACATATAAAGGATTAACTGATGAAGAAGGTAATATGAAATATGATGCAAATGGATATGGTTTATATGATGAAACAACAAAAACAACTGTTGACTATAGTCCAATTGAATTACTTGACGCAATTAGTTTCTCTGAAAGTGCATATGATAAACGTCCGTTCACAAGTCATATTTTAACTTCATCATTTAAAATGTATGAAGGATACAATGTTATCAGAATGACAGTAACAAATGATCAATCTCCATTTGATGGAACAATGAACGCATATGCTCCAATGATTGATTGCATGGATATTTATACAGATAGTACATTGTCTTGGACACCAAAAACCGACAATGTAAGTGATTGGGAAAAGATCAATTTCGCTCCTAATAAGCACTAGTTTGGAGGTTTTATGAAATTTGTTAAAAGATTAGTTAATCTACCAATATTATTTTTAGGGGTAGGAATCGTTTGTGGGCTAGTTGCATTAATAATTTATTATGCAACTGGCATAAACGAATTTAATGATACATTATCTCCCTTATGTTTGGGATTTAGTTACGCAGCTATTATTTTAGGTGTTGTTTTAGTATTAGCTCGCTTATTTGGAGTAGACAATTTAAAGCATATTGGTGATAATTTTGACATTTTAGTTGTTACTGATTATTTATTTGGTTTAGCAGCTTTTTTGTTCTTTATTACTAGTAAAGTAAACTATATTGCTAATGTTTTTGTTTCGATTGACGGAACTACATTTGATCCTGCATTTATAATGACAATTTTATTTTATTTAATTTCATTTGTTGCAATTCTTGTTTCATCAATTTTATATAAGAAAATAGTTCAAGAGAATAAAGAGTGAGGAAACTAGTATGAATAAAAGATTATTTAAAGGATTATTTTTAGGATTTGGAACTTCATTTGTCGCTCTTGGAGCTTTATTAGATGTTGCAAGAGATAATGCAAAAATGATAAATGAAGCCTTACATATTAAAGATTCAATAACTGTTAATATTGATGAGGAAGAAGGCCAAGAAATAGATTCAAATTATTTTCCAAGTAGTTATAAAAATTTAGATGAAGTTACTAAAGCTGGCGAAGCTCTTGCTAGAGAGGCTGAAGCAAGTGGACTTGTCTTATTAAAAAATGATAATAATGCTTTGCCATTAACAACGGAAAATCCAAAAGTAAGTTTATTTGGAAGCGGATCAATTGCTATTAACTATACACCTTCTATGTCTGGTGGATCAGTTGATGTTTCTAAATATAAAGATTTAAAAGAAGCACTTGAACTTAATAAGATAGAAGTTAATAGTGATTTATTCCAATATTATAAAGATAATAGTAAAGGACGTTCTGCTTCAGTTGATGGACTTGTAAAAACATATACCATAAATGAATTAAGTTGGAATGATGTAAAAAGTAAAAATGAATCCTCTTTTAATCAATATAATGATGCTGCTATTGTAGTTTTAACTCGTGATAGTGGAGAAGGATTTGATACATCAACAAAAAATAGTGATGGTAGAAATGGAATGTATATAGGTCTATCAAAAGAAGAAACAGACTTATTAAAAGGATTAACAGAATTAAAAAAGAACAATGTATTTAAAAGAGTAATTGTTTTATTAAATTCTGCTTTACCAATTGAATTAAATTTCTTAAATGATGATTCTATCGATGTTGATTCCATAATGCGGATAGGAAATGTTGGTGGATTTGGACTTGAAGCTGTTAGTGATGCTTTAGTTGGCAAGATAAATCCATCAGGAAAATTATCTGATACATATGTTAAAGAGGCTTTATCTTCACCAGCCATGGCTTCATGGAGTTCTACAGATTCAGGTATTTTTGCTCAAAGCTATTCTAATAGTGGTAACTATGATTTAAATGAAACAAATAAATACTATGGCGTTTATGTTGAAGGTATTTACGTCGGATATCGTTATTACGAAACTAGATATGAAGATTATGTTTTAGGAAATTCAGGTGTTGGAGACTTTAATTATGATTCTATAGTTGCTTATCCATTTGGACATGGTTTAAGTTATACAACATTTGAATATTCAGACTTCAAAATCACTGAAAACGATAAAAAAGATGCATATATTGTTGAGTTAAATGTCAAAAATACTGGAAATGTTGCCGGTCAAGATGTCGTAGAAGTTTATGGACAAAAACCTTATGTTAAAGGTGGAGTTGAAAAAGCATCAGTTGAATTAATGGGATTTGAAAAGACTCCAAGTATAGGTGCTGGAGAGACAGTTCCTGTAACAATTGATGTTCCTAAAGAAAGCTTTGCTTCTTACGATAATATAACGAATAAAACATACATATTAGATGAAGGTGATTATTATTTAACAGTTGGAAAAGATGCTCATGATGCTATAAACAATATTCTTGCTAAAAAAGGTAAGAGTAGTGTTGGAAAAGCTTCATTTGCTGATGTAGTTTCCCATCAAGATGAATTAGATAATAAAACTTATGCTAAGTCTTCTGAGACAGGTGCTACAATCACTAATGCATTAGATGATTATGATATTAATACCTATAAAAATAGAGGTGATAATAAAGTAACTTATGTTTCTAGAAGCAATTGGGAAAATACATTCCCTAAAGAAGCAGTTAAATTATCTTTAAATGATAAGATGGTCGAAGACTTATCAAGTCATAAAAAGATTGAAGAAGATCCTAAATATAAAGATGTTACTTATAATGTAAATTCAGGATTAAGTTTAATTGGTTTAAGAAATGTACCTTATGATAATTCATTATGGGATGATTTATTAAATCAAATGACTTATGAAGAGCAATCTTTACTTATAACTAATGGAAGTTTTGGTACAAGTGCAATTAGTAGTGTTAACCTTAAATCATCAAAAGCTAGTGATGGCCCTAACTTCTTAACAAGCACAAAAACAAATGTTGCCTTCCCTTCAGAAGGAATTTGGGCTTCATCATTTGATATGGATTTATTAAAGAGAATCGGAGAATATCTTGGTGAAGATGCTAGAATAAACGAAGTTGATGCTTTATATGGCCCTGGTATTAATATTCATAGAAGTCTATTTGGTGGAAGAAATAATGAATATTTCTCTGAAGATCCACTTTTAACAGGATTTGCAGCTATGAATGAAATTCAAGGTTTACAATCAAAAGGTGTTGTCGCAATTCCAAAACACTTAGCATTTAATGAACAAGATAGTGCTAGAAATGGTATTGCTATTTGGTTAAATGAACAAGCTGCTAGAGAAATTTATCTACTCCCATTTAAATTTGCAACTGCGAAATCATTAGGAAATGCCCATGGATGTATGTCTGCATTTAATAGAGCGGGTGCTGATTGGGTAGGCGCTAGTAAAGCAATTCAAGAAACAATTGTTAGAGAAGAATTTGGCTTTGATGGATATTATGTTACTGATATGGCTTCTTCAAACGGTGCATTATATATGACATTTGATGATGGTATTATGGCAGGAACTAACCTCTATTTAGGAGCTGGATCAAAAACAGCATTAAAAGAATATAAGAGTAGTATTACATTTAGAAATAAAATGAGAGAATCCACTCATAGAATACTTTATGTTTTAGCTAATTACTCTTGTATTATGAATGGTGTTTTACCTACAACAAAAGTTATTACAGTTACTCCATGGTGGGATACATTATTAGTTGTATTAATTAGCTTAAGTGGAGTTGTCATGTTTGGCTCATTAGGTGTAATTGGATTCTTAGAATTTAAAAAGAAAAGAGTAATTAATAATAGCGATAATTAAAACTTAATTTATTTAAAGATAACAGAGATTTAATTGCATAAATAAAAGGTCACTATGTTTATTTGGTGACCTTTTTGAATATTTTTCAATTAATTATCTTGTAAAACCTGGTTTTTTCTTTTAATTTTAAGTCGAATTAATATATATAAATAAAATTAATCGATATTATTTCAAGTATAAAATATAATGAGCGTAAGTATTAATTTTTTAAGTTAATAAAATAAAGATTTTCAATTTGGTTTACAATTTGGTTGACGATATTTCTGATTTTAATTACATAGTGGTTGACATATTGGTTGACAATTAAGATTACAATAATTTTTTTACAAAAATTATGTATTTATTGGAGTTATGACTATAGTAAGATTAAAATATTAGTTATGATATTAGTAATTGGTGAAATCTTAATAGATTTAATTGGAAAAGATAATAATGATGGGGTAGACTTAACGGCTAGATTAGGTGGAGCTCCATTTAATGTAGCAAGTAATCTTTCTTTTTTAGATGTTCCTACAACTTTTTATGGAGTTGTAGGAGAAGATATATTTGGAGAGTATATTCTTAAAGAAGCTAAAAAGTCATATAAATTAAATTTAAATATAATAAAAGTAAAAGAGAGAAATACTACATTAGCAACTTATATTAAAGATGATAATTCTAATGAAGGAACCTTTGAATTTATTAGAAAAAATGGTAGTGATTACTATTTTACCAAAAACGATTTAAGTAAAATCAATTTGAGTAAAGTTAATTTAATTCATTTTGGTAGTTTGTTCTTATCTAATGAGTTTGGTAGAAATAATATATTTTATTTTATTGATGAAGCTAAATCAAATAAAGAAATTATTTTTTCATTTGATGTAAATTATAGAGAAGATATTTTTAAAGGTGAGGATGGCTATAAAAATATTTATTTAAAAATGATTGAAAAGATGGATATAGTTAAATTTACTAAAGATGAAATTTTACTTTTATCTAATAAATCAACTTTAGAAGAAGCTTTAGATTATTTTTCATATTTAAAATTAATTATTGTTACTATGGGTAAAGATGGGTCACTTGCTTACTATAAAGGTAAGAGCTTATTTATGGAAGCTTTAAAGAATATTAAAGTAGTTGATTCAATTGGAGCCGGTGATAGTTTTTATAGCGGCGTAATTAGTTCTTTATATTCAAAAGATATTAATAATTTAAGTGACGAAGATTTATTAAAAGCATTAAAACTAGGAAGTGTGTGTGCCAGTAAAACATTAATGCAAAAAGGAGGCACTTTTGCATATAAGTCAAAAGAAGACCTGAGTTTATAGAAAAATAGTGGCTTTTTGCAATGAATTTCTTTGTGTATCAGAGACAAATCATTTATTTTTATTATTTAAATTATGCTTTGCTTCAAAGTCTTCTTTATATTTTTTAACCTTTTCATACATTGATAAATGCGAGTATTTAAATGGAAAGAAGAATGGCTTATGATACTTAACATTTTTATCTTTAAAATATAAGTCATGAGTTTTAGTTTTAACATACTCTTTAAATTTATCTAAATTAATAACAATTTTTAAATCACTAGCTGCTTTTCTAATTTTAGTAGCCATATGCATTGAATAAGCAAAATCAACTATCATCATTCCTATAACTATTCCTATAAAGAAATAATAAAAGTGAGTAGGATCATTAGCTAAATAAGAAATTAACTTTACTAGATAAGGATTAATAAAGAAGTAATATATACATGATATAACTAGCCATATAAAAGAGAATAAAGGACAAATAATACCCATGATGTTAAATTTTTGATTTGAATAATCCCATAACTTGATTTTTAATCCTTTAATAAATATTAATCCAGCTATAAATTCTATTAAGACTAAACAAACTGCAATAAATATAATCTTTAAGATAATTGTCCAGGGACTAGAGTTATCTAAACCAATAATAGAAAAATCTATATTACTTAATAAATATAAAATTACTACTCCAAATCCATATAAAGGAATATAAGGTCCAACCATAAATCCAGGATTAATCCATTTATGAGCACTAAAAAATCTTCTAAATAAAACTTCGATTACCCATCCTATTAATGAGCCAATGACAAATAAAGTCATTATTGTAATAAACATTTCCATATAAATTTATTATATTCTTTTATTCGTTTTTATTTAAAATATTTCATAAAAAGTTGACGAGAATAATCAAGATAAAAAATGTAAGCGCTTCCAATTATGCTAAAAAAATGACAACTTAT
>CALVXH010000045.1 GCA_944368945.1 uncultured Bacilli bacterium
AAATTCAACTTTGAGTTTTGTGAAAGAGAAAAATCAACTTTCCGGTTTTAAAGTTGAATTTAACTTTACACTTCACGAAGATTAAAATTACTATTGATTTTATAATTAAATTTCGATATTATAATACAGCACGTAGAAAGAAGAGCGTCCGCTTCTCACCAGATTGAATATATCAATTGGTATTAAAGCTACTAAAGTGTGTAACTAAAAGTATTTTTAACGGACGCAAACTTAATGCGTCCGTTTTATTTTAGGAGGAACATACCATAGCAACCGGATTTAATCCACAAATGGATAAAAGCACCAAAAAAGATCGTTATAATGGTGACATTGTAAACGAAAAAATACGTTTTCCAGAAGTCCTAGTAATCGGACCAAATGGCGAAAGCTTAGGAAAGATGAAAAGATTTGAAGCTATTAAAAAAGCTGAAGAGTTTGAACTCGACCTACTTTGTGTCGCACCACAAGCAAATCCACCAGTTTGCAAAATAGTTAATTATGGAAAATATCGTTTCGAGGCTCAAAAGAAAGCAAAGGAAGCCAAAAAGAATCAAAAGATTATTGAAATCAAAGAAATTCAATTGACTCCACAAATTGGGCAACATGATATCGAAACCAAAGTAAAGGCAGCTATAAAGTTTTTCGAAGATGGCAACAAGGTTAAAGTTGGTGTCAGATTCAAAGGAAGACAAATGTCCCACCCTGAAGTTGGTGAAGATGCATTAAACAGATTTCTAGATTGTGTAAAAGATTACTGTAATATAGAGAAAAAACCAGTCCTTGATGGAAAATGGTTAACCTGTGTATTATCTAGCAAAACAAAAAAGTAGAAAGAGAGGAATATTTTTATGCCAAAAATGAAAAGTAAAAAAGCTTTAACAAAAAGAATTAAAGTTACTGGTAGTGGCAAAGTCAGAAGACATCACGCTTATGTTAGCCATTTAGCACCACACAAAACACACAAACAAAAGAGACACTTAAGAAAAGCAACTATCGTTTCAAAGAGCGATATGAAGAGAATTAAGTATCTCATTCAACAATAATTAGGAGGTAACTAGCATGAGAGTTAAAGGCGGTAAAGTCACACATTTAAGAAGAAAGAAAATCATTAAGCAAGCTAAAGGTTACTTCGGCAGTAAACATATCTTATTCAAGACTGCTAAAGAACAAGTAATGCGTTCAAAAAGATATGCTTATATTGATCGTAGAAGAATTAAGAGAGACTTCAGAAAATTATGGATTAAGAGAATCAATGCTGCTTGCAGATTAAATGATATTTCTTATTCAAGATTTATGCATGGTTTAAAGGTTGCTAAAATTGACTTAAATAGAAAAATGTTAAGTGAAATCGCAATCCACGATGCACAAGGATTTGCTGATTTAGTTAAAGTTGCTAAAGAAGCAAAATAAGTTCAAGCTAATAAATGAAAAACCTGGAATTGAGTTTCCAGGTTTTTCATTTGCTATTTTATATATCTTACATCTAAATTATTTAATGCTTCCTCAATTAAAGGTTCAAAATCAAATTTAGATTCAATATGTCTACATTCATCTAAGTGTGGACTTGTTTTTGGCTTAACAGGAGCGAAAATTGTGCAACAATCTTCAAATGGCCTAATCGATATATCATAAGTTCCAATTTTTTCACTTATTTTAATAATATCAACTTTATCGTATGTACATAATGGTCTTAAAACAGCCATATTAGTAACTTCATTAATAACATTTAATGAATCAAGAGTTTGACTTGCAACTTGTCCTACGCTTTCTCCTGTTGCTAAGCAAGGTATTTTTAATCTAACTGCCAATCTACTTGCTATTCTATACATCATTCTCCTCATGATTGTAATTGGATAACCTTCTGTAGATATTTCATAAATCTTTTCTTGAATCTTTGTAAATGGAACAATAAACAATCTAATTTTTGGTTGGAACTTATTTAAAGTATGTAACAAGTCTTCAAGTTTATCGATAACTCCGCTATTGGTATATGGAGGTGAAGCAAAATGAATACAGGTAATTTCAATGCCTCTTCTAATTAGTAAATAACTAGCGACTGGTGAATCAATTCCTCCACTAATCATCATTAAGCACTTTCCAGTTGAACCACTTGGATAGCCACCCATTCCTTTTACTGTAGTAGTAAATAAATAAGCACCATCATCTCTGATTTCAATATCTAAAGTAATATCAGGATTATGAACATCTACAATTTTATCAGTATTTTTAAGAATATTCCCTGCAATAGCCCTATTAATTTCATCACTTATATATGGATATGATTTATCAATTCTTCTTGCGTGAATTTTAAATGTTGACCCTTTTTCTTCTTTTAAAATTCTTAATGCTTCACTTTTAATATTTTCTAAATCTGGATCAATTTTTAAAGCTAAAGAAAAAGAATACATTCCACTTATCTCTTTTAAAATATCTACAAGATTATCAATCTTGTTTTTGATATTTAAATAGATATGATCATGTCGAATAATCATCTCATAGTCATCTTCATAATTTCTTAAATTTAATCTAATCGAATGAGCTAATCTAAAAACAAAATCTCTTTTATTTTTGCCTTTTGTAGACATCTCTCCAAATCTTACAATTACAACGTTATAATCCATTTTATCTTCCCCTTACTTGGTTAAAAATTTCTTTTAAAGTATCTATAAAGAGTTTACATTCCTCTATTGTATTATCTTTGCCAAGTGAAATTCTAATTGAATTTTTAGCCTCATCAATTGGTCTTCCTAAACTAGATAAAACATAAGAAAAAGGTTCTCGTTTTGAATTACATGCGCTAACGCTACTAACAAATATATCATGATTTGACAATGCTTCAACGATAACACTTCCTTTTTTTGTTTTTAAAGAAAAATTAATGATATATGGGGTATATTCTTTAAAAGTATGCAATATAACTTCATCTATTTCAGATAATTCTTCAACTAAATAATCATGCATTTCAGTTACTTTTGAGTAGTTTACTTTAAAATTTTTCATTACATTCTCAATAGCTACATTAAATGCACAAATGGATGGATAATCAAGTGTGCCAGATCTTAAGCCGTTTTCTTGACCTCCACCATAAACAAGTGGTTCAAGATTAATTTTTTTCTTTTTAATTAATGCACCTATTCCTTTTAAGCCGTTTATTTTATGACCACTTATCGTTACAAGATCAAATAAATTATAATTAATAGGATATTTCCCCAATGTTTGGGCACAATCGCTATGAAATACACATTTTGGATTTTCATGAACAATTTTACTAATTTCTTCTACATTTAATTTAAAACCAGCTTCGTTATTACAGGTCATCATAGATACTAAAATTGTGTCTTTAGTAAAAGCTTTTTTAAACTCTTCAATATCAATTTTTCCTTCACTAGATGGGTTTAAATAAGTGACTATAAAGCCTTCTTTTTCTAAATGTTTAAAGACATCTAAAACCGACTCATGTTCAACGTTTGTGGTAATAATTCTTTTACCTCTATTCATGTTTTTTCTAGCATATCCAAGAATAGCTAAATTATTGCTTTCTGTTGCTCCACTTGTAAAGATAACTTCATATTCAAAAGAAAAATCAAGCAATTTAAGAATATTTTGTCTAATTCTATTTATATTCGTTAAATTTCTAATTCCGTTTTTATGAAGAGAATTTGGATTCTCATAATCATTTAGAGCACATTTTAAATAAGCATCTAAAACCTCTTTAGAAGGTTTAGTGCTAGCTGCGTTATCAAAATATATCATATGTTATTTGCCATCTCGTAAATTTAATTTTTTAATAATATTATCACTACTTTCAAAAGCACTCTTAAATTCGCCACTTAAATAAAGGGTTTCGCTTTGATTAACAAGATTATTAATCTCAGCAAATTTCATTCTATCTCTATTTGCTAGTAATATTTGTTCAACTGCTCTCTTTTTATAGTTATCAATCTCTTGAATTTCCTTAATTAAATTATTAGTTGATTCATTAAGTTTATTTGTGCAAACATTAACAGCATTAACATCAATTGGTACTGAATTTAATAAGTGGAAACATTCGTCAATATATTGATAGCAAATATCAAAATGTGAACGATATTTTTCGGTAAAGTCAGAAATCTTCCACTCTCTAATTGTATATTCAGCATTCTTAAGTTGTTCATATCTAACTTTTAAATTACTAAAAGCACCTTCACTATCATTTTTTAAACTAGCAAGATAATTTCTAAATGTATCAACCTTTTCTCCGAAATCTTGAGTACCTTTTTCTAGAACATTAACTTTTTCAATTAATACAGAATAAGGTGAAGACTCAACTGCGTGTATATAAACATCAAGTCTTCTCTTATCTTTACTAACAATATCCAACTTAGTGTTCATTTCAGTTAATAAGCTCTCATGTTCTGGATCAATAATGTAAACTTTTCTAAACTTATTAATATTATTTTTAATCTTAATATATTCTTTTTCATACTCATTAAATTGAGTCAAAACATTATCTTTCTTTTTCTTAAATTCCAAACTTGCTTCAACTTCTTTGTCAAAAGAGGCAAATATTTTGTCTATTTCTTTATTGATCGTTTCAGCTTCACTAGCTAACGTAGAAACACTTAACTTTTTAATTTGATCTTTTGCATTATCGATCGCACTATTAATTGCTTCAACTTTTTCTTCAACTTGCAAGTGTTTTAAAGGTTTTCCCTCTCTTAATAATGTATGGTATTTAGTTTGTAATTCAACAACTCTAGAAGGAATCTTATTAGTATATTCATCGACTAATGAAGGGATTTCATCGATTAACTTGCTTAATACATCAATAACTTTATCAATACGAGGAATGATTCTATTTGCATCGTCATAATCAGCTGTCTCAACTTTTCCTTCAAATTCATTAAATGTTCTATCTATATTATCAAATACTCTTTCAAAAGATAAAGTTACGAACTGTAGTTTATCTTCATTAAGGTTATATTTTGATTTTAATTCCCTTAATTTTTCTTTTAATGCTAAAGCGGCTTCACGACACTCCTCTTCAGGCTTAATTACTTGTACAAGGTCATTATTTAATTGGTTAACTGAGTTTTCATATTGACGAATTATACCAAGATGCTCTTTATAATATTGTTTAAATTCTTTATACTTTTTTTCTTCTAAATATTCACCTAAGTCAGTTAAGACATTGCTAACTGAAACATCAATTGTGTCTCTTATTTCCTTGCTTCTTTTAAAGTAAGAAGAATGGATATCAACATAAAGTAAGTTAGTCCTAGAAATTATCTCAAGTCTTTGGATGTATTGTAAATCTTGTCCAGTTAATAAAGCATGTAAATATTCATATTTTTTAACAAGATCTTTTAAAGTTTTGTTACACCTTTTTCTAACTAAGAAAAATTTATTTAAAACGAAAAATAATATAATTCCAACGACTACAACTGCCCCAATAACAGAAATAATTATTATTAAATCAGTATTAACTGCATCTAATATTCTTAAACCTTCAAAAATATCCATATGAAAACCTCTTAATAGTATTTTATACTATTAGCCTATATTTTTAAATTACAAACAATATGTAATTAAGAATTCTATTAAAGAAGATTTATTAAATTTTATAAACTAAAAATAAATTTTGCCTTAAAATAAATTTACGTAACTAAAAAATTTTTAGTTAAAAATAAATTGGTATTTGCGCATTTTTTGTCTTTATTAACACGATATATAGTTAAAAAAATTAGTTATTATGCGATTTTAGATTTTTATTATTTAAATTAATAATTGACTATCTTCTTATAAAGTAGTATTTTTATTAAGCATGTAACGCAGCAGTTAAATACTTCTTGCCTAGTGTGTTAAGGAATTTAGATTCTTAAAGTAGTAACCTTATGCTACAAAGGTGAACCTGGCAGTTAACTCACCGTAGAAGAAGGAATTTATCCCTTGCTTTATGTGTAAATATAAAGAAAGGAGTTCTATATGAGATATACAGGACCAAAATGGAAAAGAGCTAGAAGACTCAACTACTCATTATTAGGAACCGGAGAAGAATTTTCTGGTCATACGTTAAAAAAAGGTGATAAGAGAGAATATGCACCTGGACAACACGGAGCAGATAAAAAGAAATTATCTGAATACGGAAAACAATTAGCTGAAAAACAAAAATTAAGAGATACATATGGAATTAGTGAAAGACAATTCCGTAGATTATTCTTAATTGCTAGTAACTCAAAAGAAGTCACTGGTACTAAGTTTATGACAATTCTTGAAACAAGACTTGATAACTTAGTCTATAGACTTGGATTTGCAACAACTCGTAGAGCAGCTAGACAATTAGTCAACCACAAACATATTCAAGTTAATGGTAAGACAATCGATATTCCAAGTTACATTTGTAATGTTGGCGATGTCATCGCTTTAAGAGAAAACAGCAAAGACTTAGTTGTTGTAAAAGCAGCTTTAGATGCTCAAACATCAACAGTTCCTTATGTTGAAGTTGATAAAGAGAAAAAGAGCGGTAAATTAGTTAGACTTCCAGAAAGAAGCGAATTAACTAAAGATATCGATGAATCTCTTATCGTTGAATTCTATAACAGACTCTTATAGTTTCAACTTAACTTGTAGCAATATTAAACCTAGTTCATGTTGGACTAGGTTTTTTAATTTGATATAATAATTTGTTATGGAAAAATTAATTTTAGATTCAAAAAACACACTTGTTAATTTAGGAAATTCTATTTTAGGCTATTTTGAAGTTCCTAAATTTCACGATTCATTAAAAATAGCTGACGAGATACTTGATAAAGCTAAAAAAAGAAAAGTAGCCCTTATTCTTTTAGATGGCATGGGACAAATTATATATGAAAAATATAAAGAATATATTCCTTATCTTTATTCACATATTATCGCTCCCTTTAAAAGTGTTTATCCACCAACAACTGTCGCAGCAACTACTGCTCTTACAACAGGAAAATATCCTATTGAAACATCTTATTTAGGTTGGACCCAATATTTTAAAACTAAAGATGCCTATATCAATGTCTTCCCTTCAACTGATGCAATTAACGCTGGCGTTACTTATACTCCACCAGTAACTGAAGTAGAATTAAAGGTAGATAAAATTTGGGACTTAATTAATAAGTTAGGAAAATATAAAGCTACTTCAATTTCGTCTTTTCAATTTAGAAGACCTGAAGGAGGAGATGATTTTGATTTATTCTTTAATAAAGCAAACGAATTAATTAAAGAAAATGACTTCACTTATATTTATTCTGGAAATCCAGATCACCTATTACATGAATTTGGTACTAATGATGAACACATTAAAGAAAATTTAATTTACCTCAATAAAAAGGTTCAAGAACTTGTAGAAAATAATAGTGATACATTATTTTTCTTAACTGCTGATCATGGATTTGCTGATGTTATTGAAATTCCAGTTACTGAGCATAAAGATTTTTTAGATACACTTTCAGTTCCTGTTTGTTCAATTGAAGGCAGATTTGCAACTTTTTCAGTAAAAAATAAGGAAAAATTCATTGAACTTGCAAATAAATATTACGGTGAGAACTTTATCGTTAAGAGTAAAGAAGAAATATTAAATGAACATACTTTTGGATATGGTGAAATTAATAAAAACTCTTTAGATGTAATTAACGACTATACCTTAATAGCAAAAGGAAAATACATTTTTTATAACGGACCAGAACCAATCGGATTTAAAGGTGCTCACGCAGGAGCCACAAAAGGCGAAACAGATATTTATTTGGTTGCGTTTAACGATTGATCATTAATCGCTTTATCTTTCTTTTTTTGATACATTACAAGCATAAAGGCAATAATGGTGAAGATAACAAAAAGTGGAATTCCAATTCCTAAGTCTAAAGCCATGTTACCTTTTCCTATACTCCAATTATCGTATACTTCTTTCACATCACTATTATAAAATACAGAAACAATCGAGCCAAAGGTTAATCCAGTAATTAAAAAATACATTGATAATCTATATTTTTTAAAGAAAAATGACATTACTTTACTTAGAAGAAAGAAGCCTACTAAAAATCCTAAAACTAATAATAAGATAAAAGCAATCCAACGAGGCTCATTCATAATGACGCTTACATGTAATGCTTCCATAATTGGCTTAAAAAATCCCAAGGACATCAATAAAACAGTTGCACTTAATCCAGGTACAATTTGCGTTAATGAAACTATTACACCGAGAAAAAAAGCAACTAAATAACTATAAAATGGAAACGTAGTTAACATCTCTGTATTATCGATTTCTTTTACATTAGCAAATGTGGCAGCTAAAACAATTGGGAAAGCAAACCCAATAACTAGTAATACAATTTGATACCATTTTGGCTTTTTAATATCATCTTTTATTTCTAAAAATATTTCAGGTGATGCTCCTAACATCAATCCGCCAAATATACAAACAACTATAAATGTGTAAGCTTCTATAACACTTTGAACAACAAAAAAGCCTAATACAAAACCAATTAATGCACCAACAATAATTGGCAATAAGTAAATAATACTTGTTTTGAATTTTTTAAAGATCTTGCTTATTGCATAAAGCATTTTATCGTAAATCTTAAAAAGAATTGCAATCGTAGATCCACTTATACCAGGTAAAATTACTCCTAATCCAATTAAAAAACCACTAATAGCCGAATTTAGCCATGACTTAGTAGTGTATTTTTCAATGACTATTTCTTCACTAGACTCGTCATTTGACTTCTTTATTTCTTTATTCTCATTCATACGATTGCTCCCTCATTACATTAAAATTTTAATGAATATAAAAATAAAATAAAGTATAATTTTAATCGACGCCGAATTAGCTTAGTTGGTAGAGCAACTCATTCGTAATGAGTAGGTCGTTGGTTCGATTCTGACATTCGGCACCATTTAGATAAAAATAGCTGATTCAAAAGAATCAGTTTTTTTATTTTTTAATCATAAATAGAAGTGTTTTTTAATATATCTATTAGCTTTTTTAATAATTTTTCTATCAGATTCATGAGTTATTCTAAGTAACGCTTCATTATATGGGCACCACTCTAAACTGCTTACTTCAGCATCATGTAAATCAACCGGTACTTCATTATCTTTTTTTGGAGTTGCTAAGAAAAAGCGTACGCTTTTAATTGATATGGGCGTTGGCTTATATTTAATACATTCACTAAAATCGGTATTTAAAGATACATCAAGATTAGTTTCTTCTTTAATTTCTCTATAAGCTGTTTCTTCATCTGTTTCATTTTCTTCTTGATGACCTTTACATAAAGAAGTATGACCATAACCCATTTTTAAAACTAAATAATAAATAACTTTATCTTCTATTTTATAAATAACTGCTCCACAACTTTTTTCTTTAATAAGCTTTTTAAAATAAAATTTGTTTGCGATATAAAAGATGTTTAAAACAATGAAAGCTAAAATAGCAAATGTTAAGCCTATTGCAAAAAAGTTATAAACTACATAATAAAAAGTATTGCCTTCGAGGGTACTAAGGTAGCATAAAAAAGCGCTAAAATTTCTACTTTCCTCATCACATACATCATTTGGTAAGGCACTAATATCAATTTTGGCTACATAACAAAATCCAATTGTGAAAAATACAACTAAAAATAATGTGATTAAGCTTAAAGTAAAATAAATTACTAACCTATTATAAAACGTTTTATCAATTTCATATTTTGACTGTTCATTTTTCATCATCATTTACCTTTTTAACATACTTTACATATTCATAAGTAGAATATTTTTTAGCAGTTTCACACATCGTCTTATAACACTCATCACGGAGATATTCTTTATTTTCATTTACACTAAGATCAAGTTTTGGATAAATTGGTTTACCAATATATAAAGTTATTTTTGCTTTATTTGACAACTTGCTCTTTCTATAGCATGCAGTAATCGGTAAAACTGCTCTATTTAGTTTAGCAGGATATTTAAATGATGTAGAGATGAAAGGTCTAATTTTTGTATAATATGGCCAAATATGAGCCTCTGGATAAACCAAAACATTATGATTCTTTTTTAAAACATAGTATTCCATGCTTTCTTGAAACTTTCTAAAAGTTCTAGGTGAATCAGGAATAGGAATATGTCCTAACATTGGAGTAACAACTTTAAGAAGCTTATTCGACAACGCATCCGTATAACCTAATATATGTGTTTTTTTAAACGGAAAAACTAAAACTTGATTATCAAAAACATCAAAAAAAGATGTGTGATTAGAATAAATAAAGCATCCTTCCCCGTTTAATTCTTTTAAATTTTCTTTTCCCTTTACTTTAATTCCACAAAATAAACAAATAATTCCTAAAATAGGAACAGCAAAAACAAAGTACAAAATATTAGAACATAAATTATAAAACCAATTTGTATGAAGAAATTTAAAATTTTCTGGTATTGCAATTCGTTTAAGATTTGTCTTTTCAAAGTCTTCTTTTAATTCATCACTATAGTAAATTGTTTTTCCATAAGTAATCTTATCAATCTTTTTAATCATCGTTACTCTCCACGGCTTTTTGATCAATTATATCTCCTTTATGTTCGATCTTTTTCCAAGTTGTTCTTTTGCTTTTATGAAAGAGTCCATCTAAAAAAGCAAAAAGAAAATCGCTAAAAAAGAACATATATGTTAATACAATAACAATGCATTGTTTAACAGTAAATTTGAGATTAACGTTGTCAACAGCAAGTGTGAAAGAAGCAACAAACATGAATATCATGTAAATTAAGAAAAATTGATAAATAGAGTGCCCAAAGATATACCCGGTATTTTCTATTTCATAAACAATAGAAACACACCCTAAAGCAAATGTAACAATAGCAGAAATTAATAAAACTATTGTCATAATTAAAAATGGATAAATACTAACATTATATTCAATAATTGAAAATAGTCTTCTAATTTTCGAATTCTCTTTATATACTACACCACCTTTTTTAAATTTCTTTCTATTTGCTAGAAACCCCCAAACCCATCTAACGTGTTGTTTGTGTAAAGTCTTAGCATCTTCAGGTTGTTCATCATAATATACAGCGTATGGATAATAATGCATTCTTACATTGTGATAATAGCAATAGGTTGTTAATTCTACATCTTCGGTCATGCCATCCCATATCCATCCACCAGCATCATCAACAATATATGAGTCAATATAGTAACCAGTTCCAGTAAGAGTAGCTTTTTCAAAAACTTTAGATCTTCCTCTTGATGTAAATTGATTCATAAAAGAAAATAAAGTCGCACTAGTTGAACAAATCCAATTTTTTGTAGCGTTTGTAAAACTTCTATAGCCTACCCCAACTTGATAACCTTGATGCTTTACATTATTCATGTGTATTAAATAATCGCTATTAATAACATTATCAGCGTCAAAAATTAAATAAGCATCAAATTTTAAATTATGATCTTTAATATAATGATATGCATCATCTAAAGCAAATCCCTTAGTCCTTCTGTTTTCAAGATCTTTTCTAACAACAACATTGTAGCCATATTTTTTAACAATATTTACAGTTGGATCATCTTCGCTCTCAACAATTATAAATGCATCATATTTATCTTTTGGATAATCAAACTTTGATATTGATTGAAGTATATTTTCTATAACTTTTGATTCATTTCTAGCAGGAATTAAAATTGCAAATTTATAATAATCTTTTGCATCTTTAAACTTTTTTGGTTGAATTAGAACTATAATAAAATAAAAAATGTAATACCATAATGACAATACAAAAATAAGTGTGGCTAATGTCACAGCAAAATCCATCCAATTAACTATCATTAATAGATCCATACTTAATTATTATATTAATTATTAATATAATCTGCAAAGAATTCTAAGGTTTCACTAATATTTTTGCATGTTTTTGGAGATTATACCCGTTTTTAGGAGTTTAACACCTTAAAATTTAGGAGTAAGAGAAAAATTTAAAATTATATCCATATTACATAAGTA
>CALVXH010000046.1 GCA_944368945.1 uncultured Bacilli bacterium
AATAAAACAACGTTATTCTTTAACAAAACTTGATAATTTAAATTTAGATAAAAAATCGGCGAACAATATCTTGAACGTCGAATTATACTTTGATTAAAATTTTTAATTTAACACTAGAAAATTATACCTTGAGCCTAAAGTCAGGTATTATGATTTAAATGGTAAAGATTCTTTATGGATTGCAGGACACTTTCATCCTACTAAGATTTTAAAATTTGATAATTTATATATTTTGCCAATAGGAAAAGTTTTTAAACTTTTTAATGATTAATTATGAATAAAACTACTTTTAAATTAAATAACTATGAGATTGATTTTTATGTTAATAATCCTGATACATTAAAAGAATTGCCTTTATTTATTTTAAACTCATATAAGAGTGAAAAAATTGATGAAGTGATTGATTCTATTAAAGACAAGTATAATTTTATTTTTCTAGATATTAAAGCTAATAAATGGAGCGAAACTTTAACTCCATACAAAGTTCCTGATAATGGAATTTATTTAAGAAATTTTGATGGAAAGGGAGATAATCATTTAAGATTTATTGATGATACATTAATTCCCTTTATTAAAGATTATTTATCTAAATATAACATTAATATTTTTAAATACATTCTTCTTGGTTATTCATTAGCAGGATTATTTGCCGTTTTTGCAGGGTTAAAATCTAAATATATTAATATAATTGCTTCGATAAGTGGATCATTATGGTATCCAAATTTAATTAATTATATTAATAATATTTCTTTTAATAACAATATAGAGTTTATATATCTTTCTTTAGGAGATAAGGAAAAGAAAACCAAAAATGAATATATGAAATATGTTGAAGTAAATACTTTAAAATTATTTGAAACATTTAAATCTATATATAAAAATGTATATTTTGAATTTAATAAGGGGAATCATTTTGCTCGTTCTAATGAGAGATTAATTAAAGCACTATACTATTTATTTAATAATGTAATTTAATATTTAAGGTATAATTTTATTAGATGGATAAAACATTTTTAACAAAAATAGAAAATTATTCTTTTAGTGAAGAAGGAATAGATGAATTAAAGAAAATAGGTAAGCATGCTATCGATTGACCTTTTGTATATATTTTAAATGGTGACAAAGAGGCGTATATTGGCGAAAATCAAAGCGCGGTTGATAGAATGAATCAACATGTAGCACATAAATCTTCGACTAGAAATAATTTAGCTTAGCTAAATTTACTGTCACATATTCTATAGATAAAGATAATATAGATAAAACTATTCAAAATATTATTAACGCATATATAGTTTTATTAACTAGTTGGAATATATGGAACATATATTTGCGCCACTATTAAAGAACATGAGAATATATAAAATCTTTAATTAAATAGGCTTTTGCTGTGGTTTTTTATTTAATTTATATAGAAACTATAAGTTTCTTTACAAATAAATAGTAGTTTAATTAAATTATATTATAGAGGTTAAACTATGAATATTAATGAAAGAATTACTAACTTAAGAAAGAAAAATAATTTAACTCAAGAAGAGTTTGCTAATAAATTATTTTTAACAAGACAAGCCGTATCTAAATATGAAAGAGGAATAAGCATACCTTCAATTGACACTTTAATTTTAATAAGTAAAACTTTTAATATTAGTCTTGATGAATTACTTGGAATAAACGCTTTAAATAAATCAAAAGAATATAAGTCAATAGGTCATAAAAATTTTAAAGTGATAGTACTATACGTAATTATGCTTACTTTTATTTTGTTAATTGATATTTTATTTAACTATTTTTACTTTTATGTAGAAGTCATGAGTTTAGTGCTAGTGAATATTCTATTTATATTAATTATATTGATGCTAGGTTATATGTTAATTAAAGCAATCTTTCCATTAAAAAAGAGTTTAATTGAATATAATGATTTTGGGGTTAAACTATATTTAATAAATAAAGTCATTGAGATTCCATTTAATGAAATTAAAGAAATTAAAACATTTACTCATGGTAAGTATGATTTTGGTAGGATTGAAATAATTACCATTAATAAAAAGTTTTCACTTTTTCCAATTAAAGATCTTAATAATGTGAAATCAGTTATTGAAAAAGTGAAAACTCTAAATAAGTAAGTATAGTTTATTTATTTTTTAAAATATCAGCTTGCATTGATTTACTAGCTTTTAAAAAGCCTTCCAAAACATCTTTATAATAGGTTTTATATTCATGATTTTTAATTTTGGATAGATTTTTATCAAGCATTTTTGATTCTCTAGAAGAGTCTAAAATTGGAATGTTATTTTTAATTTTATAATCAATTACATTTTTAACAACTTCCATACGCGCTTCGTATAAATTGATTATTTTTGTGTCTATTTCATCAATCTTGTCTCTATAAATTTCTAATTCTGTTTTCATAATTTGCCTCCTAAAAAATTAAAGTACCTAAAGGATAAGCGACGAGTAATGATACAAGTACAGAAAGAATCATCATTATTGATCCATATATTAAAACATCTTTAGTAGAAGTTGATTCATCACTACAAATGATTGCAATATGAGGCATTGAAGGAGGAGTAGCAAAGGCAAAACTTGCTAACATTCCTATAATACAAATAGTTGCTGATATATTTAATGTATTATTTGTACTTAATAAAATTGTACTTGCAACTGTAGCAACAAGCGTAGCTGTAACCATGTTTGAAGAAAGATTTGTTTGAAGTGCTGCCCAAAAAGCAAATATTATTAGTAAGAAAATTTCTGGTAAGGAATTTAAAGCAGGGCCTAAAGTAGTTTGTAAGTAACTAATTAATCCTATATCACTATTTTGTAAGGCCGCACCTAAAGCCAAAGTAGCGGCGCACATTATTAAACTACTCCAAGGAACCCCATTTTTAAAAGCATCATCAACTTTTAATAAAGGTTCATTATCTACTCTAATTACACATAATGCTAATGCACCAAGTAAAGGAGGCATACTAGTTCCATAAGTATTAAATAATTCATAAAAACTAGGCCATACATATTCAAATAAAGAAGGAATTATCCGTAAAATCAAAACAATAATAAATATTACTAATGTATAGATGTCTTTTTTATTTAATTTAGGTAAGTCATCTTTTAACTTATTTATATCTTCAAAACTTATATTTTTAACATCTGGTTGAATAAAAACAATAAGTAAAAAATACATTAACAAGAAAAGAATTAATCCAGCTGGAATTGCTAATCCCATATAAGCGAAAGTGGATATTTTTAATCCTGCTGCATTAATTGCTAAAACCGGAAAAACATGTGCAATAGGAGTCATGCCACTACTAATAGAGACAGTAAATCCTAATCCAATCATCATTACTTTAGCAACCTTATCTTTTTTATCAATTTTAGTAATTTCTAAAATTTCATTAAGGATTGGCAGCATTATTATAAATAAAACACTAGGTGATATGAATAATCCTAGAATCAAAACAGCTAATAAAAATAAGAAAATAAAAAAGTATCCATTCTTTTTTGCTAACTTTGAATTAACAAAAGTGATTGCTACTCTTTTAATTAAAGTTGTTTTAGATAAAGCGTAAGTACATATAAAAGTAAATAATAAAAAAGCAAATGTTGAATTTCCAAAACTTGAAGAGATGACTTTACTAAAACCAAAACTATTAATGAAGCCTAAAGAGAGCATACATAATAGACTAGGCCAATCAATACCAATAGTTAGCCATAAAATCAATGTGCCTAAAAAGATGAATAAAACACCAATTGCTTCACTTGATAAGCCTCCTTGAGCAGGTATAAGTTGTCCAAAAAAGCATAAGGCAAAGCAAATAGGAATAATAATCCATCTAAAAATATTGTTATCTTTTAACTTAGTTTTCGTTTTCATTCTCTTTTATTCTAAGTATATCATTTTCATTTAATTTTAAATCACATTTAATATAAACTCTTTGTTTAATTTTTTTAACTTCATCAAGTGGATGTTTATTTAAATCTAAAATTTCAGTAACAGTAAATGTTTTATTAAAATTATTGCCATTACTTAAAACTTCAAGTGTGTCTCCAACTTTAAACTTATTTCTATGTTCAACAAGCAAATATCCGTTTTCTGAACTTATAACTAAAGCAACATATTTATATGTTTGAAATAGTTTAGAAGTTTCGATATTTGTTTTTTGATCACTACCATAATAAAAGCCAGTAGTAAATGCTCTATTAGAAGTTTTCTTTAATTCATCAATATAGTTAAATGAAGGTTCTCTATTTGAATAATAATCATCAATCGCCCTACGATAAGTGTTTGTGACAGTGCTAACGTAATAACTTGATTTCATTCTACCTTCAACTTTTAAACTAGTAATTCCGGCTTCAACTAAATCTTTAATATGTTCAATCATACAAAGATCTTTACTATTTAAAATGTATGTACCTCTAGAATCTTCTTCGATAGGGAAATATTCATTTCCATCAAGATTATTTTCATCTTTAATGCTTATTGCATAATTCCATCTACATGGTTGAGCGCAGGCTCCTTTATTAGAGTCTCTACCTGTTAAATAGTTAGATAATAAGCATCTTCCACTATAAGAAATACACATTGCTCCATGTCCAAAACATTCAATATCAATATCAGGACCCACGGCATCTTTTATTTCTTTAATTTCTTTTAATGATAATTCTCTAGCTAATACAAGTCTTTTAGCACCTAATTCAACCCACATTTTAGCTGAATATACATTTGTAATATTAGCTTGAGTAGAGACATGTAATTCTAAAGAAGTGTATTTAGTAACTAAACTAGCTATACCTAAATCACTAACAATTACCCCATCGGCATGGTTATTATCTAAAAATTTTAAATATTCTAGCATTCCATTAAAATCAGTGTTATGAGCTAAAATATTTACAGTAATATATACTTTAACATTATGAGAGTGAGCATAATTGATTGCTTTAATCATCTCATTTTCGTCAAAATTATTTGAAAAGGCTCTTAATCCAAATTTTTTACCAGCAAAATAAACTGCATCCGCACCAAAATGAATGGCGCTTACTAATCTTTCGTAATCTCCAACAGGAGCTAATAATTCTAATTTTTTCATGATAGTATAATACTTCCAAATGAGTCGTTTTTAAAGTAAATGTATTATATTTATTAAGTTAAATATGATAGAATTTTTCATAACTATGAGTGAATTATTATCTCCAGCTGGATCTTTAGATGCTTTTTATGCAGCAATTAGTAATGGCGCTGACGCCATTTATTTAGGCATAGAAAAATTTAATGCTAGAGCATATGCAAATAACTTTACAATTGAAGAATTAAAAGAACTTGTGAAATTCGCACATTTAAGGAATGTAAAAATTTACGTCACCATGAATACAATTTTATATGATGAAGAACTTAAAGAAGCATATAAAACAATTGATGAATTAGCAAATATTCATGTCGATGCTTTAATTATTCAAGATTTGGCAATATTTAATTATTTAGTTAATCACTATGATTCTATGGAGGCACATGCTTCAACTCAAATGGGAATTGATGATATTTATGGTGCTAAATTAATTAAAAGATTAGGCGGAACAAGAGTAGTTTTTGCTAGAGAAACTCCTTTAGCAACATTAAAAGAAGTACATGATAATGTAGATGTCGAAATAGAAGCTTTTGTTCATGGAGCACTTTGTGTAGCTTATTCAGGTAATTGCTTAATGAGTTCAATGATTGGTGAAAGAAGTGGAAATAGAGGAAGATGTGCTGGATGTTGTAGACAAGTCTATTCTTTAATCGATTTAAAGACTAATAATAAAATTGAGACTGGATATTTATTATCAATGAAAGATCTAAATGTCTCTAACTATTTAGATAAATTAAGTTTTATAGATTCTTTTAAAATTGAAGGCAGAATGAAAGAGCCTACTTATGTTGGTGCAGTTACTAGATTTTATAAAGATAAGATGCTTAATGTTAATGAATCATATTTAGATTTAAATAAAGTGTTTAATAGAACTTACACAAAAGGCTTTATGTTAAATGAAGATGTCAAAAATATAACGAATATTGAACGTCCAAATAACTATGGTTATGAGATAGGTAGGATAGTTAAAATTAATAAGCAAACTATTTGGATTAAACTTTTTAAAGAACTAAATAAAGGTGATCAAATTAGGATTGAATCTAAAAATCCTTTTGAAGAAATTAGTTTACCAATTACTAAACTTTTTGATGCAAATTTTAAAGAGATTGAGTCTACTAATAAATTAGCAATTATTTCTTGTCATAAAGATGTAACTTTAAATGCTAGAGTTTATAAAACTAAAGATATAAATTTTAACAAGTTAATTGAAGAAACTTTTAATGAAAAAGAATATAAAAAACTTGATATTAATTTTAAATTCACTGCAAAACTTGGTCAAAATGCTATTTTATGCGCTTCATTTAATGATATTAATGTTGAAGTTAAAAGTGATTTTATTGTTGATAAAGCATTAAAAGTTGCAGTTAACGAAACTAATATTAAAAATCAACTTTCAAAATTAAATGACACTCCCTATAAACTTAATTTATTGACTATTGATATTGATAAAGATATTTTTATACCTTTAAAAAGTTTAAATGAAGTAAGAAGAAATGCTATTTCTAAAATAGATGAATTACGCTTATCTAAAGAAGTAAGTTTTTCTTATCCACATAATTTAAAAGTTAAAGAATGTGAGTTGCATGATCCTATTATTAGTGTAGAAGTTAATAATGAAGAACAATATGAAGCCGTAAAATCTTTAGGAATTACTCATATTTATTATAAAAATAAAGTTAGTAGAAATAACCCTCATTATGTAGATGGATATAATGAAATTTTATTTGGTGGATTAGGTGCGATTGAAAGATATAAAGGAAAAGATATTACTTTAGTTAGTGATTATTCATTAAATGTCTCTAACTATGAAGATGTAGCAATTTTATCTTTTTTAGGTGTTTCTAGAGTTACATTATCGCAGGAAATAAATAAAGATCATATTAACAATTTAGTTAAAAATTATTATGAAAAATATAAGACATATCCAAATCTTGAACTTATTGTTTATGGCAGAACTAAGTTAATGCAAACTAAGTACTGCGTTTTAAAACGACTTGGTATGTGTGGAGAATGTAAAAAGAACAAATTTGCTTTAAAAGATAAATTCTCTAGTTTCCCATTACTGTTTAATAATGATTGTTCAATGACTATATTAAATTCTAAAACGTTAAACATTATGGATGATGTTAATAAAATAAATGGTGTAAACTTTTTTAGACTAGTTTTTACTACTGAAAGTAAGGAAGAAGTAATAAGTATTACTAAAACTTTTATTAGTATTTTAAATAGCGACAAAGAACAAAAAACATTTAATAGTTTCACTCAAACTAGAGGACATTTTATTAAAAATGCTCTCTAAACATTCTAATTATAATCAAAAAATAATGGACACTTTTTATAATAACCGTAAATTTATTTATAGTATTTTTACATTAGCATAAGTATTTATAATAATTTATTTTAATTAATTAATTTATAAATGTATAGGCGGTAATTCTTTTAAAAAAGCACTAATTTGCACACTTTTTGACATTGTATGAATATTAAGATAATGTAAAAAATCGTATTTTTTTTCGAAAAAGTTGACATAGTAAGTGCCAATTTTATAAGATAGCAGTGTAAAAAGAAGTCGCAGTCGCCCCCCTAAGTTTACAAGGTAAACAAGTTAAATAATCAAACCGATGCGATTTGTTTTAGTAAACTTTAGAGGAGGTGATTATGGCAAAACATAACCTATAAGTTAATCAACACATTTAAATTTTTTTAATTTATTATTGTTTTATTTTTTATTTTTCATTGGATATAAGGAGTTTAAAAAAATATGAAAAAGAGAAATGTACTATTATTCGTTCTAGCAGCAAGCACTTTAGGACTTTCTAGCTGTGGTGAAAAAGAAATTTCACCTGAAAGCATTAAAATTGTTGCTGAAGATAATGCTACTTCCGTATCTGTTGGAGAAACACTTAATTTTACTGCAACTGTTCTTCCTGAAGGTTCAGTACAAGAAGTTAGTTGGAGTGTAACACCTATCACAGGTGAAGCTACAATTACAACTGCTGGTGTTTTAACCGCTACTAAAGAAGGTATGGTTGAAGTTACTGCTGCTTCATATATTGATAGTAACGTTAGAGGAACATACTCTTTAAAAATAGAACCAGCAAAAGAAGTTGCACCAACAAGTTTAAAAATCGTTGGAGCATCAAATGAAATGAGTATTGATGAGACATTACAATTATCTGTTCAAGTTACTCCATCTGGAGCTGCCTCAACAGTTACATGGTCTTCTTCAAACACAGAAGTTGCAACTGTTAGTGCAACAGGTGCAGTTAAAGGATTAAGTGCTGGCGAGACAACTATTAAGGCAACATCGACAGTAGCTACTAGTGTAAGTGCAGAATACACAATAACTGTTAGTGGAGAATCTGTAACCGAACCAACATATAACTATGAAGAAATGGAAATTTCAAATCATGATACATATATGTCAGCAGAAAATGACACACCATTAAAAGTAGAAGGTGTTGTTGAATATATTGCTCCATCAGATGGCGATACTTATAATTGCTGGCTGATGAATGGACAAGCTGGTTATTATTTATATGGACTTAATTCATCTACACAAGTTTTAGAAAAAGGCAAAGCTTATGAAATTGGTGGATTAAAAGAATTATATGTAAATGGTACATATGAAATTAAAGATATTGAATATATAAAAGAAATCACAAAGACAATTGATGTTGTAACAACAGATGTTACAGATAAACATCCAGAAGTTTTTGACAACATGAAAGCTTATATGGGTGGTTATGTTGAAGTAAAACAAGTTGCTACAAGTGAAGTTAATGTTAGTGAAACAAAAGCATATAACTTAGTAGTCGATTGCAAAGGCAATGATTTTACAATTAGAATCGACCCAAGTGTTTGTGGTGACGCAGAATTTGCAAAAATTAATGAAAAGTTAAGTGATCTTCCAGAAGGATATGTAATTGATGCAAAAGGTATTATGAATGCTTATGGTTATGGAAAACCAAATCCTCAACTTTATATTATTAACGCAGATGATTTAGTTGTTCCTGAATTATCGGATGCAGATAAGATTCAATTAGTTGCAAGCGCTTTAAGCTTACCAAATTGCGTTGATAGTAGTGTCGAAAAGATTGAGTTACCTACAAGCGTTGAAGGATATTCTGCAACAATCTCTTGGTCAACTGAAAGCGAATATATGGATAATGAAGGTAACGTAAAAAGTATACCATCAAGAACTTTAGATGTAGATTATACTGCAACAATTAAATTAAACGAGGAGACTTTAACTAAAGATTTCACTATTACTTTATGTGGAAACGAAACATTAACTACAGTTCATACTTTCAATCTTGAAGATGCTGATCCTGAAAATAAATATGGATGTAGTAATACTAAATCAGGTTATGCTGAAGGAACAGTTGATCTTGGCAGCCCAGTAGCAACTTGGAATTTAAAGAATTGTTTAATTGGCGGAACTGATTCAGATGTTCGTGAAGGAATGTATGGATTAAGAGTTCAATCAAATAAAGACGCAACAAAAACTGGACAAATTGAATTAAGAACTGATTTTGAATTCAGCACAGTTGACTTTGAAGTTGCAACTTATGGTTCTGATGTTTTAGGAGGAACATTAATTCCTAAGTATTCTATTGATGGAGGAAAAACATGGAAATCAATCGATAGAGAATATGTTATCAATAGTAGAACATTAGAAAAAATTAGAGTTGTCATCCCTGAAACAAGCGCAACCATGAGATTCCAATTAACATTTAAAGAAAATACTGGTAAGAGATTAAATATTGATAATATTCAACTTTTAAAATAATTAGGTAAATTAAATGAAAAAAATAAAATTATTAGCTTTCGTAGCATTAGTAGGACTTTTAAGTGCTTGTGGTGAGGAAGCAAAACCTACACCAAAGTCTATTGATATTCTTTTAGATCGTAAAATTGTTAAAACAATTAACGCTGAAATTGGTGATAGTTATAGTTTAACTGCCCAAGTAAATCCATTTGAAGCGAGTCAAGAAGTTTCATGGAAAATTAGTGATCCTGAAATTGGTACAATTTCTGAAGCAGGTGTATTAGATATTGAAAAAGAAGGAGAAGCAGTAATTACTGCTTCCTCCTTAATTAATCCTAATATCACAACAAATCTATATTTGTTTGTTGCTGAACCTGTTCAACAAACCGGTGTTGGAAATGGTTTCACTGCAGAAACTCCAATTTTTGAAGGAAATGAAGGAAAAAATGAACCTTTAGAAATTTATTTTATTGAAGTTAGACAAATGTACGCTGATGCTATTTATATTAGAAAAGGCAATGTTGATATTTTAATAGATTCGGGTGAAGCATTTGATGGAACTTATGTTAATAAAATTCTAAAGGACAAAATGCATGATAATAGACTTGATTTATTAATTGCAAGTCATAGTGATAGTGATCATATCGCTGGAATGGAAAACGCTTTAAAAGGTATTGAACTTGTATCTACTATTATTGATTATGGTGGAGCTCAAAGTGGCTCGTTTGCTAGAATTAGACAATCTTATATTGATAAAGGAGCAAGTTATCACACTGCATATGATTGTGTTAATTATAATAATGGAATCACTGATAAATATTATTTAACTGATGAATTTACATTAGATATTTTGGATACAGGCAATTATTTGCAAAATAGTGATACAAGTAGTGCATCAAATGGACATAGTGTTGCTTGTTTATTCACTTATAAAGATTTTAAATTCTTCACAGCAGGAGACTTAACTACTTCATCTGAAGCAGATTTATTAAAAAGAGAAGACTTACCAAATGTCACTTTATATAAAGCTTCTCACCATGGAAGTAATGGAAGTAACTCTCAAGAATTACTTAACACTTTAAATCCAAAAGGTGTAGCAATTAGTGCTGCTAGATATTCAACTAGTTATGGAATTGCACCTAGCGAAAAACCAACTAAAAATGATACAAATTTAGATTTAGCTAAAGGCCATCCATATGAAGAAGCCCTTGAAAGAATTTATAAAACACCTAATATTATGACTACATTAGATGTACATTGGAACGCAGTTAACGGCACAATGTGTTATACAACTTATGGTGAAGATTCATATACTTTCCAAGGCAGTACACCATTAAAAGGATATTATGATTTATCTAAGACTGATGGAAAAGGAGTTTGGGATGATGAACTTCAAGATTGGGAAAATAGAGTCACTGGCGAAGAAAATAAAAAATTCCATGAAACTGTAGCCTTTAAAGCAAGAGGTTATGAATACATGGTAGAAGGTTTAATTCAATAATAACTAGTTATAACTTTCTAGAGTTGATAGAAAAATCTATCAACTCTTTTATTTTATTAATAAAATGACATTTTAATCTTACTTTATATGAAAATAATGTATGTATTTAGGCAATTTATCGGTATAATACCTGTCTTTAGGGTTTACCCCTTGTTTTGAGGTGTTAAAATAACTATTAAACATTATAATTCAATCGAGAAAAGAT
>CALVXH010000047.1 GCA_944368945.1 uncultured Bacilli bacterium
TCTCGATTGAATTATAATGTTTAATAGTTATTTTAACACCTCAAAACAAGGGGTAAACCCTAAAGACAGGTTTTATTTTTATTAATTAGTCAATTATTATGAAGTAGAACTCCATTAATAATTAAGTACAAATCCTTTTTTAAAAATAAAATCTATTTTAACTTTTTTTGTTCTTCAAGAATTGAAAGTATATCAAAATACCTGTCTTCAAGCGCACTTTTTTCATCTGTTAAACGATCAATTTCTTTATAATCTTCAAAATCCATGCCTAATAATTCATCAATTTCGTTTAATCTATTTTCAATATTTTTTGACTCATTTTTTAATTCAGTTAATTTATTATTGCTTAATTTTTGTACTTGAGGCAAAGGATCATAGACTAAGGTTTCTTTTTTCTTATTTTCATCACTCTTACTAGAACTTTGACTGCTTTCATTAGTATTTATATCATCCAGTTCAAGTTTTAAATCATCATAGTTTCCTTCAATCAAAATAGTTTTATCTTTACTTAAATATAGTACAAAGTCAGCAAGTGAATTAATAAAATATCTATCGTGTGAGATAAAAATTATTGCACCTTTATAACTTTTTAAAGCATTTAAAAGACATTCTTTTGTGACTAAATCTAAGTGGTTAGTTGGCTCATCCAATATTAATACATCATAATCACTAAGAGACAAATCGCATAAAACTAAACGCATTCTTTCGCCATTTGAAAGCGTTGTACAATTTTTAAATACATCTTCTTTTTTAAATAAAAATCTACCTAAAGCGGATCTTAATTCTTTATCCAACTTATTTGGATATTTGTTTCTTAAATAATCTAGACATGTATCCTTAGAATAAAACTCATAATCATTTTGTTTTATGTAACCTATTTTGAGTTCTCTTAAATATTTAATATTTCCAGAAATAAGTGGTATTTGCTTAATAATTGATTTAATTAATGTCGTTTTACCAATGCCATTATCCCCTACAATTGCTAACCTATCTTTCCCATAAAGTGTAAAAGAAAAACCTTTAAAAAGAGGAAAATCATAGCCAGCAACAACATCCGTCATTTCAATAAGTCCTTTATTTTTAAGATTACTACCTTCAATTGAGAAATTAATATTTTTATTTTCTTTCACAGGCTTATCTATATGATTTTTCTCTAATTTTTCAAGCTTATGAACCCTATCTTTTGCTCTGCCAACAAATCGTGGTTTTGGCATATAAAACTCAATGAACTTTCTTAATCTTTCCATTTCCTCTTCTTCTTTTTTATATTGGGCAAGTTGATTTTGATAGTTTATTTCTTTTTCTTTTAAATAATCATCATATTTCATGCAATATGTTGTAACTTTGTGATTATCTAAGTCCAAGATTTTAGTAGCCAAAGTATCTAAAAAGTACCTATCGTGTGAAATAAAAAGGATTGTCCCTTTATAAGATTTCAAATATTCTTCAAGCCATTCAATTGTTGATATATCTAAGTGGTTAGTTGGTTCATCTAATAAAAGCAAATCATAGTCTACAAGCAATAACTTAATAAAAGCAATTTTCATCCTTTCCCCACCACTAAGCGAACTTACTTTTTCATTTTTTATATTTAATGGAAAATGGAATCTAGTTAAGTATTCGTCAATTTTATTATCAATATTAAATGCGTTTATAGAATTTAAATGCTCAAGTAGCTCATTATATTTGTTTAATAGTTTTTCATCATTGCTTGTAGTTAATTTATTAGTTAAATCTTCAAATTGATTAATTTCATTTTTTATATCTTTAAAAGCTAAATTTAATTCATCTAAAACAGTATTATTTAAATCTTCAATTGCATTTTGATTTAAATAACCAATTTTAGTCCCACTTAAAATTGAAATTTCACCAGGTTTATCTTCTTTGGCAACTAATGTAGGAAATTCTTTTTTTAAGATTAACTTTAATATCGTTGTTTTGCCTGTTCCATTAGGACCTACTAAAGCGACTTTCTCTCCCTTATTAATAGAAAATGAAACATGATCTAATATTAAATCTAAAGAATAATATTTTGTAACATTTGAAAAACTAATTAATGACATACTTAGTTATTATATAGATTAATATTCAAACTTTCATTACATAATTACGTATATTGATATCAAAACATAACATTTTTTGATATTTTTTACACTAATGATAAAATATAGACTAACGAGGTGATTAGTAAATGATTAAAGCAAGAAATTTATTTATAATTTTTTCAACAATATCATTACTTTTTTCTTGCGCAAATCATCAGCTAACAACTACAGAAGCAAAAATTATTCTTTCTAATATTGAAAATAATATAAACAATCCGACTTTTAATTTTCCAACAAAAATAGCAATAAATAAACTTTATCGTAAAGGCGAATCACTCACAAATAGAGTTAATATTCGTTTTTCTTTAAATGATTACTATTACTATTATTCTGAGGGATTAAACAGTTCAAAATCAACAATCAAGTGGGTTTTTGCGGAAGAATCTACTAAAATAGTGTATTATTTTGTATCAAAGCCAAGTGAAAATGATGAAAACAAAATTAATTTATATTGCTCAAAAGTCAATGAAGCATATAATGATTACTTTAAAAATATTTATAATATATTAAAAGACTATATTAATGAAGCGATTGAGACTGGAAACTCTAAAATAGATGAATACACTAATTTAGCAAATGAGTATGATTTTAGTGAAACCCAGTCTGCTAAACTAGATATTACTTCTTCAGATGAATATAGTATTGATTTAGATGCTAATGTTTCCTTAAAATCACTTGTGCTCAATTATCACTTGCAATATAAAAATTCTCTTCCTATTGCAACCACCTTATATAAAAAGGTTAATGACATCGAAGATGACAATTACGAAACTAAATATTATTACGATAGATGTAATGTAACTAAACCTAGTATTAATGATTTTATAGAATCACCAGATGCTTTTAAGCAAATAAAAAGGTAGCCCAATTCGACTACCTTTTATTTTTAACTTATTATTAATGGAATCTAGCGTATTGATCTTTAATCTTTTCGTGTGATTCATGTGATCTAATACAATCAGCAATCATTTCTGCGATAGAAATAACTGTTATTTTCTTAGATTCAGCAAATTCTGGATGTTCAATTGTATCAGTGCATACAACTTTTTCAATATAATCTGCAGCCTCAAATTTTTCCAATGCATTGCCATTAAATAAAGCATGTGAACAGCAAATAATAACAGATTTTGCACCTCTATCTTTTAATACTTTAGCTCCAGCAAGAATTGTTCCACCAGTATCGATTATATCATCAACCATGATACAAACTTTGCCTTCAATGTCACCAACAACATTTGTTATTTCAGCAACATTTGGTTTTGGTCTACGTTTGTCAATAACAACAATCGATGTATTTGGAATAAAATTAGCTAAATCTCTTGCTCTATACATAGCACCGTGGTCAGGAGCAACAATAGCTATATGGTCAGGATCACCTTCATTATTTCTATTTAAATATTTGTTTAAATACTTGGCGAATAAGAATGATGGTGATAAGTTGTCTAGTGGGACTCCAAAGAAACCTTGAATTTGTGGAGTATGTAATTCAACAGTTAAAACACGTTTAACTCCTACATTTGTAAACAAATCAGCAACTAATTTTGCACTTATTGGTTCGTTAATATGTGCAATTCTATCTTGTCTTGCATAACCATAATAAGGCATGATGACTGTAACTTCTCTACAATTAGCTCTTTTTACACCATCAATAAAAATCAATGTCTCCATAATACGGTCATTAACAGGCTTACAAGTTGATTGAATAATATAAACTTTCTTGCCTCTTACATCCTCTAATGAAGTTGCAAGACATTCGCCATCAGCAAAGTGATGAATCTCGCTCTTAGATCTTTCAATTCCAAGAAGAGCGCAAACTTTGTTAGTGAGCTCAATATTTGAAGATAATGAGAAAACTAAAATATCTTTAATCATAAAGATAATCCTCCTTCTTCGGCGTAAAAATATTATCATTTTTAAATTACAATTAAAATAATTATTATTTTAAAAGCAATAATTTAGGTAAAATTATTCAAAAATTACACTACTTGAGAATGTAGAACCACTATTAAAGATAAATGAGCTATCATTTCCACCATTAACAAAATAGTTTGAGTAATTTCTTGGATTAAATGTATCTCCACTCATAAATAAATAATCATTACTAATTGGCATTAATTTAATTTGTCCATCTTCGCTTTGATGTATAAATAAACTATTATATGAATTAACAAACTCAGTTTTTTTAGCAATTAGATTAATTTCATTAAAATAATCATTTAATTTGTATTTAGACATTGCAGTCGATAAGCCTAGTGAACCTAGTTTCTTGGATTCGCCATTACTCGTGTTTGATATGATAGTGAAAAATTTACCATCCATATCATAATTAGGTATATGCGAATCATATAGTTCGAAAGTATAACCATTAGAGTTTTCAGTTACTATCCCTAGCCTTTTATCAACATGATACATTCTATAACCATCTGTTGTAAAAACTGAATCAGGTGAAAGATTAACAGGATTATAACCATATTTTAAGTCATAATAATTTAAAGATGACTCATCATAAGTAAAAGGCTCAATTAATATATATTCGCTAAAAGGATTAAAGTAATATGTATTATCTTTAGAATAAACTAAGTCTTTTTTATCGCTTAATATTACAATGCACGAATGGTTATCCCTTAATTCATTTACATTTATTGTTGCATTTCCATACACAACATATGGTTTTATCCAGCCTAAAATCATCTTTGAATATTGGTTATGATCCATTATGTTATATTCCATCATATCTAACCCACTTAAAGGAGAATATAACGAATTATAATCATAATAATCATATAGTCCAAAAAGATGTCCAAGTTCATGGATATATGTATGTGGATCTAATTTATCATTATAGCCACTAAGCATAAAATCATAACTGGCCCATGCAAAAGAACTAAGAGCTGGCGCTTCATAAGATGGATCAAGGCCATAACTATGATATGTATAAGCCCATAGATTCTTATTATTCGAAGAAGAATTGTTATTATAATTATTTACATCATATATAGCAAAAACGGCATCTATAAAACCATCATTATTTCCATCATATTGCCTTCTATCAACATTAAAATAATTTAATGCATCATTAATTAAAGATTTAGTTGACTCTTCATTTGTATATAAACTACTAGATTTATTTGCATTATAAAAATCTAAAACATCAAATTCTAAATTAATCTTTCCATAACTTGATATATTGTAAAAATCTTTTACACTTTTAAAGCCAACCTCGTTATCATTAATACCATTAAAGACATTATCTATGTCAGCTTTGTATTCTTCAAGTTTACCATTGCTTAATTTTGAGTCAGAAAAATGAATTGGGACAACAAGGATTTTTATTGGATTAATGTTGTTTTCTAAATATGTATATCTACCTATATCGTTTTCTGTAATAGATGAAATTGTATAACTTAGTTCAACATCATTCGGACCATAATATTCTCCCGAAGATGGCTCACTTTCACTTAACTTAATAATTGAATTAGAGTTATTAAGAGTAACTATTGAATATTCACTAGCTTTTTCTATACTTCCACATGAAAATAGAATTCCTAAAATAGGAAAAAATATCAAGCTTTTGCCAAGTTTTTTAGTCTTTATCATGATAATTATTCCAAAAATTCAATTATATCTTGATACACTTTTTTATGTTCTTCTTCATTAAGAATTTCATGTCTCATATCTTCATAAATAATAAGTTTGCTGTCTAATCCGTATTTTTTGTAAAGTCTTTGCAAACTCTTTAATCCTTTAGCGTTATTAGAAACAGCATCATATTCACCACCAATAATTAATATTTGCAATTTCTTACTTATATTTTTAATGTTCTCTTTCTTCTGAATTGAAGAAAGGCCCTTTAAAAATTCTTTATAAAAACCATTTGTTGGAACATAGCCACAAAATGGATCATTATCATAATTTATTACATTATTCTTATTAAATGAAATCCATGCATTTTTGGAAAACTCATTTTTTACAGTTTTTTCATAGGCACCTATAGAAAGGCCATGTAATAATTTAGCTTTTTTATTGCTGTTAAATTTATGAACAATAATCAAAGAAACTAAATAACCTAATTTGTATAAGACGCTTTTTCCATTTGTTCCGCATAAAATTACTTTATCTATTGTATTTGAATATTTTTCAATATATCCTTGTGTAACAAAAGACCCCATCGAATGCGAAAATAAATACATTGGCAAAGAATTAAAATCTTTTTTTAAACTTTTAATAAATTCATTAATGGTGTCTTCCATCTTAAAAAAATAATCTTTTCCTGGATTGCCAAGTTCCCCATTTTTCCCTAGTCCTTGCCCATAATGGTCTAAACAATATACATTTCCACCATTAGAGTTTATAAACTCCGCAAAATCATTATAACGGGCACTATGCTCAGCCATACCAGTAACAATAAGCAAAATAAATTTTGGACTATTTATCGTCCATGAATGGCCATATAAAGTATCATTAAAACTATTAGTAAAATTTATTTCTTCCATTAATAACTCCGATATAATTATTTTAACATTGTTATAAAATATTTTAACTATATAGTTAAAATAATTTTTATTAGTTTTATCTAAAGCCAACTATATTTATTTCTCTTTTACCTTTAAAAAAGTAAAATAATGATAATGGAAAATTGGATTTTTGTAATTGACTTAAAAGCTTTTTATGCCTCCTTTGAATGTGTCGAAAGAGGCTTAGATCCTTTTACTACGCCATTGGCAGTTACAGATTTAGAAAGAAAAGACGCTACTATTGTTTTAAGTGTCTCCCCTTATCTAAAATCTTTAGGAGTTCCTAGTAGGTGTCGAAGGAGAGAGCTTCCAAAAAATATCCCAGGAATGATTTATGCAAAACCACAAATGGAAAAATATGTCAAAATGAGTGCACAAGTAATTTCAATTTTCTTAGATTTTGTAGCATTAGAAGACATACATATATATTCAATAGATGAATCTTTTTTAAATGTCGGGCCATATTTAAAATTATATAAATGTAGTCCTAAAGAATTAGCCAAAAAAATATTAAAAGCCATAAAAGATAAAACAGGATTAACTGCAACTTGTGGTATTGGGCAAAACATGTTTTTAGCAAAAATGGCTGATGATAGAGAGGCAAAAAATGCTTCTGATTTTATTGGAATATGGACAAATGATGATATCCCAACAAAATTACGGCCTATAAAACCATTAAATGATGTGTGGGGGATTAGCCGTGGTTATCAAGCAAGGTTAAATGCGCTTGGCTTATACTCAGTATATGATGTAGCACATTTTTCTAAAGAAGTATTAATTAACGAGTTTGGTATTATGGGTGAAGAACTTTATGAACACGCTAATGGCCGAGACAATAGCAATATTAGAGAAAAGTACATACCAATAAATAAAAATCTTTCATTAGGACAAGTCTTAATGCGCGATTACGGCTATGAAGAGACAGAACTTATAATAAAAGAAATGACTGATGACCTTTGTGTAAGATTAAGGCAAACAAAATTAAAAGCTGGTCAGGTATATTTATCAATAAGATATTCGTTTAATTCATCATGCCCTCCTTTTTCCCATCAATTAAAATTAAATATACCTACTGACTTAAATAGCGAATTATATAATGCACTTATTTATATTTTTAAAACCTATGCGAAGCATGAGCCTGTTAGACAAATTGGTATTTCTTTTGGCTCACTCAAAGCTGATAAGGTTGAACAATTGAGTATTTTTAAAGATATAGATAGTATAGATAAAGAAAGAAATCTATATTGTGCACTTGATGAAATTCAAAAAAAGTATGGTAAAAATAAAATATTAAAGGCAGATTCTTTGACTAAAGGTTCTACAATAAAAGAAAGACACAATCAAATTGGTGGTCATAGAAAATAAAAAAATGCAGCTTTTGCTGCATTTTTAGTTACATGTTGTCATGATTAATGACATCTAAATAAGTAACGTAACTATCAAAAAACTCTAATATCCCATTTTCATTTCTGTTTGGTCTATCGTTTAAGGAGTTACGTTTACTTATTTTTCTAAATAATTTAGAAAACATAAATAATTTAATCTCCTTTCATTGCTAAGGCTGGGTTCACCTTAGGATTGTTAAGTATAACCACATTTATAAATTTCGTCAAGACTAAAATTTTATAAAATTAAAGCATTGAAAAAAATAAGTGTGATTACACTTTTATTATTCGTTCACCTTCCCCCGAATTCTGAGGAAGGCGAACTAAAAGCAAAATTCAAATCTCGACTATTTCCATGGGCAATTCGTAATTTAAAACTTACCTATGAACGCCTAAGGTTAATTCTTATATTGACATCCCACCTATTTGTTCTACATCATTATTTACTTAAGTTAACTAGCTTAACATGACACTTAAAGAAATAACTTAATAGAGGCGTTATAGTCTTGATTTTCCTTTCATAAGTACAACAAAAATATAAAATTATTTTTTCCATTAAAAAAGCAATTATTGCATAATGCAATAATTGCTTGAATATCAATTACAATTTAATTACTTAGAAGTTACCTTCTTATGAATAAATCTTCCAAATACAATAAATTCATGGATAATAAGAGGTAAGATTGAGAATCCTAATGTAACAAACCACTCAGCAGGTTCTAAGTCAGCTGTAGAGAATATTTTTCTTACTGGTACAACTTCGATAACGAATAATTGTAATGCAATACCTACAACAAATGCTACAAGCATCATCCAGTTTTTGTTCTTGAATACATTTACAAATGATTTATTAACATTACTCATACCAATCATATGGAATAATTCAGAGAAAGCTAATGTTGTAAATGCCATTGTTTGAGCTTGGTGTAAGATTTCTGCGTTACTGTCATACAAATTAAGTATTTCACCATATGTATAAGCACCATGTAACCAGCCACAACTGAAATAAGTAATTAAGACTCCTAAACTTAAAGCAGCTCCATAGATGAGAGTATTTTGTAATCCACCCTTAGCAAATATGCCTTCTTTAGGATCACGTGGATTTTCTAACATATTATTAGGATCTTTAGGATCCATACCAAGAGCAATTGCAGGTAATGAATCAGTAATTAAGTTAACCCATAATAAATGTATTGCAATAAATGGTGCTGGGAGACCAATTAAAACAATTACAAACATTGTTAAGACTTCAGCAATATTACTTGATACTAAGAAAATAACAGTTTTCTTAATATTAGCATAGATTCCTCTACCTTCTTCAACGGCTTTTTCAATAGATGCAAAGTTATCATCTGTTAAAACCATATCTGCAGCGCCTTTAGCAACATCAGTACCTGTAATACCCATTGCGATTCCAATGTCGGCCGCTTTTAATGATGGAGCATCATTAACACCATCACCAGTCATAGCACATATATTACCGTTTGCTTCAAACGCTTTAACAATAGCGACTTTATTTTCTGGAGAGACTCTAGCAAAAACTCTAGCAGTTTTACATGTTTCTTGTAATTGTTCAGGAGACATCTCGTCAACTTCGCTTCCAAGTTTACATTGATTTATATCACTAGCAATACCAAGTTCTTTTGCAATTGCAAAAGCAGTATCTTTATGGTCACCTGTAATCATTACAGTTGTAATACCAGCTGTCTTAAATTTAGCAACAGCAGGTTTAGCCTCTGGTCTAGCTGGATCTATCATTGCAACAAGTCCAACAAAGACTAAATCTTCTTCTTCAATTCTGTTTTTCTTATTATAAGCAAGAGCTAAAACTCTTAATGCTTTATTAGAAAAATATGAATTTGCTTTATATATGTTATCAATATCATTTTGTGTGATGTCTTGTTCCTTACCATTAATAACGATTTTAGTTGTATGTTTTAAGATTGAATCAAGAGCACCTTTAGTATAGTTAATCTGCCCATCTGCAGTTTTATGCATTGTTGACATCATTTTTCTAACACTATCAAATGGCAATTCATCTATACGAGGAGTATCTTTTTCAAGATCACTCTTATGCATATTAAATTTATTTGCAAGAACAACTAAAGCAATTTCAGTTGGATCTCCAAATAAGCCTTCATCAACTGTAGCATTAGAGCACAATGACATTCCGCGAGCTAAAAGTTTAAGTTGCTCATTTGTTGAAGACTCAACAAAATCAGATTCTTTATAATATGTATCACTTGTATAAGCTTCTAAAACAGTCATTTTATTTTGTGTTAAAGTTCCTGTTTTATCACTACAAACTACACTAACTGCACCCAATGTTTCAACACTAGGAAGTTTTCTAACGACCGTATTAGCCCTAACCATTCTTTGAACGCCAATAGCTAAAACAATTGTAACAACTGCAGGAAGACCTTCTGGAATAGCAGCAACAGCAAGTGCAATTGAACTTAAAACTGCTTCAATCCAAGAATCGATATTTCCTTGTGTGTTATGAACAAAAATCCAAATAATATCTACAATTAAAACTGCTATAACAATTGCTAATGTCAATAAGCCAAGCATTTTTGATAACTTTGCAAGAACTTTTTGTAATGGTGTTTCATTATCTTCTTCATTATCTAATGCGCTAGCAATTTTACCTATTTCAGTATTCATGCCAGTATTAATTACAACACCTGTTCCTCTACCATATGTAACTGGTGTCGACATATATGCTAAATTAACTCTATCGCCAATAGCGACTGTACTTGAAAACTGAATTGAAGCATCCTTTTCAACAGGAACACTTTCTCCAGTAAGACTTGATTCATTCGCTTTTAAATTGATTGCTTCAAGTAATCTTAGATCAGCTCCGATTGTATCTCCTTCTTCAAGTATAACGATATCCCCAACAACTAAATTTTCAGCCTTAATCTTCTTTCTCATGCCATCTCTAACGACTGTAGATTCTGGAGATGATAATTTCTTTAAAGCCTCTAAAGATGTTTGAGCTTTAATTTCTTGTACCGTACCAATAACAGCATTAAGAATAATAACAGCTAAAATAATGATTACATCAGGCCAGTCACCAACGTCTAAAAACCAATTAGCTCCATCACTGAAATCATGAGTTAGAGTTTCGTAAATTGAAACACAAATAGTAACAATGATAGCCGCAAAAAGAACGAAAATCATTGGATTATTCATTTGCTCAAAGAAAATTCTAATTGCTGATTTTTTCTTTTTTTCCTGAAGCTTATTAGGACCATATTTTTCTAGTCTAATTTTAGCTTCTTCTTCTGATAGTCCTTTTTTTGAATCAGTGTCTAAAAGTTTAATCGTCTCCTCTTTGCTAAGAGTTTCAAACGAAGTCTTTTGCTGATTATCAGAACTAATTATTTCTGTTTTTTCTGCCATAATAATATACTCCCATACTTTATTTTCTCTCTCAGTCACCTCTTCTAGACCCCGTATAACATTCTTGATTTTCTGTAC
>CALVXH010000048.1 GCA_944368945.1 uncultured Bacilli bacterium
TTATAACAAACTAAAAACCAATATTGTAGTTGTAACTAGAATATTTTAAGATCCTAATTAAATATAAATAACAAAAGTTTAATTATAAATAATTAAAAACTAACAATAATTCCACCTTGTAAAGAGTAAAAAGCGCACAAGCCTCTATTCTCTTCAACAATAATTTCTTTAAATTCATATTCTTCTTTAATTAATGTCTTTAAATACATTGCATCGGCTTCATTACAAGTGTGTGAAATAACGCAAATTCTATCTTTTGTTTCGCTAACCATTTTTCCAATATTAACAACAAGTCTTTTTAATGCGCCTTTTAAAGTCCTTATTTTTTCTTTTACTTTAATTTCACCATCTTCTCCATAGCAAAGTGGTCTAATAAAAGCCATCGTCGCAATGAAGGCTACAACTTTATTCATTCTTCCATTTTTAACTAAATTGTCAAATTTGTCTAAAACAAATAATAAATTAGTATTGTCTCTTATAGTTGTTAAACACTTAACAACTTCATCATAACTTTTGCCTTCTTTAATTAATCGATAGGCAGCGTCAACGAGTATTCTCATCGCTCCAGCAACAAGTTTTGAATCAATAACAAAAATATCAGCATCGCCTTCATACATATCTTTAGCTGCCATTGCACTATTATAGCAACCACTTAATTTACTAGAAATCGTAATAACAATTATATGTTTAGCGCCTTCAAAAGTTTTTGAAAAATCATATGGTGAAGGACAACTTGTTTTACCAGCAACTTTAGACTCATCCAAGTCTTTAAACATTTCGATAATATTAATTTTGTCATCATCAACATACTCTTTTCCATTTACTCTAATTGTTAATGGTACAACTTCAAATCCTACATTCTCATCTTTAATATGATCACTTGTTAAATTAGAACTACTATCTACTACTATCTTAAATTCCATCAATAATCATCTCCATTTCCTCACTTATTCAAATATTAACCTTTTCACTTAATTAGATTATATCATTAATTTTCCTTACTTCATAAATTAATTACTTATATCTAGATATTTTGGAGCTTGTATTTACATAAATTAATAAAAACTAAAACATAATTTTATTATTCTTAATCAAAAATACCGCAAATCTTAGATTAAAAAATATTCAAATATAAATTTAACTTAAAAATAAAAATAAGATTTTAAAAAATTAAGACTTTTCACTTACACTTGATAAAATAACTACTTTCTTTGATAATATTAAAGGGCTGAAGGACTATGGACAAAAAAATTATTTTAGTTGGCGGTGGAACCGCAAGTGGAAAAACATACGTAATCGATCAAGTAATAAAATTACTTGGAGAAAATAATGTCACTCATTTTTCAATCGATGATTATTATAAAGATCTTTCTGCAATGACTTTAGAAGAGAGAAAAAAACAAAATTTTGATCACCCAAAAGCATTCGATTGGAAATTAATGAAAGAACAATTATATGCATTAAAGCGTGGAGAAACTATTAAAAAGCCAGTCTATGATTATAAAGAACATAATCGTAGCGATAAGGTTGAAGTTGTTACTCCTAAAGATTTAATCATCGTTGAAGGAATTATGGCTTTAGTAAATAAAGACGTTAGAGAATTAGGCGATTTAAAAGTTTTCATTAATGCAAGTCGTGAACGTAGATTATTAAGAAGAATGGAAAGAGACATTAATGAAAGAGGTCGTACTTACGATTCAATTACTGAGCAATATTTTAAGAGCGTTCAACCAATGTATGAAGAAATAATTGGTCCTAGTCAATATTATGCTGACTTAATTATAAATAACGATGGATATGATAATAAATCGATCGAAGTTTTAGCAGCTGTTTTAAAAGATATTAGAAATAACAATATTCATTGATTATAAATCATCTTTAAGTGTTGATGATTTTGAATATAAACTACTATTTCCGTAATTATCAAGTTTGATATAATCATCTTTACTAAAATTAGAAACCCAAGACATGCTTAATGGCTCTTTTAGGTGACCTTCAAAAATAGGTTTTAATCCTATGCTTGTCGCTCTTATATTGCCTAAATACTTAATGTAATCTTTAATCATATCAATGTTTAAGCCTCTAATTTCATTACCGATTATATAAAATCCCCATTCAATTTCTTGAATACAAGCTTCTTTAATCATATTTTCTAAAATAGATTCTACTTCAAGCGTAAAGATTTCTTTATGCTCTTTTTTAAATTCTAAAATAATATTTTTAAATAAAGATAGATGATTATTTTCATCCTTATTAACTTTTCTAATAATTTGAGCGGTGCCATTCATTTTAGAATTTCTACCCAAATTATAGAAAAACATAAATCCTGTATAAAAATAAAGACCTTCTAAAATGTAATTAGCAACTAAAACTTTTATAAATGATATCAAATTTGGATTATCAATAAACTCCTCATATTTACCATTTATAAACTCATATCTTTTTAGCATTATTGAGTCATTTTTAAAATCATAAATAATTGAGTTTCTCTCATCAGGAGAGCAAATTGTATCTAAAATATATGCGTAAGATTGAGAATGAATATCTTCTTGAAAGCATTGTAAATTTATGCAAAAACTTACTTCTTGTGCACTTATATATTCGTTAATGTTAGGTAAATTTAATGTTTGCAAGCTATCAAGATAAATTAAAAATGAAAGTGTTTTATTATAACTTCTTCTTTCAGCTATAGTTAAAGACTTGCGATAATCCTTAATATCTTGATTCATATTAACTTCTTCAGGAATCCAAAAGTTACTGATTGCTTGTCTGTACCAATTAGAGACCCATTTATACTTAATGTTATTTAAATCGTTAATGTTAGTTGAAGTTCCGTTGACAATTGCTTTTGCATTAATAGAAATATCTCCACTAGGGTTAAATAAACCTTTTTTATTTAATTTAATATTTTCTTCCATAATTTGCCTCTATTCATAAGTTGCTTCTTTTAATCTTAAAAAGTGAATACTTTTAATACCTGCTTCATAAGCCTTTATGTATAAATCTAAAATTTGTCTCATTGAATAATTGTTATTTATATAAAGATTTAAACTAACACCTTGGTCAATGTGCTTATAAATCATTTGAGCAGTTTTTATAATATAATCTTGAGAAATATCAAAAGCATCAGAGTAATATAAATTATTTTCATTAGTAATAAATTTACTTACTCGAGGAATCATTTTATTAGCTTCTTCCTCAAAATAAAATTTACTTAATAATGGTAAGATACTTTCACTATTTGAAGAAAGAATACTGGTAAATCTTGACGAACTAAAAGCTAACAAATAGCCATTTCTTAAACCTTTATTTTTGATAGAATCTTTAAGTTTTGCCCGCTTTTCACTTAAATAGTCACGATTTATAAAGTAATTTCCATTGTCAAAATCGCTACCTTTAAAGTAAGGATAACTTCCTTTCTCTATTGCTAAAGCATTGCTTGCTTTTAAAGTAAAATAATTAATTTTTTCAAATAATTTGTTGCCAAAAATTAATTGTTCTTCACTATCAAACTTGATATTTTCATTTGCTAAAACGTCTTGATAGCCATTAACACTAATCCCTAATGAACGATATTTTTTAAGTGTTAATAAACTATTTAAATTAAAGCAACTAGTTAAGTCTATACAGTTATCTAAAGCTCTAATTCCTATTGAAATAACATCTTCGAGTTTAGAATCATTTGAATAATCAAAATTCATTAAGCAAATTGAACCTAATACTGAAGTTGGATAATTTGATGGCTCACTTTTTTTAATCAGCACTTCTTCGCCATTAAACTTCATTACTTCTTCATTAATAAAATTTTTAGGTGAGACATTTTGCATTATTTCTAAGCTAAGATTTGAAGAATAAATCATGCCTTTATGTTTATTAGGATTTTCTTTATTAGCAATATCTCGATTAAAGCAAAATGGAGTCCCTGTTTCAAAGGCATTTTTAACTATTAATCTAATTATTTCTTTAATTGGTACATCTTTTTTGATAATTCTATCATCATGAACACAATCTAAATATCTATTCTCCCATTCAACTCCATAAAAGTCTTCAAGGTGATAATTCTTCTTTAAATAAATTTCATGAGGATCCATTAATGACCACATGGCATTTATATTATCTCTAGCTAATTTCCAAAAATAATCTGGTACGCAAATTGCTGGATAAATAATATATTTATAATGTTTATTTAAATTAAGATACTTTCTGATTTCTAAAAAATCTAACATATCAATATGCCAAATATCCAAATAGCAAGTTACTCCACCATTAAATCCACCCTTTTTATTAATAGCAAGCACGACATCATTAATAATTTTTAACCATTTTAGAATACCAACATTTTCTTCACTATTTTTATTTAAATAAGATGTGGAACGTAATTTCCCTAAATAAATTCCCATTCCACCAGTTAAGTCATAAGTTTTTGCTAAGTTACTAATTGACTCAAATATACTAACAATGGAGTCATCCATTATATCAATAAAGCAATTAGATAGTTGAGCATTTTTTCTTCTAGCATTTTTTAATATTGGCAAAGCAAATACAAATTCAAATTTTGACAAAACATCATAAAATCTCTTAACATAAAATAATTTATCTTTTTCATTCATTGCTAAATGCATTGCAATAGCCATAAACATTTCTTGAGGAGTTTCAAAATAATTTCCATTTTTATCTTTAATTAAACACTCTTCTTTAAGAACTTTAAAAGAAGAATAACTAAGAAGTTTATCTCTTGACTTGATAATCATTCTTTCGATTTTATTAATTTCTTCTTCATTATATTTTTCAAGTAAATAACTTCCATAATAGTCATTATCAATTAAGTATTTAATTTTAGAATAAAAATTAGTTACATTAAGCTCCTTATTTCTGGTTTTTAAATTTAAATGATATCTAAATAATTCTATTCTTCCTGCTATTAAATCCCATTTTGGAGCTTCTACACTAACTAATTCAAGGGCTGACTTAATCAAAATATTCATCTTTTCTTCATCGTCAATCGAATTTAAAGAGAAACTTTTATATTTATTAGCAAGATTTAATAACGAATATTCTTTAGTAGGATATTCTTTTTCAATATTTTTAGATAATAATCTTAAGTCATATTTATTAAATTCTTTAACAAGAAAATCTCGATACTCTCTAATTTGTGTTCTTGAATTTCTATAAAGAATATAGGCTTTAGCTATATCATAAAAATTTAATGACATTAATGCTTTTTCAACTTCATCTTGAATATCTTCAACTGTAATCTTTTCTTTTAAATCTATTGCTTCATGAATTAAGTTTAAAATTTTAGAAGATTCTTCATCACTTAAAATTGAATTTTGAGAAATAAAAGATTTTTCAATAGCACTTACAATTTTGCTATCTTTAAATTCTTCTTCTCTACCATCTCGCTTAATTATTTTTTTATTCATAAATACTCCAATCTATTTATTATCTTCTATTAAGTGACTTCTCTTTTCAATTTAAAAATTTAATTAAAATCAAAAATAGAAGAATTAGTAGTTTTTCGGTAGATATTTTTATCGGAAATGAAAATAAATCTTAATTCGAAGGTTAAATCTCTTGTTAATTTATGATAAGATATGACACATGAAACAAGCTTTAATTGGAAATGTAATTTATGGTCAATCAGGCGGACCTACTAGTGTAATAAATTCAAGTGCCTATGGAGTTATAAAAGAAGCAAGAAAATATCCTTCTATAATTAATAAAATATATGCTATGCATTTTGGCTTAGAAGGACTTTTAAATGAAGATCTTATCGATTTAGATAATTACTCATTAGAAGAATTAAAAAAACTTACTAACACTCCTGGAGCAGCTTTTGGAAGTAATAGATATAAATTAGCTCATTATAGTAAAGATGAGGCTGATTATATAAAAATTATCAATACATTAAAGAAATTTAATATACGTTACCTTTTGTATAATGGTGGTAATGATTCTATGGACACAATTCACAAAATTAGTGAATATGCTAAAAAAGTAGGATACGAACTTTATTGTGTTGGCATACCAAAAACTATCGATAATGATTTGCCTTTTATTGATCATACTGCTGGATATGCAAGTGCTATAAAATTTATTGCTAATGCAGTTAGTGAAATTTACTTAGATGACCATAGTTATAAGGTTGGCAGAGTTAATATTGTTGAAATTATGGGAAGAAATGCAGGATGGCTCACAGCTGGTAGTTTATTAAGTAAACTTAATGGCACTGCACCTGATTTAATATATGTTCCTGAAGCAGTCTTTAATATTCAAAATTTTTTAAACGATGTTCATAAAATTTATGAAAAAAATAAACATTGCTTAGTTTGTGTTAGTGAAGGCATCAAAGATGAAAACGGAAACTTTATTTTTGAAATGAGTGATTTAAAAGATAAATTTGGTCATACTCAACTTGGTGGTGTTGCTAATAGACTTTCAAAAATTATTGAAAAAGAATTTGGCTATAAAACAAGAGCATTCGAACTTTCTTTGCTTCAAAGAGCTAACTCAATCGTTCCTTCTTCAATTGACATTAAAGAAGCTATTAAAGTCGGGGAAATTGCTTTAAAGAAAGCTTTGCAAGGTGAAAATGACAAAATTATAACTTTAAAAAGAAACAAGGCAAACGGAAAATATCGAATTAAGTATGATTTAATCGATATTTCTTTGGTTGCAAATAAAGAAAAATATCTTCCTTTAACTTATATAAATTCAAATTTAAATTACATTAATGATTCTTTTTTAGATTACGCTTTACCATTAATCAAAGATAAAGATAATAAATTATTTAAAGATGGATTGCTTGATATTTTTAAATTATAAATTTACATCAATTTTAAATAAATAGGTTTTGCCCTTAACTTTCTTTTCTAATTTATTTTTTATAATAGAAATTGCTAAATCACTTACTTTTCCATAGTCAAAAGATACAGATTTATAATTTCTGAAATATTTATTTAAATAATCAATGTCATCATCGTAACCAACTATTTTAAGATTATCATTTAATAAGTTATTACTTTCTAATAATTTTATTAAATCTAAAGATATGAAATCATTATAAGTAAATATGCCATCATAACCTTCTTTGATATATTCAAGTGCTTTATTTAAGTCATTAGCTTCAACTACTTTAATATCTAAATTAGAATATTTTTCTTTGTCTTTTTGAAAGCCCGCTAATCTTCTTAAACTAGCTTCACTTCTACTTTCTTCTATATATAATAACTTTCTTTTACTTTCATTAACTAAATAATTAAAGGCAAGATTACCGCCTTTTTTATCATCAGTGAAAATAGAGTCAACATAATCAAACGCTGATATTCTACCTAATAATACTAAAGGGATATTGTTAATTTTTGAAATTTCAACAGCTTTTTCACTAAATTCATTGAAAGATATGATTATATCAGCGTTTCTAAAGATGCATTTTTTTATAATCAAATCATCTACCTTAAGAAATGGGTCTGTAATCATAATTAAAAAATCATAGTTTTCCTTGTTTAATCTAGATATTAAATAATCACCAAGCTTAATAAAATAAGGGTTTTTAATGCTATCAAAAATTAAAGCAACAACATATTTTTCCTTTGTTTTAATTTCGTTATATTTTGATTGATATCCTAGCTCAATAGCTTTTGCTCTAATAAGTTTCTTAGTATCTTCACTTATATCGCTACAATCTCTTAAAGAACGAGAAACACATGTAACACTAACTCCTAAACTATAAGCAATATCTTTTAATCTAATCTTTTTAGTCTTAACCATATTAAATACCAAAATAAAATACTTTCTATTTATATTCTACTTTAAAAATTTATTCGATGGTATCGTTATTTTAATAAACTATTAATCAAAATTAAAGTTTGCTTTATATATTTTATATGGATTAGTAGGTTTAACTCCGTTAATTACTTGATTATAAGGATTTCCTGCAGATTCATTTCCAAATCTAGGTGTATATCCACCTTTATAATTAAGATATTCTTGGAAATCATTATAGTGATTGTATGTATAAAAAACATGTCGATTATTTAAATCCAACTTACTGCCATCGTGATTTTCAAAATTATAAACAAATCTACATGTTCCTCTAGAAATTCTATTTCCATTATTATAGGTACTCACTGGTCCATTGCAATCAAAGCCACCAATTGAGCCAAAATCACTTTCATAATAATTATAATCGCCAAATATACCAGTTAATTCAGGTTCATAAGGATATCGAGAAGTGTCTCCACTAAAACGAGATTGATTTAGTCTTAAATACTCTCCCCAAGTAGAGGTAATCTCATAACTACTTGCCTTCTTTTCTTTTATATAATTAGCAGGAACATCTCCAAAAGCAAATAAATAAGCACTAACATCATCTAAACTTGCATAAGCTGCTCCATAATAAATTTTATAGTCGCTCCCATCTAAAGTATTAATAGTATAGGAAATATAGTTTCCATACTGATCAACTTCATATCGGCAAAGTGAATTCATTAAATAAGCGTCTTCATAAGTAGGAACTTCGAAAGGCAACTTATACATTAAAGAAGATTCCTCTTTTTGAGGAGTAATATCTCCGCTCATTAAATAATGTTTAGTTCTAAAATAAGCATCTTCATAGCTATTAGCATTTGAGTAATTCAAATAAAAATCATCTTTTGATTTACTTTTATAAGGATCGTCATTTTCATTAATATCGATTTCAACTACCTTAGTTATGATTTCTAATTCATTAACTATTGTAAACTCCTCTTTTGGCGTATCATCTTTTGTAAAATTAACATATAAAAAATTTAAATTTTCTAAAAGAGTAACTGAATATGTATTTAAAGAATTTAAGCTTATGTCTTTGTTATTTAAAGTAATTGAATCAACTTTATATCCATCATTAGGTGTAACACTAAATTCAAAAGTAGAGTGAGCTAGGTATTCATACTTATTAGAGGTAACTTTTCCATATTCGTTTTGCAAAATATATAGGCTGCAATCCTTCGTTTTACTTTTTTGTGCAAAAATCGGTGTAACAATATTATCACCCTTCTTTAAAACAAAATAATAAAGATTTTCACTTTCAAAAGATACTCTTTCTCCGTTACTAATTTCAATATCATCTAGGTAATAACCTTCTAATGGTTTTACTTCTAAATATATTTTATTTCCAACTTCATTTTGAAGAGGATTTTTAATAACTAAAGATCCTCCGATCGCATCTTTTATTATAACTTTATTTTCAGATAAATCACTATTTATATCGTTTTTATTATTATAATCACAGCTGCAATTTAAAAATGTTAATGATGAAATAATTAAGGCCCCTATTAATTGCTTTTTAAACATAAAATAATCCTCAAATTTGCCTTTATTATTTTATCATAGGTTGATATTAAAACAATCTATTTAGCACTTAAATCGCTTAATGAAGGAGTTTCATTTAACCATTTATTCTTTGTATTATTTAAAGTTAGTAATCTATAATTGTTAAATCCTAATACATTACTGGCCGCTCTAAGCATAGCAACTTTCATTGTGTTATAAATTGCAGTTGGGCTTTTCATGAAATCTGGTACCTTTTCCACTGTCAAGCCTAAAGAATATTCAAACGGATCTATTTCAATAATATTGTTAAAGCATTCAAGTAATGACTCATCAATAATTACATCACTTAAATTACTTCCACCGCCCATATAGTATACTGGTAAATTAAGTTTATTATCACTTAAAAGTAAGTCTTCATATTTTTCTAAAAGTAGTTTTTTAATTGGTAAATAATCTTCCTCATTTATATCAACATCTAAAGCATGAGAAATTCCACCATGTGCAATAATAAAAGGTCCTATATTTTGTCCAACTAAAGATTCGAATGTTAATGATGAAACTTCTTTCCAATCATAAAAACGGCAGTCCCCTTTTAAAGTTACCTTCGTTGGATAGCCTGTTAAAGCCAAGTTATTTGGTGTAACATCGAAGTACATATTAAGAAGCATTTTAAATAATGTTGTTGTATTGTTTTCAAGGAAACTTCCTTGTGGTAATGAATCCATCGATATAGCACTAATACCACTATTATAGAAAAATACGTTCGTTAAAGTAGCGTCTCCATCATAGTTTTTTGTTCCATCTTCTAAAACTATGTTATTTAAATTTGTCAAAGCTTCTATAATTGTTTCTTTACCTTCCATATATTCTTT
>CALVXH010000049.1 GCA_944368945.1 uncultured Bacilli bacterium
TTTTTGCTTATCGCTACTGCTTTTCAATTCTCGCCCCCATAGGAGGCGGTTTTATGTTGTCCCTACGGTCCACATAAGAAAAAGTCACTTACAAAAGCAAGTGACTTATAAACTTTCTAAACTAAAAATTAATAATTTTTAGCTTGGAGTTCAAAGTATGATTGTGGATGTGCACAGCAAGGGCAAACTTTTGGTGCTTCCTTACCAACATAAATGTATCCACAATTTCTACATTTCCAAACAGTAATACCTGTATCTTTTTTGAAAACTTCGCAAAGTTCAACATTTTTTAATAAAGTATTGTATCTTTCTTCGTGAGTTTTTTCAACTTCAGCAACTAATCTAAATTTTGCAGCTAATTCAGGGAAACCTTCTTTTTCAGCTGTTTCAGCAAACTCTTTGTACATATTTGTCCATTCATAGTTTTCACCTTCAGCAGCAGCTTTTAAGTTAGCCTTAGTATCACCAAGTTCACCTAATTCTTTGAACCACATTTTTGCGTGTTCTTTTTCGTTATCAGCTGTTTCTAAGAATAAAGCAGCGATTTGTTCATAGCCTTCTTTTTTAGCAACACTTGCAAAGTATGTATATTTGTTTCTTGCTTGGCTTTCACCAGCAAATGCAGTTTGTAAATTTTCTAATGTTTTTGTTCCAACATATTTATTTGCCATAACTATTCTCCTTCTTTAACCTCTTCTAAATCATCGCCTGTAGCTCCACAAACTGGGCATACTGGTTCAGCATCATTACTTTCAAAAACGATGCCACATAATAAGCATTTGTACTTCTTCATAACTTCCTCCTACTTTAATGCTTCCTTCTTAAGGCAATCTTCACAGATGCCATAAGATATTTTAGTACTTTCAATAACGAGATTACCCATTTTATCTACAACTTTATGATGGTGTTTTCCATTTCCATAGTCAATGAATCTACCACACTTAGTGCAAACAAAATGATCGTGCATTGGTTTACATGTTGATTCAAAGATATCTTTACATCTTTTGTTAGGAATCCTTCTAATCAACTTCTCATCTTCCAATACTACTAAATTTCTATAAACTGTAGAAAAAGATAAATTAGGAATAAATTTTTTTGAGTAATCAAAAATCTCGTCAACAGTAGCGTGACATAAAGAAGCAATACCTTCTAAAATAACTTTTCTTTGGATAGTGTTTCTTTCCATAACCTTTATTCCTTATTGCAAATTATTTTAAATAATTAAACTTTAAAATTCAAGTAAATACTAATCATTGTTGTTGCTTAACTTGTTTTATAGACAAGCCAATCCTCTTTTTAGTAAGATCAACTGAAATAACTTTTACTTTTACAACATCATTAATTGATAAAACTTCGCTAGGATGTCTAATAAATTTATTTGAAATTTCTGAAATATGAACTAAACCATCTTGGTGAACATTTATATCAACAAAAGCACCAAAATCACTAATATTTCTTACTGTTCCATTTAAAATCATACCTACTTTAAGGTCTTCAATTGATTTAACGTTATTATCGAGTTCAACAATTTTTACATCATCTCTAATATCTCTACCTGGTTTTTTAAGTTCTTTAATAATGTCACTTAATGTTAATAAACCAACATCATGTTTTTGTTTAAATTTATTTAAGTCAAATAAGGAAAGTTTTAAGTCCAATGTCATTTCATCATCGTTAAGTAAATCAATTTTAGATTCTTTAATAATTTCTTTAGCAACTTTATAACTTTCTGGGTGGACACCAGTATTATCAAGTGGTTCATTACCATCAATAATTCTTAAGAATCCAGCACATTGTTCAAATGCTTTTTCACCTAACTTAGGAACTTTTTTAAGTTCTTCTCTATTTTTAAAAGCACCATTTTTTGCTCTATAATCATAAATTGATTTTGCGATTCCTTTATTAATTCCACTAACATACTTTAATAATGAAACACTAGCAGTATTTAAATTAACACCAACATTATTAACGCAGTCTTCAATAACTGTTGATAAGTTTTCTTCTAATTTCTTTTGATCTAAATCGTGTTGATATTGACCAACTCCAATTGCTTTTGGGTCAATTTTAACAAGTTCACTTAGTGGATCCATTAATCTTCTTGCTAAAGAAATTGCACTACGCTTTTCAACAGGTAAGTCAGGAAATTCTTCTTTTCCTAAAGGTGAAGCACTATAAACACTAGCTCCGCTTTCATTAACGATGTAAATCTTAATTGGCAAATTATTCTCTTTAATTAAACTTGAAAGAATTGCTTCGCTTTCTCTACTAGCTGTTCCGTTTCCTAAGGCAATGTAATCAATATGATTACTCTTTAAAACTTTTAATAAATCTATTTTAGCTTTATTAACTTCGCTTTCTCTACTAGAAGTAATGTAACTCACTCCTATAACATTCATATTTGGATTACCTAATTTATCAATTAAAGCATACTTACATCCAGTTCTAAAACCAGGGTCAAAGCCTAAAATATCTTTGTCTTTTAAAGGTGGATACATTAATAAACTCTTTAAATTCTTTTTAAAAACTTCGAGCGATTTTTCGCTTGCTTTGTCAAAAAGCTGGCCTCTAATCTCGTTTTCGACGCTTGGCATAATTAATCTTTTTAATGAATCAGTAACAATCTCATCATAAATTGCACTATAAGCGGGCTTTATATTATATTTTCTTTTTACTTCTTGCTTAATAAAATCAAAGTCATAATCTAAACTAACTTTTAAACACTTTTCATTTTCACCTCTATTAATAGCTAAAATTCTATGAGGTGGAATTGATTTAATAGGTTCTTTATAATCTTTATACATTTCATATGTATTTTTCTCATCTTCTTTAACCTCTAAAGAATGAATTAAACCATCTTTATTTAAATAATCTTTAATGAATATTCTAACATTTGGATCATCGCTAATAACTTCGCAAACTATATCTTTTGCGCCATCAATAGCATCATCCACTGTACTAACTTTCTTTTCTTCATTAATAAATGTTTTAGCGTATTCATATAAATCTTTAGATGTGTCCTCATTTAAAATAAACTGAGCAAGTGGCTCAAGTCCTTTTTCTTTTGCGATGCTGCCTCTAGTCTTTTTCTTTGGTTTATATGGTCTATATAAATCTTCAAGTTCACTTAAAGTTTTAACATTATTTATTGCATTTGCTAATTCATCAGTTAACTTCCCTTGCTCTTCAATGGATTTTAAGACAGTACCTATTCTTTCTTCTAATCCTCTAAGATAATTTAATCTTTCTTCTAATTTTCTTAGTTCAACATCAGTTAGATTCCCAGTTGCTTCTTTTCTATAACGAGCAATAAATGGAATTGTATTTCCTTCATCTATAAGTTTAATAGCTGCTTCTATTCTTTTTGTTTCAAGATTTAACTCTTCATGTAATCTTTTAATTATATCCATAATGTACTCCTAATACTTAATTAATATACCAGTTTTGCAAACATTTTTAAATTATTTGTAAAGTGTGTTATAATACAGTTAAAGGAGAAAATATGAAAAAATCATCATCCATTCTAGTTTTTTCATTAATTAGTATTTTAAGTTCTTGCAGTATTAATATTTCCTCGTTTTGTTTAAAAGAAGCTGCAAAACCTGCTTCTTTTTCGTATGAAAGCTATAACACTAACGAATATAAGTCGTATTTTAATAAAATTTTAAATTCTCAAGTTAATATGATTAAAAAATTTAATGCATTTAATGATGGAGATTATTTAATTTCGCCAACAACCATTTTTAATGCCTTTAGTATGTTAGAATTATCAACCATAAATGATAATTTAGAAGAAGTTAAGGCAGTCATAGGCGTAGATGAAATTGAAAATAAGGAAAACTACGAATACTACTTTAGTAAGTTAAATAAAGAGTTTGAAGGTGGATTAATTAAAAGCTTAAATTCGATTTGGCTTAGTAGCAAACTTAAAGATAGGTATGATACTAATACATTAGACACTTTGGCTAATGATATGTTTGTAAATTCTTATGAAGTAGATTTTGCTAACGAAAAAGAAACATTTAAAGTAGTCGATCAATATATCAAAAGTGCAACTAATAACTTGTTAAATGCAGATGGCATGAAGTTCGATTCATTAGATGTAGCTATGCTTCTCAACACGCTTTATATAAAAGACTTATGGAATAAAAATAAAGATTTATCTGAAACAAAAGAAACATATTCATTTAAAAATGAAGATGGTTCAGAATATAAAACAAAATTATTATATAAAGCAAAAGTTAGTGGAAAACCAATTATTGAAGAAGCTTATAAAAAGTTTTATGTAAATACATGTAATGGATACGAGTTAGAATTTATTGTTCCTAATGTTAACTATGAAATTAATGATGTTTTTGAATTATCAGAAATCGATCAACTTTTAAAAGAAAATAGTTATATAAATAGTGACGATGACTACATATATTACACAAATGTTTATTTTCCAAGTTTTTCTATTGAAGGAAATTACGAACTAATTGATTTTTTTAAGGAAGAATATAACTTAACTTCACTATTTAATCCATCATTCGACTACACTTTATTAGAAGGATCGCCAATTGAGCTTGTTACTTCTTCAATACTACATAAAAATAAATTAAGTGTTGATAAAGAAGGGATCGAAGGTGCAAGTTATACTTCTATTATGATTGGACCCACTTCTTCTGACGTCGATAAAGAGATTAAAACGTACGATTTCTATGTCGATAAAGGATTTATATTTAATTTGAAATCAAGTGATGGGAATATTTTATTTAGTGGGACTGTTTCAAATTTATCAAACTAAAATTTTAAAAAAATCAATGCAAAATTTATTCGATTAAATAGCCCTTTATTTTTAAAAAAGAAAAAAATGATGCATTAGTCGTATTGACAGAAATATTAACCTAAAATATTATAAAGATGTAAACATTGAAGAGTTAAAGAGATTGATGTTATAGAGAATTCGATGAGATATAGTAAGATATAATCATCAAAACTAAGAATAAGGTATTGAATTCTTGAAATGGTGGAAAAGATAATAATAAAGAAGGTGTTAACGTTAATCTCTTTGCTTGATAAAAAAGACTTAACTTAAAACGTTAAGTCTTTTTCTATATTATTTCATATTTAATTTATATTACTTTATAACCTAAACTCTCTTAAAAATTTATACTAGGAATAATATTTCCAAAACATTCTTTGTTAGATAGTTACACCCATAATGACTTATATTTTGCTGCTTCAAACTTAAACTCAAGACACTTGAATTCGATAGATGACAAGACCCCAGCTGATTTATTTATTGAAGTATTAAGAATTGAACTATTTGAAGCTTTGCACTTAAAGAAAATAAAAGAAGACGAGGTCAAACTAAAACCAATTCATAGTTAAATTATTTAAATTACTGCATTTATGCAATTCTTTTTTGTGTGCGCATTTTTGGCTAATTTTCTTTTAAAATGGCTTATTTAAATATTATTAATGAACTAAACGCAGTTTTGAAAAGCAAAAAACTGCATTTGGTCTGGCAAACTGGGCATTTGTTTATGAACCTGCATTTAGTTTGTCAGTTGGTGAGGTTAAAGTTTTTGTTTTAGAAATATTATTCCTAGTATAAATTTTTAAGAGAGTTTAGGTTATAAGCAATGATTGCATTTTTTATTTTTCTTTAACTTGTTGCTAGTACTATTGAAATTAAAACAAAATTAATTTTCACAAAAAAATTATTCTTTTTAGTGATTTTTGATAAATAAAACAATATTATATTTATACTTTTCAGAGGTAAAGTTATGACAAATGAAGTTATTTTTAGTAAAGAACAATTAGATGAAATTATTAGCGATGTTGCTGATAAATTAAATGCGAGATTTGAAAATCAAACAAGCATTCCTGTATTTATTAGTGTTTTAAAAGGAGCAGAACCTTTCTTCAATGATTTAATCAAAAAATGTCATTTCGAAATGAAGATTGACTTCATACAAGTATCTAGTTATAGTGGAACATCTTCTACAGGTGTTATACATCTTAAAAAGGATATTACTGAAGATATTAAAGGAAAAGATGTCTATATTGTTGAAGACATTATTGATACTGGTCTTACATTAAATTACCTTAAGCAATATATTCAATTACACTATCAACCAAGATCAATCACTATCGTCTGTTTAGTTGACAAAAAACCATTAAGAAAAGTTGATTTAACAGCTGATATTGTAGGAGTTACATTAACACAAAATGAATTTTTAGTAGGATATGGATTCGACTATAACGAAATTGGAAGAAATTATGATTTTATTTTTGTTCCAACAAAGAAACAACTAGAAACTTGGGACAAACTCTTAAACAACGATAAATAAATCATTAAAAATTAGAAATAATAATAAAGTACCGATCTTGTCGGTACTTTTTATAATGCAATTGAATTTACAGCTTTATTCGAAATAACTACCTTATAATATTTTCCTTTATAATTTTTTTCTAAATAAGAATCGAATTCATTCGTAAAGTCATTTTTTATAAAAGCTAAAACTGTTCCTTTGAAACCACCTCCATGTATTCTAATAGCTCCATGATTATTAATAAAGCTTGTCACATTATCAATAATTTCTTGAGGTGATCCTACAAATTCTCCTTTAACAAAAGTATTCTCTAAGTTGTTTTTACTAGACTCTTGAGAAGCTCTAATCGCACTTAAAAAGTCTTCAACATTCTTTTCTTCAATGGCTTTCTTAGCTTTTAAAACATTTTTATTTTCAATAAAGAAATGTTTGGCTTTCCTTTTAATTTCATCATTTACATTTAATGCATCTATTCTGTTTTCAATATTTTTTTCATTGCAATCTCTTAAAAAATGTTTTCCATCTAGCAAATTAGCTACTTCGTACATTGAGCTAGGAATTGCAGAATATAATGGCGTTAAATTTGAATGGTCACCTTCGCTTTTAATTAAATATAAAGTTAATGGTAAATCAAAAGGTAAAGTGTTAATTATTGGATTATCAATATTTTTAAAATCAATAAAGTTGGAACTATCATATGAGGTACCGATTTGATCTAACAATCCACTTGGTTTTTTAAAATAATTATTTTCACTAAATTGCCCTACCTTTGCAATCGTCAGTGGAGAAATTTTCTTGTCATTATATAAATAAGATATTATATAACCAAAAAGAGATTCTACAGCAGCGCTTGAACTTACACCACTCCCATCAGGAATATCACTAATTATATATGCATCAAAACCACCTATCTTATAACCTAGTTCTTTTAGTTTAAATAAGATTCCTCTTGCTATTGCCATAGTTGCTGGATAATCAGTTACTTTATAAGTTAAATCATTAATATCAAATTCAAAATATTTATAGCCTTTGCTTAAAACTCTAACTAAATTTGAATTTTTATTAACTACTGCTCTAATTCTTAAAGAACAATTAGCTACTAAACATAACCCATGATTATGATCAGTATGGTTACCACAAATCTCAAATCTTCCACCTGTATCAATATATAAAGATGGTTTTTGTTTATATAATTTAAAAAATTGTTCTTTCATTTCATCTAGATTACTCATAATTTTAATCCTCCAATAAACTTATCAAGACCTACATTGCCATTTTCATTATCTTTAAACACTGCTGTATTAATTAATATGTTTTGACATACTTTTTCAATGTACTTATTTATTCGTAAATGAATACTTTTTTCATCAAAATCAACCTTTAACTCATTAATCGTACCTAAAAAGTCCATCAGATCTGGATATTTTTTTATAATTTTTTCATCATTAAATTTATTTTTTAATACATCTATAATTTCGTTTTCTTGTCTTACTAATCTAGCTGGTAAAATAAATAATCCCATCGCTTCAATTATCCCAATTCCTTCTTTTTTAATATGATGATATTCTGGATGTGCATGGAAAATACCATCTGGATACTCCTCATTACATCTATTATTTCTTAATATTAAATATAAATAATATGTATCTCCTTCTTTTCTAATTGAAGGCGTTATTGTATTATGCATAATTTCTCCGCTATGTGAAATTATGTCATTGACATAATCATCATAATTGCGCCAAGCATTAAGTATAGTAGTAGCAACATTTATTAAATGATTCTTATTTTTAGAGACAACCAGTAAACATGTATTATACCAATCAAGTTTATATAATTTTACATCATTGAATACTGTAACATTATATTCTTTTTTAGCTTTGGCTTTCATTACTGGCAAAAGATGTTCACCACCTTGATAATGTTCGTGATTTAAAATTGAACCACCAACAATTGGCAAATCAGCATTCGATCCAATAAAGAAACTTGGGAACATATCAACAAAGTCACTTAACTTTTTAAAAGTATCTTCATTAATGACCATGTTTGAGTGTTTTTTAGAAAAAACTATACAATGTTTATAAAAATATCCATAAGGTGAATATTGTAAATACCACTTTTCTCCATTTAAGTTTAATGGAATAACTCTAATATTTTCTCTGGCTGGATGATTTGAATTCCCTGCAAATCCGAGATTTTCTAAGCAAAGTAAGCATTTAGGATATTTAATTTGGCTTGGATCTGGTTTTACAAGAAGTTTAGCAATGTCCTTGTTATTTTTTTCGGGTTTAGACAAGTTAATACTTATTTCTATATTTTTAGAAGGATAATCTGTACTCCAGACAATGTTTTGATCAACTTTAGTTTTTTGAAAATAATAATTACTAATCGAAAGATTATATAAATAATCAAGAGCTTCTTTATCACCAAATCTTTGATAAATGCCTTTAAAGGTTTGATTAACTTCGCTTGGGCTCTTTGTCAAAATACCCATGATCTTAGTATATTTAAGCTCAGCTTCCTTATTAGTCAAATGTAATGTGTTGACTAAATAATCATTTAATTCATCAATTAATGTGTCTGGTACAACAAGATTTTTCATCTTATCTTCATCTTTATAATTAAATAATTCATTGGGATGATTTAGATGAAGTTCGTTTAACAAAACATTTCTTGTATAAATTTCATCTAATTCATTAGATAAATCTAAATGATATTTTGCATACAAAATTAAATTATCAATAGTATCTAAAATCATAATTAACGTGCCTTGAATTTATAATCAATATAGTTTTTATAAACTTCACCTTTATGTAAAATAATTTCATCTTTATTGAGGATAAATCTTTGAGGTTCTAATGCTATTCCTCTTCTTAAAGAATAATCATCATGTGCTTTAAAATTAATAGGTGTTAAAGAATTATCAACATAAATATTAAGAGATGAACAATCAGTTGTAATATCGAGTTTTACATCTGCATTTTGCAAAGTAATCTTTCCTGGCATTGATGAAAAAATAAATGTATCATCAATAGTCTTTTTAAAATCATGTTTTTCAATATAATCCATTCTTTTATTAAGTTTTGCTGCTTTATTAAAATCTAAATGAGTTGGTACTTTCTCTTTATCAATAATTAATAGATTTGGTTCAGTAATAGCGACTTGATCAACATTCATTTTTAAATAATAATCACTTATATCGTGAGTATCGAAATTAAAATACATATGGTTAGATAAATTACAGAAAACAGCATCCGAAGGTGTGGTTGCTTTATAAAAAATCTTAAATTCATCTTTGTCCTTTAAGAATGAATATGTAACATATATTCTGACTTTACCTGGATAACCGCCCTCATTATTTCTAGTTGTAATTGAAAAAATAACATCTAGCTTTTTATTGCTCTCTTTGATTTTATAATCCCAATTCTTATAAGAGATTGATTTAAGCATCCCGCCATGCAAAGCAAAATTTTGTCCGCTTTCAGGAATTAAATGATATTCATTGCCATCGATTAATCCGTCTTTTTTTAATCTACCAGCAACTGTACCTAATGTTTTTCCATAATATTGCGATGAGTATAAATAATCATCAATTTCTTTTAATGTTAATATAACAGGATGGTCATTAAAAGAAAGTTCATAAACTCCAGCACCAAAAGAAACAAGTGTAGCTTTAAGTCCTTTTTCATTATCAACGTTAATCAAAGCAATATTGTCCTTATAGGTTTCAATACTATACTTCATTTTCAATCCTCCAAGGTTCTATATTTTAATTATAACATTTGTAAGCAATAAAA
>CALVXH010000050.1 GCA_944368945.1 uncultured Bacilli bacterium
AAATTCAACTTTGAGTTTTGTGAAAGAGAAAAATCAACTTTCCGGTTTTAAAGTTGAATTTAACTTTACACTTCACGTAAATAAATTTTTTTATTGACAAAAAATGTGAGTCAAGTAAAATAACTTCGAAGATTGATAGAGGCGCGGTCAAAAAGAGTAATTTATCGAGGAGGCATCCTAAGACATAAATGAAAGGTAAGATCGCCGAAACAATATCAAGGCATTGATATTGGTTGGGCTATGGGAGAATATCCCTATAGACTCCTAGAAACTTTCTAGAGGCGCTATCGGTGTAAAGTTACTCTTAATGAGGTTGCATCGATACGATGCAATCTTTTTTATTTCAAAGGAGAACTTTATGAAAAGAAATTTATTAAAAACATTTGGCATTGCATTAGCATTTGTATCAACTGTTGGAGTTAGTAGCTGTTCATCTAGTAAAGTTACTAATGATAGACTTGTAATAGGGATGGAATGCAATTATCAACCATTTAACTGGACAGCAAAAGAAAGTAGTGAATATACTTTACCAATTTATAAAACAAATGAATTTGCTGATGGATATGATATTCAAGTCGCAAAATTTTTAAGTGAAGAAACAGGAAAAGAAGTTGAAATTCATAGATTAACTTGGGATGCTTTAATTCCTGAAGTTCAAAATGGTGGAATCAATATGGTTTTAGCAGGTATGTCTGTAACAACTGATAGACTTGAACAAATTGATTTTACTGACCCTTATCTAAAGAGTGATTTAGCTTTTTTAGTCAATAAGTCTGCAATTCCTGCAGGAAATTCTAAAGAAAATCCAGCAACCTATGAAGAATTATTAGATTTATTTGATGGTAAAACATTAGTTTGCCAATCTGCAGTTGTTGGCGATAGTATCATTGAAGATTATTTTACTAATAATGATAAAGGTAAAACTATTAGACATGCTGATCCATTAGCAACTTATCCTCTTGCTGCTCAAGATATTTTAAGTGGTAACTCATTTGCAATGCCAGCTGAACTCCCTGTTGTTGAAGCCATGGTCAATCTTGATAGTAGTAAACTTGGAGTTTTATATGTTGATTATTCATTTTTAAGTGACACAGATTTATTAGGATTATCTGTTAATATTGGAATTAAAAAAGGTAATGATGAGCTTAAAAATGAATTAAATGAAGCATTAGCAAAATTAAGTGATAGTGAACGTAGTAAACTTATGGGTGCTGCTTCAACTAGAAGTGGAGAAAATGCTTAATGTTTGATTTTGGAAAGATGTTTGAAATATTAGGTGAGAATGGTTCCATGATTCTTTATGGAACTATTTCTACTCTAATATTAGCCATATTTGGTACTGGAGTTGGTCTTTTACTAGGCATATTTTTAGCTTATGGGAAAAACGTCAAGTTTAAAGAAAGTGACTCAAAAATAATGAAGTGTCTTAAAGGAATATGCTTAGTGTTTTGTAATGTTTATTCAACAGTTTTAAGAGGCACTCCAATGATGGTACAAGCTCTTGTTTTTAAGTATTTTTGCAGTGGTATAGGAATAAATTGGAATGATTTAACTCCAAGCGGAGAAATAAGTAGTATTTTTAATGGATGGTTATATGCTGGTTTAATTGTTATTACATTAAACACAGCTGCTTACATGGGTGAAATTGTCCGTAGTGGACTTAATGGCGTTGATGTTGGTCAAGTTGAGGGAGCTAGAAGTTTAGGCATGTCAAGTGCAAGAACATCGTTTAGTATCATCCTTCCTCAAGCATTAAGAAATGCTTTGCCAACAATTGGTAATGAATTAATTGTTAATATTAAAGACTCTAGTGTCTTAAATGTTATTGCTGTTACCGAATTATATTATAGAATGGTCTTAATTGCAGGAAGAGAGTTTGCTTATTTAGAGTGCTATGTAATTCTTGCTATCATTTATCTTATTTTAACTTTACTTTCAAGTGGAGCATTAAAATTGGCAGAAAAGAAATTAGATGGAGTTAAGTTTTCATATAATCCATTTCGTTTCTTAAGGAAAAAGGAGCTTTAATCTATGAGTGAAGTAATATTAAAAGTAGACAATTTAGCAAAATTTTTCGGCAAAACTAAGGTTTTAAAAGATATTTCTTTGGAAGTTAATAAGGGAGATGTTATTGCAATAATTGGACCTAGTGGAAGTGGAAAATCAACATTTTTACGTTGCTTAAATCTTTTAGAAGAACCAACTAGAGGTTTACTTTCATATAGAGGAAAACCTTATTTTCAAATCTATAAATGCAAAGATGACTTTGTTAATTATAAAGCTTATAACGAAGCACTTGAAAAATATGAAAATGAACTTGTTAGAACTGAAGATAATTTAGCTATTTATCAAAATAAATATATTGAAGATAAAACAAATAAAGGACTTTTAAAATATATTAAGCAAGCTAAAAAAGAATTTAAAGAAGTCAGAAAGCATCCAGTAGAAAAAATAAATTTTTTTGATAAAGAAAGTTACGAGGCTGCAATTAAAGAAATTCCTTCTTTTTCTATTAATCAAAAAGAAATTAATAAAATTAGAACTGAATTAACAATGGTCTTTCAAAGTTTTAATTTATTTAATAATTACAATGTTTTAGACAACTGTATATTAGCACAAACTAAAGTTCTTCATAGAAGTTATGAAGAAGCTAAAGAAATTGCTATTAAGCATTTAACAAGTGTTAATATGCAAGATAGAATGAATTATCGAATTAAAGAACTTAGTGGTGGACAAAAGCAAAGAGTTGCTATTGCTAGAGCTTTATGTATTGACCCTGAAATTATTTTATTTGATGAACCTACTAGTGCTTTAGATCCTGAGATGGTTGATGAAGTATTAAATGTTATGAAAAAGTTAGCAAGTAGTGGTATGACTATGATAGTTGTTACTCATGAAATGAACTTTGCTAAAAACGTTGCTAATAAAGTAGTATTCATGGATAAAGGATATATTGTAGAAAGCGGTTCACCAAAAGATATTTTTGATAATCCAAAAACTGAAAGATTAAAAGAATTTTTAAGAGTAGAAAAAGCAAAATAAAACCTGCAAATTAATTGGAATTTGCAGGTTTTTTAATTATTTCATTAGATTTTGAACTTTTTTAAATGTTTCACCAATTGGAGCAGTTATTTCTAATTTAACTTTTCTATTTAATTCGAGTTTTTCTTTATTTATAACAATTATATTGTCCCCATAAAAGTAATTAATAAAACTTGCTGCTGGATATACTTTTAAACTAGTTCCTGCAACTATTAATAAATCAGCTTCTTGAAGAGCAATCATAGCTTTAGTAATGGCGTAATCATCTAAAGGCTCTTGATACAGGACAACATCAGGTTTAATTATCCCTCCACATTTATCACATCGAGGTGTTCCTTTACTATTTTTAATATAGTCCAAAGAAAATTCTTTTCCACAATTGACACAATAATTTCTATTTATTGAACCATGTAATTCAATAACGTTTTTATTACCAGCAATTTGATGTAAGCCATCAATATTTTGCGTTATAATAGTGACTTTTTTATGCTTTACATTTTCTAAAAATGCTAAAAATTTATGAGCATCATTTGGCTTAGCGTTCGTAATCATAAATTCTTTATAAAATTCATAAAATGTATCAACATTTTCTTCAAAATAACTATGTGAAAGCATAACTTCATAAGGCTTACCATATTTTGAATGTAATCTATATAAGCCATCTTTACTTCTAAAGTCTTTTATTCCACTTTCTGTAGAAACTCCAGCACCTCCAAAAAAGACTATAGATTTAGCATTTTCAATTAAAGTTTTAATTTCATTAATATAATTTTCCATATTTAAATTATATATCATTTCTTGCTTATAGTTTATTTTTGAGACTTAATTATGTAAAATAAATTCACGCACAAGTGACGTAATTGGTAAACGTGCTAGTCTCAGAAGCTAGTGGAGCAATCCGTGCAGGTTCGAGCCCTGTCTTGTGCACCAGTTTTTAAAAATTATATAAATCTAAGTAATTCAACCATTGGTTGATAGAAAAAACAACTAATAGTTTAGCGATTCAAATATCGTTCGATACAAAATTCTTCTATTTAGACTTAATATTTTAGTGTAAGGAGATTAAGTTATGGAAACTTTTGGTGAAAGATTACAAAAATTAAGAAAAAGTAAAAATATGACTCAAGAAGATTTAGCTTCTAAAGTCAACGTTAGTCCTCAAGCAGTAAGTAAATGGGAGACAGATATGGCAAGTCCAGATATATCTTTATTAAGTAAACTTGCTGATATATTTGATATTACAATTGATGAATTACTAGGAAGAGAAGTTAAAAAAGAAGTTACTACTATTAATGAAGAATCTAAAAAAGACTATAAAAAACGTGTCTTAAGAATTTTAGTTGATAGTAACGACGGGGATCATGTAAAAATTAATTTCCCAGTTCAATTAATTTTAGCTTTCAAAGATTTAGGAAAACTACCTTCAATAACTAATGGAAATAATGATGCTATGAAATCTATTGATTGGAACACTATTTTTTCTTTATTAGAAGAAGGTGTTGTTGGTGAACTAGTATCTATTGATAGTAACGATGGTGATAAAGTAAAAATTGTTGTTGAATAATGAAATTAATTGTTAAGCAAAAAGGACATTTAGGGATTAGGCTTTGGTTCCCAAATAGATTAATTCTTTCTAAAAAGGTTATAAAGCTTATCGGGAACGAATTATCTAGAGAAGAGGTTGATATTTTATATAAGTGCTTACTAGATTTTGTTAAAAATAATGGACACTTTGTATTTTTAGAAGTAAAAAGTAAATCTGATGGTTCTTATATAAGAATAACAATATAAAAAATACGCTTCTGCGTATTTTTTATACCTATGAGCTTATTTTTTAAAGTAAGCATTTTCACTTACATGAATTGATGAAATAATGTTTGCTATTTTTTCTATAGGTTCTTTAAAGTCTCTATTTATCCAAGTTATGATTATTGAATAAATGCCTTTCATAAAAAATCTAGTTAAATAATATATAGAAATATCGTCATCTCCATATTTTTCTTTAGCCTTTTTAATAGGATCACTTTCTAACATTTTAATGAAATCGTTTTCACTATCTAAAGCAATCGAGTTTTTTAAATATGCTTTAAATAACGGAGCGTTATCTTTTACAAAATTTAAATATATTTTGAGTAAATTTTCATCAAAGCTAACTTTAGAAAAGTCTATTCCTTTATATTTTTCTTTTAATTGTAAAACACTTTTCTTTTTAGCGTCTTCTAATAACTCAAATACATTATCGTAATAAGCATAAAAAGTAGTTCTATGAACCTTTGCAACTAAGCACAATTCACTGACATTAATGTCTTTAAAATCTTTAATTGTAAGTAAATTTAGTAATGCATTAATCATTTTGTCTTTTGAATTCATTGTGCTTCTCCTACATTTTTTCTAATTTTTGTCGTGTGAATTTATTTTAATTTCTATTTAAATAATAACCATGAGGTGCAATTAAATTATAACACTACACCTGTAGGATTTTAAAAGGAGAGTTTTATGGTTAAAGAATTTTTCAAGAATGCCTTTAAAGATATGGCTAATTCAACTAAATTACAACATGAAGTTGATAAGGCTGAATTTGATGCTGTTAAAGCGGAGGCGAAAGCTGATTTTTTGGAGCATAAGTGCAATAGTTCAATTTCAAAAGGAAAGTCAAAAAGAGAAATGGAATTAGAGGAAAAAAGAATAGACGCTTTAAATAGAAAAGCGGCAGCTCAAGAAAGAATAGATGAATTAAAAAATAATAAGTAGGAGAAAAATATGAAAACTATTACAGAAGAAAAATTAATTAATGAATACAAAATAAAAGAAAAAACCAATATTGATGAAGCATTAATGCTAGATAAAAAATGCAAAAGACCTGCATATATCTTTAGTTATGTATTTGGAATTATAGGTACATTAGTATTAGGTGTTGGGATGTGCTTAGCAATGAAAGTTATTGCTGATAGTAACTTATATATGGCAATAGGAGTGATTGTCGGACTAATTGGAATAGTTATGGTGTCAATTAATTATCCTTTATTTAATTTAATTATGAAAAAAAGAAAAGAGAAATATTCTTCAGCAATACTTTTAGCCTTAGCTAAAAAGAATAATTAAATATGATGAAAAATAAAATATCCTTGCGTTTTGCAAGGATATTCTTTAATAAGCTAGAGGAATAATTATTTCCATATCACTTAATGGATAAGTGACACATGGATGAATATGATTGAATTTTATATCAGCTGCACGTCTTTTTTCTCTACCATCAGCTACTTTGTATTCACCTTTTAGACAGATGCTATTACACCAACCACATCCGCCAGCTCTACATTTATTAGGAACATTAATTCCGGCTCTTTCCATGGTAACAAGAAGAGTTTCGTTCTCTTTAGCGTCTATAACATATGTGTCTTCTTCAACATGGACTGTTAATTTAAATGCTCTAGGGTTAGCAATTTTCAAATCGCCACAGCAAGCAGCATCTTGATGAATTGCTTTAATTGGGAGTTTGTATGGCTCAAGTTCTTTACGTACGAAAGTATACATAACAGTTGGGCCACACATGAAGAAAGTGGTGTTATTTATATCGCAGTATTTTTCTAGCAATTTTGCTGTTACAAAACCATGTTCATAACCTTCTTTTTCTTCATCACTTAATACAATGACAACTGTAATTCCTTTAGTCTCTAAATCTTTAAGAGTTTCTTTATAAGCAATAAATTGAGTAGTTCTTGCCCCATAAATTAAAGTCATATTGTAGTCTTCATCGCCATCAAGCTTAGCTTTAGCCATTGAAATAAATGGAGTAATACCACTGCCTCCAGCGATGCAAACGATATTTTTATTATCTCTCAATGTTTCATAATGGAAATCACCTGAAGGTTCGCTCATTTTGAAAGTATCTCCAACTTTTGCTTTTTCAAACATGTAGGTTGAGAATAAGCCTTCTTTTTGAATACCTAATTTTAAAATATTGCTAAATGCTTCAGCAGGGCTACTTGCAATAGAATATGGTCTAGAAACAAGAGAATTGTTTATTTTTGTTTGAAGAGAAACATACTCGCCAGCTCTAAAGAAAGGGAATTTATCATGATTCAAACGTTTAAATGTAAATTCTTTCATTACAGGAGTTAATGTTTTAATTTCAACAAGTTCGACATCCATATATCCAGGATGAAGTTCTTTTGCCAATTCATTAACTTTAAAAGTAGCAGGAAGTGGTTCATCGCTACCATTTTCTAAGTGTTCTTTTCTTTTTTCTACAATTTTTGAGAAACGGATCATGTCAATAAATCCAAATAATGCTTTTTTAAACTTCATATTATTTACCTTCTCTTAAAATTTCACCTGCAGTTTGTCTTCCAGAGATATCTCCTGAGAAATAAGCACTAGAATATCCGCTTGCTCTCATAGCAAATCCACCACAGAATCTTAAGCCTTTAAATGTATAGTCATCTTTCATCATCATTAATCTAGGAGTTAATGCATCCCATCCAGCAGCTTCATATCCATAAATTACACCTTGAGGATGGCCACAGTATCTTGCATAGGTTGTAGGTGATGCAAATGCGATTTCTTCAATTGAATCTTTAATATGTGTACCTGTTGCTTTTTCAAAAACGTCTATCATTTTTGCAGCGAATTTATCTTTTTCTTTAAAGTAATCTCTTTCACTTACTTTTGACCAATCATCTGAGAAAACAAGTGTAGTAAAGTACATCATTGTTGTTCCTTTAGGAGAACAATTAGGATCTGCTCTATTTAAACAAACAGTTGCTTGTGCATAGTTTGTATCTAACTTTTTCATTAAATCGTATTGTTTTTTAGTATCTGCAGTATCGTAAATAAAGTAGTTATGAGATTCAATGCCTAACTCATCAGCAGATTTATTTAATCCTAAAAACATACAAATGCCTCTACCAGCGAGCATACGAGAATTTACAGCCTTGATGTCACTTAAAGTAACATCTTTTTTATCTAACATATGTCCATATACATTTAATGGTGAGCAGTTAGCAATGATGTGATGGGTGTGAATTATCGTACCATTTTTAAGCATGACACCTTGAATTTCTCTATTTTCACCAGTCAAAATTTTTGTAACTTCAGAGTTATAGAAAATGTCTCCACCAAGTTCTCTAATTCTTTCTTCAAAAGCTAAAGAAATTTCATGACTTTTCTTACTTGGCATCCATGCTTGTTTAGTTATATATCTATAAACCATTGAAGTGTAGTGGATAAATGACATACGATCACAGTCGACGCCTAAATAACACCAATAAGCATTCAAAATATCGATTGCTTTTTGAGGCATTTTAATTGCGTGTAAAACTTCATTAACACTATAAGAACCTGTTTTAATAAAATTAGGGAAGTTTTTAATCATGTAATTTTTATCAGTTACACCATTAACACTATTTGTATATGCTTGGGCAGCAACAATTTCTTTTGCTAATTCAAAGAATTCATCAATAGACTTTTTTGAATCAGGAACATATTCAACCATTTTAGCCTTGAATTCTTCAACGCCAAAAGGCATAACAACATCATATTTGCCATCTCTTGTAATTAAATGGTATGCTTCTTTGATTTTAATCCAATCAATCTTGTCTTCAACGCCTAAACTTCTAAATAATGTTCTTACGTCACCTGGATTATCTTTAGGACCAAAATCATTTAGTTCGTGAAGAGAAGCCTCAAATTCAAATCTTCCTCTTCTAAAAGAAGTTGCAAATCCACCAGGCAAATTATGCTTTTCTAGGACAAGGCAGGATAATTTTTTTTCTAAAATTCTAATGGCAGCAGCAAGACCACCATTTCCTGCACCTATGATTATACAATCATAGGATTTTTTTAAAGTTTTGTTCATATATCTTCCTTCTTTTCTTTAACAATTATATTATAAATAAAATTAAATTACATTTAATATGTGTATGAAACATTAAAATAGTATTAAGAAAAAGAAGATATCGCCAACTGACAAACTAAATGCAGGTTCATAAGCAAATGCGGCTTTTAGTCTGTCAGACCTCCTTTTTGTATTATATAGGTACCCAAGATAAAAAAGAGGTGCTCATATTATATGGAAAAAATAAAGGTATTCAGTTTAATCTTTAACTTTAACAACTGATGGCACAAAAATAACAGGTTTTAGTGGCGTATTTGTTCCAGATTCTAGTAGTGGTTGGACATGGACTGAAACTATTACTTTTTAAACAACAATAACACATATTGGCGTTGATTCATTTACTGCACCTTCACCTTTAACAGGTAGCGAAGATGTAACTTTAAAATCTACATTTGAATCATTAAAAGGTAATAACTTTGAAATAAGTTCATTAAATTCTTCATATATTTCTAGGACAGATACAACAACAAATTCATATGTTACAGGTGCTTCAAATGGACATGAAGTTATTCAACAAAATTATGCTGATAATGTAGATCCATCAACTGGCCCTGTTGCTAAAGAATATTATTTTGATGGTTATCAAGAAGATTATTGGGGCTATCAACTGATGGATATTTATTATAAAAAATTATAAAATATTCTGTGGTTATTCATCTAAGTTGTCACTATTTTTGCACAAAGTTATTCATTTAATTTGTCACTATTTATTAATTA
>CALVXH010000051.1 GCA_944368945.1 uncultured Bacilli bacterium
AATCAATCAAAGATAATCATCGTTATCAAAATTAAAAGGACTGTCATCAAACTTCTTTGAGTTTTCTGACAGCCCCTAGAATACTACCAAAAGTCGGTAGCATAGAATGTTTATTTAAACCGCCGTATACGGAAGACCGTACGTACGGTGGTGTGAGAGGGAGCGGAAAAGGATTACTTTTCACTCTCTACTCGATTAACACTTAAATATTATTTATTTTATTAATTTATATATCTCTTTATTCTTTAAATGTAAAACAAGTAGATATAAGTCATAATATATATCATTAATAAGTAGAAGTGAAAATATTGATATTAAAACATAAAAAGAATAGATTTTATCGCTTATATTTAAAATAGTTAAGACACTTAAAGTAATAACTATTATTAAAGATATACCTAGTAATACATTATTAATAATAAAAGGACCTTTATTTAACTTGTCTCCTTCAATAACTATATTTCTAATAATAATGTCATCTTTAAAGAATCCTTTAATTAATAATGCTATTTCAATTAAACTAAAGATAATTAATACAACTAATGCAATTATATTTAAGAAATACGCTCCAGTTGAATCAACTACAGCAATATTATAAATGAAGTAGATGCTAAAACTAATAATACCTAATAAGAAAAAAAATAAACTTGCTCTATATATTTTCGTAATCATAATTTATACCTTACTTATTTTAACATTTATGATTATTAAATAAATGCTATTTTCTTAAAAAATAATCGATTTTAAGGCATTAATAATGTAGTCAAGTAGATTAGCTAGTTACTAACTAATGGCGATGAATTACAAAAAATAAAGTAATAACTTTGTTTTATATATCATAAAATGAAATAAATATCATTAAATGAATTTAGTAATTTATACTAGATAGACAAAGAAATTCATTTGTCTATATGAAAAATAAAGCAAAACTAAGATATTAAAAAAGAATTTAATATATTGATGACAAAATATGGCACTTTTTGAAGATTAACTATTGCTAATATTTTTTTGCAATAAAATAAAACGTTAATTAAAATTATGGTGTAAATAATTTACAATTATTAACTTTTGAGAAGAGGGGATTTTATGTTAAAAAGAAAAATTTTGGCAGCCGTACTTCCTGTAGTTGCTGCCTCAACAATCGTTGGTGCTGGTTTCTCAGCTTGGCATTTTGGTGATACAACAACTAATGTTGATGGTATTGGTGTTGGAATTTCTGTTACTGATCCAGCAACAGGTGTTGGTTCATTTACAGTTACTTTAAATAACAGTGTACAATATGATAATCACCAAATAAGAGTTGTTTTGGATCAAGGTACAAAAAATAATCGTGCTGATAATACAAAAGGAATTAGTTTTGAGTATAATACTGGTTCGGCTTGGGAAAACCTTACATCCATTACTTTTGGTTATGAAATAGATAAAAAAACATATGACAATTTAAATGCCGCTCATATGGATTTAACTCTTACATTTAGCGTTGTTTTTAAAAAAGGATTTTGTGAATGGGTAAGCCCTAAAGGAAGTACATTAAGTTCTGATGCAAGTTATGAATGGAGTACTTTGTCTTTGACAAAGGGTACTGATGGCGAAGGCAATACTACATTTACTCATAGTCCTGAAAGTCTAACCGGTGCCACTAGTGGATCATATAAACTTGAATGGAAATTAGATACTTCTACTACTTCAGAAGAAAATAAGATGCTTGAATATGTGAAAAAGCCAAATGCTTTTAGTGATAATAAAGAACAAGCTGATGAAGGCGATCTAAATGTTTATTATGATGATCTTAAAGCTGCCATGGAAAAACTTGGTGGAACAGCGTTTACATTAAGTGCATCTGCTAGTTTGAGTGAATTATAAGATTAATTTTAGTTAATATTATTATTTTTATATAGTTGTTTATTTTATGCTAGTGGGTCAAGAGAAATTACAATCTATTGCTTTTGTTGTGTCAATGCTTGTTATTATAGGCATTGCTATAACTTTTAGTATTCTATTTATTTTGTATGGAAAATATAAAATAGCAAATATTAAAAATGGACATGAAGACCCACTAGTAGAAAAAGACATTCGTAGAAAATATCGTAAGATTATCGAAGGCCAGTTAAAACATGAAGTAGTTGAGGAAGAGGCGTTTAAATACCGTCTCTTCCAAAAAACTGAAACTGTTGAAACTCATGTATTAGAGAGAGATCCAGCTAATGATTCATTAAAAATTGATACTAAACCAGTAACTATTTATGATTCAATTGTTGGAAGCAGAGAAAAAAATAAAAAGTATCAAGTATTACTTAACATAATATTTGGAATTTTTTATTTTATTCTTGGAGTATTAATTATTGTTTCTGTTTCTTATAAATTAATGGGAGAAACTGTTTATTTTGGCAATACTACATTATTAACAATTAAAACTGGTTCCATGGAGACAGTTAATGATTCGAACACATATATTGACGACAATAATTTAACTAATCAAATTGAACAATACTCTATTATTACTCTAAATAAAGTTAAAAGTGATGACGAGTTAAATCTTTATGATATTGCAGCTTATGAACATGATAATACTATTTATGTCCATAGAATCATAAGAAAGTACACTAATTCAACTACAGGGGTAACCTATTATACATTTAGAGGTGATGCAAACTCTGAATCATTATCTTTTGAATTAACAATAACACTAGATGATATAGTAGGAAAATATACTGGTTTCCAAAATTATGGATTAGGTGTTACATTAACATACTTACAATCAACTATAGGTATTGTTGCTATGGCTGCTGCATTAATATTTTTAATTACATATAACGTTACAGAAGATAGAATTGAAACTAACTATTACAAGAGAATATTACTCATATCGCAAGAACTAGATAAAAAACTTGGCTTTATTACTAGCGAGGTAAAATAATGTCATTACTTAATAGACCATTATTAGGAATTGTTGCTTTTTTTGGAATAAGTTCCATTATTGGCAGTGGTTTTTGCTTATGGACTTTTGTTGGTGAAGGTAGTGAGTTAAGTAGTAATGTTGATGCTAAAATAGAAGTAAGTGCACTAGCTGATGTTGGCAAATTAAGACTTATTGGTAATCTTGAAGCCCAACAAGAAGTGAAAGAGGATTATAAAGAAAATAATAAACTGGAAGATGCAACAGAAGATAAGTGGGATAGTCTACAAACTAATGATGGCGTAAAGATTGACAATCTTATAAAAATGTATACAACTCGTAAAATTGTTTTTACCGAAGGAAATGAAGATTCTAATAGTTTAAAAGATGGTTTAACTTTTTATCGTTTTAAAAGAGATAAAGATTTAGATATACGAACATATATTAGAGAAAATGAGGTTAGAGGTGGATACGCTTTTGTACCATCTGATCAATATGAAACCATTATAAATAGTGGAATGAAATTTAAAATAGGCCTTAGAGTTACAATGCCTTCTATTGGTAATGGAACAGCAATTTCTAATTACTTAGAACTTGATGAAAAATATAATCCAGACAATTCTAATAATCCAAGATTTTCAATTTATTATAATGGAAGTTATGTAAATTTTTTGGATCTTACAGATAGTTTTTTTAAATTTGAGGATGCTACTCCAAAACAAGAAGATACATCTTCTGATGATTCGACTTCAGGTGACACAACAACAAGTACTACAACATCTAATGAAGTTGTTTTTAGTGATTATATTGAAGATTTTAGTAATTGTAAGGTTTTTAATTTTGAGCTTGATTTGCAAGATATGTTTTCATATAAGATTGGAAAAAAGCCAAATACAAGTGCAAAACTTGAGGAAATTAGAAACGCAATTACCGCTAATAGTGAATTGTGGAAAGTAAATTTTGATTTTATTACAACATATGTTGACTAGTATTGTAGGGGGTGAAGCATGTTTTTATTTAAAAAAATTAAGTATTTAATCTTATCATTAGTAGCCTTTATTACAATTGGTGTAGGCGTAGGTGTTTCATATTGGGTTTTTGCTAAAGAAGGATTTAATAATGCTATTAACTCTGATAGTAATATAGATAATATTTATGAGAATTATACTTTTGGTAAGGAATCTATTACAGATAAATATGATATTTATTTCTTTCCTTCTACATATTACCTTTATAGATATGCTTCTGAAAAAGCTGACGTTAACGGAACGCTAAAAGATAACTTAAATGTTCCTAATCCTGAGGATATTTATAGCTATTTGGAGTATGTTGATGGTAAATTGCAAGTACATGGTAATAGTAATGCTGTTTCTTTAGATGCATCCAACCAATATCATATTGATATTAATGGATTAAGTGGGTCGTTTAGCGATTTAGATGCATATACTGAATATGAAAATAGAAATAACCCTTATTCTGAAAATTTAGGAACATATTTATCAATTGATATTGCTACTAATTTAAATCAAAAAGCAAACTATTCTGGATATATAGAAATTTCTAATCCTCAAATAGATAGATGGGATAATAAAAACGTTATTAATGTTAATTACAGTGGTAATAAAGTTGGTGGTTCCTTTGGTGGGTACAATGACATTGATGAAACAGATTTGCCTCAAGACAATCATATAATCACAGATGATGATATTGCAAATAAAGATATTTATGATAAATTCGTGAGATCTGAAACCGCCGATCCATTTTTTCAGGTTCTTGAAATTGATGATAGATTAGGCTATTGGCCAACACTTGATGTTACTCAAGGTAGATATTTGCCAATTAAGCTATCCTTTGATAGTTATATTGATTATAAAAAATTAAGTGAAATAATACACGATCCAAAAACTGATATGGGTGATAGCAATAATTGGTTTACTTCTAAGTTCTCAAATCGGATTTATGTAAATGAAACTAATAAAGGGGAATTTAAAGATTTCTTGCCTGTAGATGGATTCGAGTATAAAGACGAAGAGTATATTTTTAATTTTATGTCTAATTTGAAACAATTTGCTGATTATGATAAAGATAATGATAGGTATATAATTCGTTTGTTTCCAACGTTTTCAAACGGTAAAAACTATTATCAAGTTTTACAAGCTCCAGATGATGAAAAAACACCTGCTAGCGGTTATAGAGATGGAATCAGATTGGACTACTTTACAAAGGTAAGTAATAGTAGTTACTCTATGGATACAAGATTTTTTACTTTCAAAGCAGGTGCAACAACAAGTGTAAACAACGGAACAAATACTCTTGATTATGCAGCAATTAATAATTTTTCTTTCTCTTCTAATACTGTAACTATTGAATTGAGAGGTGCTAAAATTGAAGATAATAAATGGATTAGCATAAATGAATCAAATGACAATAGAGATCATAGTAAGGATTGGCTTGATTTTAGGGATTTGAATTCTAAAAGTTTAGGAGAAAATCATATAATTCAAATAGATAAAGATACTACAAGTACAAAATTAATAGATTTATTTTCTCCAAATCACTTATACAATATTTATATTGTTGGCTGTAAGGATGCTGATGAGTGTTATGATAGTGCTAGTACTGCTATTAGTGATTTACGTTCCTTCTTATATGATTATAATACCTCAACTAATGAATATGTTTTAAAGTCTGGAGACAATTTTCCAATTTCTGATTTAAAGGGAAAAAGGCTCAATGACTTAGGTGTTTTTACTATTGGGGGCAAATATACTATTAAAACTGGTTTTTGGCCTTTTGAGGATGAAGAAATTCATAATGTATATGGTGCTTATGCAATTCTTTATGAAGAAGTTTCTGATCTTAGATTAGTACAAAATATTATTGTTGGCGAAAATATTAATGATAACGAATATAATGAGGATGAAAATGCAAAAATTAATACTTTTGTAAATGGTGAAGTCGCTAATTCAAGAGGTTTAATAATGAATACCGATTTTCTTTATAAATGCGATGCAACTAATGACTCAGCAAATCAAATTATAGTATCTAATTTATCAAATATATCTAGTAGTAATCCATATATCTATAGAATTGATGGAATAGATTTTAGATTCGCAGATACTTTAGACTTTATGATTGTAGTCAATGGAGAGTCGAATAATAGTGATTTGAAATTTAACTTGACACCATTGGAGGATAAAGATGGAAATGATACTAAACTTATTTCTTCAGCCGCTGTTGTCGAAGAAGGCTCATCTTTAAAGGATGAACAACTTCTTTTTGAAAATGCTAGTGACTATGTTGAAAATATAGATGTAGTTGGAACTGATGGAAATAATAATAAAGTCACATACAAAGTTTTACGCTTGAAGGCGATAAATGGTGTAGATAGTGGGAAAGGATATTATAGTTTTATTTTTGAGTATGACCATGGTCTTGATGGATTTAATGTTTATTGCTATAGATTTAAAAATATTTTCGTAAAAGTATTTGATACTAAACCAAGTGAATATATAGATGTATCTAATGATAACTATGGATTTTTAAATCATAGCAAAGGGGAATACTTTACTTATGAATATTTTGCCGGAAATTCAATTGATGTAACTAAAGATTTATATACACCGGTAAATAGTACTGCAAAAGATCCACTTAATTTAGAAGGTGTTTTTAAATATTTTGTTGAAAAAAGAGTTTCAAGCAACATTAGTGAAGGTTACTATAAAGATTCTGTTTTAAATAATAAGTCATACTATTATTTAATGGATTCTGTATCAGAACGTGTATTAGGAGTAGCTACTTGCACTTATAATGAAACAGGTCAGCTACTTACTGGCATTAGCATAAAGTTTTCGAATACTTTGGAATTAACTAAAAATTATGTTTTTTACCTCGCAAGCAAAGCTTATTATGAAAATGTAATAATAAATAACTAAATGAGCTATATATTAGTTGTTTCCAACAATTGTATTGTATTTTTTATATATGATATTATTTTGATATAGGGTTAAAAATAATTAAAATTGATGAAAAGGTCAGTTGGCGATAAATAATTTTAATAATATGGAAGATATTATGGGAATCGATTGCGAAAAACTTTTAAATAAAATTGATGATAGTATAAGTGAAGATGTTCTTTTTAAAAAATATAGTAAAGAAGAATTACTTATTGGTTTAATAAATTTTTATTATCCTGATCAAAAGTATCTAAATGACAAAATGGAAGCTTTTAGAGATAATAAAATTAACATTAGTGATTTTAGGATCATAATAAAATTTATTTATAAATATGCTAAAAATAATGAAGTTAATAAAGAACTGAAAGATGTTTCTTATTATGGAATTAAAGAATTTAATGAATTTATTCATAATAATTATGTTTATGTAAGAAACTTTCTAGCAAGATGCATAGTTAAAGAGAGAAAAATTGAATATGATTCAAAACAAAATATATATTTTGAGCCTGACGCAAAAGCGTTTAGAGATTATGAACGCATAAGTGATGATGAAAGTATTACAAATGAGATTCTTTATCAAATTTATAGACTTGCTAACTATGAGACGAATTCTAATAAACTTTTGCGATTAGCAAAAGACCAATTTCTTTTAGATTTATATAAAAAGTTAGTTGATATTAATAAAGGTATATCTGAATTTAAAGATTTTAAGTATAAAATTAAATCTTTCTCTTATGAAGATATAATCAAGTTTTCTGCAGCTACCCAATATCTAGCTATATTAACTTTTAGGTCGAAAGAAACAAATTTTGCTTTAGATGATTTAGTTACATTTTACAAAATAGTTACAAAATTAGATGAATCATTAATTAAAGAATTAATTCATGCAATCACTTATAATGAAAAATTTCAAAATGATAAGTTTACATTATTTTAACCTTTATTTTTAATTAATGGTAGATATTATATTCCTACACTAGTTGTAATTTTTTCTTACTTTCCTTTAAAAATATTAAATATTTTATTTAGTAGTGGTGAATATAAAAAAATCGAATCATTAATTAGTCAGCAAAAAGAAAAGCAAATGATTGAAGATATAGAAAAACTATTTGTTAAAAAATACAATGATTCAATTAAGTTTTGCACAAATAAAAAGTTTAGATTTAATGAAAAAGACTCTGGTGAATATGACATATTGATTTTTGATACTAAATCAAAAGTAGTTTATATTATTGAGTGCAAATGGTTTAAATTAGTTGATGGGGATGAAAGTGCTAGTAAATTAACTTCTAAAATCGATGATTTTGTTTATAAAAGAATCAATAAAAATAAGTTATTAATAGATAACAGAAAAGAATTATATAAATTGTTTGGAGTAGAAGAAATAAGTGAATTTAGAGAGTTTCTTATTTCACAAAACTTTATTGGATATCGTGATTATAAAATGCCTGTTATTAATTTTAAGTTTTTAAGTCGATTAGTTAATGATTCTTCATCAATGGATGATTTTTGGAATAACCTTATAAATAAGGATTATTATAATAATTTCTTAGACGTGCAGTTAGTTCGACGTGATTTTGATATTAATGGATATCATTTCTGTATTCATGTTAGTGCAAGGTCTAATTAAATAAAAGTTAACATTATTGTTAAAAATATTGACTGACTTATATGCTAAATAAATATCTATTAATTGTAATTACAAAGTTAATTACAATTAAACATACTTATTCATTTAATAATAAATTAATTAGATTATTTACTATATAATTTATATTGTTAATTGAAGGTATCAAAATGGAAAGAATTACAAGAGTTATATTAAGCAATATGTGTATGGTAGAAAACTCTAAAGGAGAATATTGTTTTATTAATAGGCATAAAAATGATTGGCCAGGAATAAATCTACCTGGAGGACATGTTGAAATAGGAGAAACCTTAATTGAAAGTGTCATAAGAGAAATGAAAGAAGAAACAGGTTTAACTATTAAAAATCCTAAATTATGTGCTATTAAAGAGTGGGACTGGAGAAATAATGTTAGATATCTAGGTCTACTTTATTATACTAATGAATATGAAGGTGAACTTAAAAGTAGTGATGAAGGTGAAGTAATGTGGATTAATTACTTTAAAGACAAAAATAGATATCATCTTAGTGAAGGATTAGAAGAGTTAATTGATCTAATATTAAGCAATAAATGAGCCATAAATAATAAAGAAAGGAATTGAATTTATATATCTATCAATGATTTTTGCTATACTACAATTATTAATACAATAATTAATTGTGATAATATTTGATGATAAAGATTACTTTTATATATAAATAATTATGATATATTTACTATAAGATTATTAGGATATCTTATTCAATTTTTAGCAAAAAAGTCAGTTTTTACAACGATTTCAATTATAATATATTAATTTTTTACTTTAATTTTCTAAGTTAATTTAAAATTTTTCATTGAAAATTTTATCTATGTAAGATGGTAGCTACTAAGTATGAATTACATTACTTAGTGATTAGAATATATAAAAAGATATGTTTAAATTATTGAAGAGAAAATTCATTTAATAATTTAGTAACACTTCAAGTACTTATATTGATTTATCGATTAATATATAAATTTAGTAAGAGGTTTCTATGCATTTTGGTATAGAAGAAAGTTAGAAAAAGGATAACTGAAAGGATAACTGAAAATTATGATTAATTAT
>CALVXH010000052.1 GCA_944368945.1 uncultured Bacilli bacterium
TAAGAAAAAATAAAAAACCACGACAATTAAGTCGTGGACGTGAATCATTATGATTCACTTTTGTTCTTGTCTAGGAATGTCAATTTAATTTATTCTCACAGCAACTCTAGGATATTCAAGAATGCATTATTTTGAGTATTCTAAAAGTAAAACAGAAGAAGATTTTATGAGGTGTCTACTTCATGCGTTCGAATATTTCGGTGGAAAGACTAAAAAAGTGTTAACTGACAGTATGAGCGCAATAATTAATATCGACAAAAACGGAAATAGAAACATTCATCCAACTATTGTCCAATTCTTTAAAGATATTGATGTTGAGCTTAAGTTATGCAAAGTGCGAACTCCTCAAACAAAAGGAAAGTGCGAAGTCGCAAATAAATTTGCGCAGTAGCTTTATAGTTATAACACTAAAATAACTGACGAATTGCAACCTTTTTAAGAAAATTTATCGCTTAAATGAGACGATAAATAAAAAGAAAGTAAATCAATTTCTGGGAAGACCACCAATAGTATTATTTCAAAAAGAAAAAGAACTTTTAAAGGAGCTAAATAGTTCAAAACTAGAAACCATATCAACTATCTACACCCAAACATCAAAAGTTCCTCAAACCGGTTTAATTAATTATAACAGAAAATATTATAGTGTTGACGAAAAATTCATCGGTAAGCGTGTAAAAAAATTGAAGGAGACGGTAAAAAAGTTTCAATTTTTTACAATAGTCTTCTTATTGCACAACATGATGTTAGCAATCAAAAGGTGAATTATTCAAAAGATCACTATAGCGCCTTCCTTAGAGCTAAAAATATTAATGAGGACTTAATTGATGATTATTCACAAAAAGCATTAGAAAGGTTTAAAAATTTATGATGAATAATTACAACAAGTTAAAAATAACTTCGATGAAATAGGTCTTTTGACATTTAATCAAAACATAGATTATTTCATTGATAAAGTGAATTCCGGCGATTTAAGTTTTGTTGACTCACTATATGAAATGACTCAAAAAGAGAAAGATTTAGACGAGAAAGAGTTGATAGATCTATGATCAAAACAGTCCATTTCCCTTTTATAAAAACTTTTGATGATTATGATTTTTCTTTTCAACAAAACTTAAAAAAGGAAGAAATTTTAGATTTAAAAAAATCTTCGCTTTATCGAGCAAAATGAAAATTTAATATTTATAGGAACCTCTGGTGTTGGCAAAACACATCTTGCAACAACTATAGGCATAGAAAGTTCTAAAAATGGATATTCAACTTATTTCATCACAGCAAATGATTTAATTACTTAAGAAAAAAGCACAATTAGAAAATACTCTAAGCAGAAGATTAAAGCATTTTACCTCTTATAGTGTATTGATTATTGATGAAGTAGGATTTTTGCCTGTTTCAAAGGAAGATTCAAACTCGTTCTTCCAATTAATAAGTAAACGATATGAAAAGCATCCAACAATAATTGCGACAAACAAAAGTTTTAACAAATGGGGCGAAGTATTTGGAGATTCAGTAATTGCAAATGCGATAATAGATTGCTTGCTCCATCATTCAAAAATATTTTCAATAGTTGGTCTTTCATATAGAACAAAGGATAAACTTAAGTATTTTAATGAGGATGAATAATTCACAAAATTGGCGTTTTTAAATTCCGATTTTTGGCAGATTTAAATTGACGTTACCAAATACTACATTAAACAATTAATTAGTTAAAATAAAAAATAAGAAAAACATTCAAATGAAAAAGCTTAACTAGAAAATTTACCGATTAAAAATTGAAAAATTAAAATTTAAACATAATTTTTTTCACTTTAATAATAAAAATAATAAATGTTGTGTAATATAAATAATTGAAATATGTAAATAAATTGCTTATTTATTCATACTTTTTATAAGTTAGTATTTAATAATAAACATAATAATTTTTATGAAATTAATATACACAAATATTAAAATTATATAATATGTTGTTTAATACAGTATAAAAAAAGAATATGAAGCTTTTAGTTGAATCAATAAAAATAAATTTAAACTAATAGACTATAATAGAAGTTTTAAACTCAATATTAAACGTTACAAAATTGATAACGATTTGATATTACATGTAATACATTATTTACTCTATAAAATCATATATATAGAAAATCTAAAAAACGAATTTTAATTTTTAAAATTAGTGTTCACAATCTATTTATATAATTTCTTATTTTCAATTAAAAAAAGATAAAAATATAATTATTTAAAAATAAGAATATTGCTGAAAAATTCAACTTAAAAATAATGTTTAAATATTCATTTAAATTATAGGTTACTCGTTTATTGGAAACCAATATAATATTGTAAGATCACACAACACGCGGATAATATCTGATAAGTATTATAAAGATGCAAAAAAAGAGAACTTGATGAATAATAAGTATAATAATTGAAATAAACAGTTTTCCATGAAATAAAAATAGTATATTATACAACATTTATAAAATATTAATAAAAAAAGTATAAAAATAATTATATAAAATTTTAATAATTATATTTAATTTTATATTAAAAAATATTGATTATATCGAAATAATTATTAAATATTAAATATAACTTTTATATACAATATTCATTATAATAATTTAAAATTGTATATTAAATCTAATATAAAGATAATATATAATCGTCTTTATATTTAATCATTTGCTTAATTTATTAGTTGAAATAGCTTATAAATTTGCAAAAATTAAAAAAATAAGTTGCAATAGATGTATAAAACTTTAACTTTGTTGAAATAGATACAGTAGACATTATTATAATTTGTATTAAACATAAAAAAATGACTTTGATAAAAAGCCATTATTTATTTTTTTTATTAAATATAGTTTCCTTAATATAATAAGTTGGAAGATTTACTTTGTTTAGCAATTGATAAATTGCGATACCAATAATTCCTCCAATCACTCCTTGAATAAGATCAAAGCAACTATTAACTAATGCTAAAACGCCTTTTCCATCATCATATATTAAATAATATGGAATATATGAAAGAACCATAAATAGTGGTGCAATGAAATATGAAATATATTTCAAGTATTTTTTTGCATATAAATAATCAAAAAGAAGAAAAAATACGATAGATTCAATAGTTTTCGCACAAATTGTAAATGGAATGCATATTGCATAGCCTGAAAATAAATCACCTAGACTACATCCAATAATACCGCTAAATGTACCGACGATTGGACCTAAAAAGGCAGTTGCGAACATTATAAGACCATCACTTGCGTTAAAGTAACCCATTCCACCACCATAAGGAATTGATATAAATGACGTAAAAATAAAAATTAATGCAGAAAATATCGATAATAGCGATATTTTTAAGATAATATTTCTTGTTTTCATTTAAAATTATTTACCTTTAGATTCTATTAGTTCATCGATGCTATCTAATGTATAAAGTTGTACACCTTTAGCTTTTAATAACTTTGCAGTATAACCCATCCCATCGATAAGTGTACCATTAAATTTACCATTGTATATTTTATTTACACCGCAACTTGGAGAACGATCCATTAATAAAGCTTTTCTTACATGACAGAAATTAACGATGTTAATTACTTTATGTGCGCCCTTATTAAACTCGTAGGTAACATCTTTACCTTTTTCGTTTACAACATTTTCTCCTTTAATTTCACTTGGTATTCTAGGAGTAGGTAATCCGCCAAAAACTTCTGGACATATTGGAACTATATCAAATAGTTCTTTAAGTTTTTCAATTCTTTCATCGTAATTGTTTTTGCCATTATATTTAACATTATCACCTAATAAACAAGCACTTACTAATATAGTTTCCATAGTCGTTCCATCCTTTTTAACTTTGAATATTATAAAGAAATCTTTATAATAATTCCATATGCGTAGTAAAGAATTTTATTACATTTTTAAAGAAAAAAAGTATTTAATTCATGTCGATTACAAAGGATATAGGCAAAAATATAATTACTATAAACTTCGTGGAGACACAGTTTTTGTTAGTGCTAACTCTAGAGTAAGTGATGATCAATTGATTAAATCACTAAATGGAATGCTAGAAAAACTAGTTAAAAAAGTAGTAGATAATTATTTTGCTAGTAATGGAGTATATATTCTAGGTGAATTTGTTGATTTAAGTGATGGATTCTTTACATTTAATGGAAAAAAATATTTATTTGGCAATAAAGAAATGTTCTACACAAAAATGAAGAAAATTTCAAAACCATTATTAGAGGAGAGAGTGCGTTATTATTCAAAAATAATGAATGTAAAAACAAATTACAAAGTTTCAGTAAAAAGCATGAAAACACGCTATGGATCGAATAGTTCTCGCACTAAAACTATTGCATTAAATATTATTTTAATACATTACTCATTAGATATTATTGATTCAGTTGTTATTCATGAACTTGCACATGATTTTCAACGCAATCATTCAAAAAAATTCTATGATGTTGTGTATAGATATTGTCCTAACTACGATCTGTTAGATAGAAAATTAAGAAAAGGTATTTTCAAATGATAGAAGAAATTAAAAGCAAAAATAATTCTTTAATTAAATATATTTACAAGCTTAAAAATAACTCATTTTCAAAAAGCGAAAAGAAATTTGTTATAGAAGGCGAACATTTATGTGAGATGGCCGGCGAAAATCTTCTTTTTATTTTAACTGAACATAAGATGGATGAAACTAGATTTCCAAATCAATACATCGTCACAAATGAAATTTTAGAAAAATTAAGTGAAGGTAAGAGTGTCGCTAGAATTATTGGTGTTTGTAAATATATTGATAGTTATGATAAATTATCAAACTTTGTTTTATTTTTGGATGATGTGCAAGACCCAGGGAACGTCGGTACTATATTTAGAACTGCATTAGGATTTAAATTTAAAACTATTTTTGTTACACCTAAAACGGCTTATAGATATAACTCTAAAGTTGTACAAGCTTCACAAGGCTCTATTTTTAAACTTGATTTAAGAAATGGCAATATTTCGACTCTCCAAGAATTAAAGAAACAAGGATATAAACTTATTGGTACTGCATTACGTGAAAAAACTATTAGTTTAAACGACTTTAGGTTTAATAAAAACGATAAATATGCGATAATTTTAGGTAATGAAGGTCAAGGGATATCTTTAGATATCCTTGACATATGTGATTTCACCTTAAAAATCAATATTTCAGATATTGAAAGTCTAAATGTTGCTATTGCTGGTGCAATTATTATGAATAAGGTTTGCAATGAAGGGGAATAATTATGAATAAAAAAAGTTTATTAGCAGTCAGCTTAACAGGACTTAGTTTATTATTAACTTCCTGCAATTATGACAAAGACCCTTTTTTAGATTTTAAAAACGAAGCGAAGAAAGCTTACAATTTATTTTATGAAAAGAATCCTACATTAGAAAAGGATCCACTTTTTTATTTTGATATTGAAACATTAAGAGGAGCTCTTGTTAGAAGCGAAAATGATGTTAGCTTTTTAGGACAATTCAAAATAACTGATTTTACTTTTAGTGAAAGTACAAATTATTTTGCTGATATTGGAAATTTGCCATTAAAGGTAGAAGATTCTGATGGAAATGGAGCACCTGATAACATAACATTAGGTGATTTTGTTAAAACAATTAACGGAAATGTTGAATTTGATATTAAAACATTTATGCAAAATTTGCCTCTAGTTCTTCATGAGAAACTTGCTGACGGCACAATAGCCACATATTCCATGGTAAATAAAGAAGGAGAAGTTTTGGATTCCTCAAATGCTAAGGCGTATAATCCAGACTTTTTCTATATAAGTGATTTATCGTTAAAAATAGATGGTTTAAGTCAATATACAGATTCATTACTTGATTTTACTGGTAAAGATGTTTGTATTTTAAGAAAAGATCTATATGAAGAACTTGCGAGTTTAGAAGATGCTGTGTTACCTACAGAATTTCAAAACTTTATTTCTATAAGCGAAGTATTTAATGGCTTGTATAGAAAAAGTAAGGGCCTTCAATCAAATGATGAGATGCCTCAATCACTTACAATCGAAGGAACTCATTACACAAATTTTGAAGATTCTAGAGAAGTAGTTGTTGGACCTTTTAGTTTAATTAATAAAATTATCAATCAGCTTTTAAATCAAAATGAATCATCAACAAGTAGTGTTTCGAATATCCATAAAGTTGAAAATATTTATATTAATGATGGAGTAAAAACTGTATCATTTTTTGCGTTTAATGGTGAAAGATCTAGTGATGAAGAACCTTCGAATAGCAAAATTAAAAATGTATATTTGCCTTCATCACTTGAAAGTGTACAATTTAATGCTTTTAGTAATCTTGACTTAGAAGGCCTATACATTCCTAAAACATATAATTCTCAAAATGTTGAGACTCCATTTGAGACTGTCGATTTTGGTGAAACTACATTAAACATTGGCTCAGATAACAATAAGATTGAACTAAATATTACAGGTTCATTTTCACATACCAATATTAAAAATATTTATTTTGAAGATTATGACAATATGAATATTGATTCATTCCCGTATTCTTCAACAATTAATCTTGCTTTTACAAATGCAATAAATGACTCATTAAAAATTTATCATGAAAAAGATAATGAATTTTCTACAGAAAAGTTTGCATCTTTTGAAGAGGCATTTAGTTATTCAAAAATTATTAACCCATTCTATCAAATGGATATGCTAAGTGATGACAATAATAAGTACTCACTTAAGTGTGATGTTAGTAGTTTAAGTAATGGTGAAACAATTTATTTACCATTTGAAAAATATTCATTAGATACAAAATCATCTAGAAGTGTAGTGAGTTCAATGAGCGAAGCTGAAGGTTCGTATAAAGATGCTTTTATAACTTTAAAATTAGATTCAGATTTGGAAATCAGTAATGGTGGAAAAATTATTATTGGTTCTCAAATTGGATATACTAATAGCGAAAGTGGAGTAAATGTTGGAAGTTATGCAGCACTTGATTTAAATGGTCATAAGTTAACTGTAAAAGATGGTGGAAGTATTATTGGTGATGGCTATATTTATGATTCTACCGGCACAGGAGAACTTGTTTTAGAGAATGGCGCTACGTTAGAAACAAATTTAACGATTAACAACTACAAAGGATTTGATGAAGTACAATCGAGAGTTGATAATGAGATTTCACCTTTTGATGAATATAGTTTAAATTCTTTACTTGTAGATGTTGCAGTTAATGCTGGTGCAACTATAAAAGCCAAAATTGATTATGTTGGCAGTGATTACTATAATGAAAACTCAATTGAATTTGTTTCACCAACAGAAAAAGCATTATTTCAACTAAATAGTGGAAAATTAGTAGTTAATAAGTCGAAAATTAGTAGTTTTGATGCTTCAACTGATGTTTCTTTAAATAACGTTACATTATTTACAGTTACAGATGATTCATCCTTTACACCTCAAATCGATGAATTTGGAACAGGAGATTTCCCTTTTAGCATTTCTAATGAAACATTTAAAGTGACATTAAGTGATGTAACTGTTAATACAAAAATCAGAGTACCTAAAGATAGTAATTTAATCTTAACTAATTTAACTTTAGGTAATAATGGAATGGTAGTTTCTGAAGGAGATAATGGTCTTTATGTTACAAATTCTATTTCATTAGAAGATGGAGATAGTAAAGCTACAATTTCAGGAAGTATTAGATTTGATAGTTTAGCTTTTAATTCATTTGAAACTTTAATTAAAACCCATGAAGGCAATTTAACTTATATTTCAAATGTAAATGAGTTAACAAGTAGTGGCGAAGTCTTAACTACAAGTTATTCTTTAGAAGGATATATTGGAAGTTCATCAAATTCATTTACATCAAAATTAATTAAAAATGCAAATGGCTATTATTATCTACTAGAAGATAATGGAAATAGTGGTGAACTTCTTAATAATGGTAGTGATAAACTAGCTTCTTATACTAGTGAAAGTGAAGAATGGACAGCACATATTAATGATCAAGATAAGACTACTGGTGTGAGTAAAAATTCATTAATAACAAGCTTCTCTGAAACAACTATGCTTTATGTTATTGGTGATCAAGAAGGCAAATATAATTGGAGAGAAACAAGTACTATAAGTAATGAAGGCACATATGAATCTAATGGAAAATTATATATTATGCCTTATAAAACAAATGGTCTTATTGAAGGCAGTTTCTTAGAGAATTCTCCTGAGGCTAATAAATTATTTATTACCGCTCAAACTAATAAAATTTATGCTTATGCTGATATTGATAATGACGCAACAAAAGAATGGGTAGAAGTTAAAACTTTTGATGATAATCATACCTTAAAAATTATTGATTCAAATTATGTAAATAGTGCTTCAGCTCATGAATTCATTGTCTTTATTAATGGAGAATATAGAACTAACTTTAAATACGATGAAGAAATGCATATTGCTACTGATATGAGTGAAAGAACATATGCTTACACTAATGATGATAGTTTTAAAGAATATAACGGAGTCTTAAATTGGGATTTAAAGCAAATCAATTCTGATACTATTAAGATGATTTATTTAAGACAAAATGGTGCTTGGGGAAGTGTTGATGAATTACATGCTGGATTATGTAAAAGCGATGCTTCAAGTGCAAACTTCTATTATTATTTCTTAATTAATGATGTTTGGTATCAATCAATTGAAGGTGAATATTCATTACGTTATAACGAACTTGCAGATAGAAGTTTTGGAGTTTTAAATGAAAAATTAACTTACAATGGCTCTAAATATAAATTTGTCATGAAAAAAGGTGAAGATCTTGATGAAAGTTTTAATTTATTCTTACCTCAAGAAATGGTTAAAGTAAATAAGGCAGATTTTAGTGATTTATGGCCAGAAGGTGCTACAACTGATCATTTATATGCTTATAGACATATCCTTAAAAATGATGGTAAAAAGTATCTTTATTATAAAAACGAAACTACTGGTAAAGTAGAAGAAAAAGCATTTGAGTTTGCTCCTGGATTTACGCCGTCACAAATTAATCCAGATAATGAAAATATCCTAACTAAGTTTAATTTCATTATTTATAAAGTTATTTTTGAAGGTGAAAATCAAATTAGAACAATCTATGTTTTATTAGATTCAAGTGATACTGATAATGCAATTTATGCAGGTAATGCTTCACAAAATGGAAATGAAGATGTAGATGATGATTACTTAGCAATTGCTATTTTCACTGATAAAAACCCAATTGAAGATTTAACTGGTGGAGTTTTATAACTTGTTAAGAAATAAACTTTATGTTTTTAGATTTTAAAATCTAAGATAAAAATGTATAATACCTGACTTTAGGCTCAGGGTATAATTTTCTAGTGTTAAATTTAAAATTTTAATCAAAGTATAATTCGGCGTTCAAGATATTGTTCGCCGATTTT
>CALVXH010000053.1 GCA_944368945.1 uncultured Bacilli bacterium
AACATGTGGCGGCTGGTATATGAGGGCTTTAGCGCCCGAAAATGAAAAACCACCAGCTAGGCTGGTGGATTGTTATTTACTTGGTTATATTATTGGAATTTTAATAATAAAATAAAAACTGATTGAATTAATTGAGATAAATTAATTCTCTAAATTAAAGTAAAATAAATTTATATCATTAGCCAAAATAAATATTAACTATGATAAACTTACTTTTAGAAGAAAATTCCTACAAAAATTTATTTATTTAATAAATAAATAATCTATTTTTTTACTTATTGATTGATTATAATTATTTTGTATGAATAAATTTAAAGAAAAATTTTTAAGCAGCTTTACAACTGATTGGATAAAAGTTTCAGGTGGTATTTTAATTTCTCTAGTAGCAATATTTGGTGCTTTATCAAATGCAACTACTAATGATTATTTTATTTATGTAAGTAGATTTTTTACTTGGTGTTTATCGTTTTTATTTGGCAGCTTTTTAACTTATGCCGTTTATTTTTTGATTTTCCTTGTTGGAATGTCTTTAACTTTCTCTTCAAAGCGCTTTAAGTTAAATATAAACATGACTATTTTAGGTGTCACATTTATTATTTTAGGTGCTTTGATTTTGATTGCAAATTCACAAACAACGGAAGGAAATACATATTTAACTTTTAGCAATTTTGAAGAAGTATTCACTAAAAATATTATTGATGGATTCCCTATGGTTTCTACCTTTGAAAATTGTGGTGTCATTGGAATGTTTTTAGTTGCTTTAATCAATAGTGGCATGACTTATATTGGGAGCAATGTAATCGGATCTTTATTTTTAGTTGCTGGAATATTTTTCACATTTAGTAAAATTTCTATTAAATTTACAAAAATTATTATTGATTACTATCATCAAACTTTTGCTAAAAAAACAATTGCTAATGATGCATCATTTAATTTAGCAAAAGATATAAGTTATGATACAACTGCAATTAACGCGATTAAAACTAATCAAGAATTGAAGAAAAATCAATTAAAAGCAAACGAATTAGAAGAGACTAAACCTGTTAGTAATCCTAGTACTAATAATCTCGTATCTTCTAAATTTAGTGAAAATGATAGTGAAATTTTTCAGCCTAAACAAATTGTCGATGGAAATCAAGCCGGTTTAAGAAAAGCAACTTTTTCTATTAATCCTGAAGAAGAAAAAGTTAATGTTTCTTCTCCTATAAGTACTGAGAAAGAAGAACAAATTCAAACTCCTTATACCAATCAAGCACAATTTAATGCGGATGAAAGAATGAAGACAACTTCTCAAAATCAAAATGATGATCATAAATTTGGAACTAGAATTAGCGATATGTTCACGATTCCTAAATCAAAATCAAATCCAACTAGTTTTTCTAATCAAAATTTAGACACAAATCTTGTTAACATTTCTAATAATGAAAATATAAACAAAGTAAATGAAGTTAGTACTCAGTCGTTTAACACATCAATAAAGAAACCTGTTGAAGAAGTTGTTCAAAATAAAGCTTCTCAAGTTGAACTTAATAGAAATGAGAATGCTAATGAAGATACAAATTCTGCATTAGTCAAATTTAATAACATTGATAATAACTATAATGTGCATGAAGAGCCAATGCAAAATCCTACAAATGTTAGCTCATCTAATCATTTTACTAGAGAGCAACTTGATGCTTTAGCTAATAAAAAGCCAGAACTTGTAAATCCTGAAAAAGAGTATTCCAATAAATACGAACCTAAGAAATCAATTAAAAGAGAATTTAAATATCCTTCAGTTGACTTACTTGAAGTTAGAGATCAAACCAAGGGTATGGATGAAAATATTCAAGTTGCCGACGCAAGAAAGCAAAAAATTAATGAAATTTTTGCAGATCTTGGAGTTGGAGCAAATATTATTTCTTATACAATTGGGCCTAGTGTAACTCAATATGATTTACAAACTGATAAAAATGTTTCTATTAGTGGCTTAAATAAATACATTAGTGATGTTAGTATTCGTTTAGGTGGTCTTGACACAAGATTTGTCCCTATTGTCCAAGGCAAATCTACCAGTGGTATTGAAATTGCTAATGCAAAGAGTAGTTTAGTTAACTTTAAAGATTGTGTTGAAAAGTTAGAAAAGGAAGAACGCTCAAAAATGACGATTCCTTTCGGCCTTGATATTGGTGGCAAATTTATTGCTGCTGATTTAAGAGAATTCCCTCATTTACTTGTTTGTGGTACAACAGGTAGTGGTAAGTCAATTTTTATTCATAGTATAATTATGTCCTTAATTATGAGAAATTCTCCTGAAGAATTAAGACTTATTATGATTGACCCTAAGAGAGTTGAATTTGGAAAATATAAAGATATTCCTCATTTATTATGCCCACCAATTAATGATTCAAATAAAGCGTATATTGCTTTAAATAAGTTAGTTGATGTAATGGAAGCAAGATACACACTTTTTGAAGATACAGGTGTTAGCAATATTAAACAATACAATCAAGAAGCACTCGAAAATGGAAAAGATAAATTACCATACATTGTATTAATTTGTGATGAATTTGCTGATTTAATGGATACCAATAGAAAGTGCAGTGAACCTATTGTTAGAATTGGTCAAAAAGCGAGAGCTGCTGGTATACATATGATTATTGCAACACAAAGACCATCAACAAATGTTATTACAGGTGTAATTAAATCTAATTTACCTGTTAGAGTTGCTTTAAGTTGTTCTAGTTATATTGATTCTACAACTATTTTAGGAGAATCTGGTGCTGAGAAACTTTTAGGAAATGGTGATATGTTAGTTATGTGTCCTTTGCTTTCAAAACAAGGATTTACACGTGTTCAAGGTGCTTTTGTTGACAATAAAGAAATAAAAAAGGTATGTGATTATTTAAGAGACCAAGGTGAAGTTCAATATGATCCTTTATTCCTTGATTTAGAAGAAAAGAGTAAAGTTCCAGTTGATAGTGAAGAACAAACTCAAAAAATGAATAAGGCTTTTGATGATAAATATGAAGAGGTCAAAAAATGGGTTGTTAATGAAGAATATACTTCAATTAGCAAGATTCAAAGAACTTTTGGATTTGGATTCCCTAGAGCTGGTAAAATCTTCACTCAATTAGAAGAAGAAGGTATTGTTGCTAAAGAGAGCGACCCAAATAATGCAAAAGGAAGAAAAGTCCTTGTTCACCATATTGAAGTTACCTCTCAAAGCGAAAATCCTGGAAGCAGTGAAGTGACAACAATGGATTATTCTAGAAGAGAAGGAAATAATTATTAATGGAAATCGGAATAGATATGACATATATTCCTCGTTTTAAGGAACATGAAAGACTTGCAAAAAAGATTTTTGATGTTCAAGAATATCAATATTATTTGAAGGCATCAAAAAAAGAAGAATTTGTTGCAAGTAGATTTGCAATTAAGGAAGCTTTTCTTAAATGCCTTAAAAAGGGAATTTTGGATTTAGATTTAAAAACGATTGTTGTTTGTAAAGAAGATAGTGGAGCAATCCATGTTGAATATTTAAATAAAATATATAAAGCTTCATTGTCTCATGAAAACGAATATTGTGTTGGGGTTGTGATTTATGATTGATACATTTTTTGGAGCTAAGTTGATTGATTATAATACTATTAGAATTGCTATATTTTCAAATATGGCAAAGCCTAAAAATGTCCCTTTTCAGCTTATAGTTGATGGAGAATTTTCTGAAAATTTAAATGTTGTAAAGCAATCTTTTTTAAGTGGCATTTCTATATATGAATGTAAGCCAAAATATCCTATAACTTTAGGGAAAAATTATATTATTCAGTGCCGTGATTTTGGCAGTGCACCTTTAAATGTAAATGATGCTACTTCTTTTGAGCACTTTGATGATGAGTATTATTATGATGGTGATGATTTAGGCGCAACATATAGAAAAGAATCTACTACTTTTAAAGTGTGGGCACCTTTAGCTAGTAAAGTTTCATTATTTATTAGAAAGAATTCAAATGAGCCTTTTGCTTCATTTAAGATGCAAAGAAAAAGCGCTGGCGTCTATGAAATTACACTTAATGGAGATTATGATGGATATTTTTATAGATATCAAGTGACTAATAGCGGAATGAGCTTTATAACTACTGATCCATATGGAAAAGCAAGTAGTGCCAATGGAAAAGATAGTGCTGTTATCGATTTTTCTAAAACAAAAATTGATTTATATAACGAAGATTTACCTATTTATAAACATTATACTGATACCATTATTTATGAACTTCATGTAAGAGATTTTACAATTGATAAGACAACTAATATTGTTAATAAAGGAAAATATTTAGGTTTAACTGAAGAGAATAGATTCACAGCCTATGGCAATCCAGCTGGACTAGATTATATAAAGAGTTTAGGTATAACTCATGTTCAACTTTTACCGATTTATGATTATAAAACAGTTGATGAATTAAATCCTGATTCTTCATATAACTGGGGATATGATCCTCAACAATATTTTTGCCCTGAAGGAAGTTATTCAACTAATCCTAATGATCCATATGCTAGGGTAATTGAACTTAAAAAGATGATTCAATCTTTCCATAAAGACAAGATTAAAGTTAATATGGATGTAGTTTTTAATCATGTCTATAACTATGAGTTCAGTGTTTTTGAAAAAATAGTTCCTAATTACTATTTTAGAAAAAATAGAAATGGTACTTTATGTAATGGAAGTGGATGTGGTAATGATTTAGCTACAGAAAGAAAAATGGTTAGAAAAATGATCATTGACTGTCTAACTTTCTGGGTAAAGGAATATGGAATTGATGGATTTAGATTTGACCTAATGGGTTTAATTGATATTGATACCATGAAATTAGTTGTCAAAAAAGTTAGAGAATTAAAAGAAGATGCAATGATTTATGGCGAAGGATGGGACATGGGAACTAACTTAGCTAGTGATAAAAAAACATCTATTCTTAATTCATTTCAAGTTCCTGAAATTGCTTTTTTCAATGATTCTTTTAGAGACATAGTTCGTGGAAACAATGATTTAAATAATTCTTATGCAGGTTATATGCTTGGTGATACTTCATATATTGAAGGATTTAAATTTGCCAATATGGGTTCAGTAGTTAACTATCTATATCCACCAAGATTTTTAACCGCTAATCAATCAATTAATTATGTAGAGTGCCATGATAATTGTACTTTATATGATAAAATCTGCAAGACTTTAAAAACTGATAATGAAGAAATTATCTTGGCAGTAATTAAATCAATAAATTTAATTATTTTGCATTCAAATGGCGTTCCTTTTTTTCATGCTGGGCAAGAAATCGGCCTTTCTAAAAAGATGAGGGACAATACATATAATGCTGGTGATGAATACAATAAATTTGATTATTCGGTATTAGATAAAAGATTTAATGAATATCTTTATTTTAAAAGCATTATTAAATATAGAAGATATTTAAGCAAATTATGTTTAAATGCTTTTGATCCTAAAGAAATTCAAGAATCTAAAACATTTGTTAATATTGAAAAAGGGTGCTTAATTATTAAAAGAACTATAAAAGAAAATGATAAACTCAATGATTATATATTAGTTATTAACCCTACTAATGAATCTTTAAGTTTAGTTCTAAATGATTATTATCGATTAATTTTAGGTGATGGAGGTTATTTAAAAGACAGCAATATCTATGTACAAAATGTGGTAATTTTACCTCATAGAGTTGATGCTTTTATTAAAAAATAAATATGTGGAAATACGTTAAGGTAGTTTTTAAATGCTTGCCAGCAATTATTTACGCTTATTTTTCATGGATGTTAAAGTTTAGCAAGCATCCTGAAAAATATGACATCAAATTAAGATTTGCAAAAATTCAAGGTTTGATTAGAAAAATTCTTAGGGCATTTAACGTTTCACTAAGTGAAATTGATTTAAATGGATTTAATGATTATCCTGCTAATGCAAAAAATAGATTTATAGTTTGTAATCATCTTAGTGATGCGGATCCATTAATCTTTTTAGCTTTATCTAGTCGACCAATTACTTTTGTTGCAAAAAAAGAGACTTTAAAGTTTCCATTAGTTGGTAGAGCAATAAAAATTTTAAATGGTGAATTTATTGATCGTAATGATTTAAAAATGCAATTAAGAGTTTTTAAAAATGTCGAAAATAAAATGAAAGAGATTCCTGATCTTGATTGGATTATTTTCCCTGAAGGTACTAGAAATAAAGTAAATGTTAAGGAAGTTCAAGAATTTCATTATGGATCATTTAAACCTGCAATGAGAAATGAATTGCCAATTTATGTATTCTCTTTATTAGGTACACAAAGAATTTTAGATAAGAAGTGCAAAAATAAAACTTATATTATCCCTTTAAAGTTAAACAAAGTTATTTCACCTGATGAATATAAAAATAAGTCCACTGTCGAAGTAAGTGAACTTAGTTATTCTTTATGTGATGAAGGAGTTAAATCATTAATTAAAATTGATGAAAATTTTGTCAAAAGATTCTCTAAGAAGAACTAATGACGTAATCCTTTAGGATAATAATTTTTTAACTTTCCATTTACGTATTTTATAAATCCAAGATTTATACCTTTATAACTAACTAAATAAAAATCATTTTTCAAATTTAATACTTTAGTTATTTCGTCTCCATGAAGGTATAAATCTTTTTCTTTTTCATTAAGTTCGATCGAAGCTTTATTATTTAAATAGTGAGCTAAACTAAAGGAAGGAGTTAAATAATTCTTTTTAACTTCATAAACTTCTAATCCTGGTCTAATTAAATTTAATTTAGATAAATCTAAAGGGTTATTAGTTAAATAAATTTTATCTTTTAATGTTATTTGACGATTGAAATTTAAGTTAAATCTCTTCAAATCCTTATTTTTTTCTTCTTTTTTGATAGATAAATCATATTTTTTATCGTTACCATCTTTTTTTAACAAAGCAATAAATTGTCCTTCACCTTCATATAAACTTGGAAATAAGTGGATTGGTTCTTTAACGTTTTTATCTTTATAAAATCCTTCTTTAAAAGGAATATTTATTAAATGAATATTTGGGTTGACTTTTAAAACTTCAAGTAAAACTTCTTCATCCTCTTCATAACTAAATGAACAAGTAGAATATACAATTATTCCTCCATCTTGAAGCATATAAATAGCGTCGTTTAATAATAAAATTTGCTTTTCTTTTAGAGATAAAACTTTTTCTATTGTCCAATCTTTTTTAGCAAGTTCATTTTTTCTAAACATAGCTGAGCCACTACATGGAGCATCTAAAATAATCTTATTAAAAGCATTTTTGTATTTATTTTTAATAAGTGAAAAATCATTATTTGTAACTATTACATTACTTGCACCAATTCGCTCAATATTTTTTGACAATTCTAAAGCCCTAGAGTGACTTATATCATTAGAAATTACTTCAAACTTTTTATCTAAATTATATAAAAGTAAAGATATTGTTTTTCCTCCAGGAGCAGCGCACATATCTAAAATTAAATCTCCATCATTAACATCTAATAAAGAAGAAGTAATTAAACTAGAAGCATCCATAATATAGTAAACTCCAGCAATTAATAAATAATTTTTTCCTAAGTCATATTCATCTTTATTATAGTAATAAACATATTTTAAAAATGGATGTTTTCTTAAATGAGGAAATAAATTTAAAAAAGATACTTCATCAATCTTTTTAGTGTTTAAAATTAAAGAACTAGTCTTTTTTTCTTCCATTGAATCGAGTAATTTATTAACAAACGATTTTGATAAATACTTATTAAGATTTAAAATAAAATCCATATTTAATATAATAATTTTATATGTAATAAAAATCTATATTTAATGTTACTAAGGAGAGTTTAATGGATATTATTGAAATTATTGAAAAGAAAAGAGATGGACATACTTTAACTAAAGAAGATATTCATTTTTTTATTACAAAATATGTATCAGGTGAAATAAAAGATTATCAAGCTAGTGCTTTATTAATGGCTATATATATAAGAGGAATGAACGATGAAGAAACTTCTATTTTAACTGAAGAAATGAGAGTTAGTGGAGACGTTTTAGATTTAAGTGATATTCCTGGAGTTAAAGTTGATAAGCATTCAACAGGTGGAGTAGGTGATAAAGTTTCTTTAATCTTAGGACCAATGATTGCTTCGCTTGGTGCTCATTTAGCAAAGATGAGCGGAAGAGGCTTAGGTCATACAGGTGGAACATTAGATAAACTTGAATCTATCCCACATATGAGAATTAATTTAACTGAAGAAGAATTTAAAGCCCAAGTTAAAAAAATAGGGATTGCTATTATCGGCCAAAATGAAAAATTAGATCCAGCTGATAAAAAACTTTATGCTTTAAGAGATGTTACAGGAACTGTTAGTTCGATTCCATTAATTGCTAGTTCCATTATGTCAAAAAAATTAGCAAGTGGAACTGATGCTATATTATTAGATGTCAAATATGGAAGTGGTGCTTTTATGAAGACTATTGAAGATGCTAAAAAGTTAGCAACTACTATGGTTAATATTGGAAAAAGATTAAATAAAGATGTAAAAGCAGAAGTTACTGATATGAGTGAGCCTCTTGGCATGGCTATTGGTAATAATCTTGAAATTAAAGAAGTTATAAAGACATTGCAAAATAACGGACCAAAAGATTTAACTGATCTATGTGTTGATAGCGGAGCGATTCTTCTAAAACAAGCAAAAATATTTGATAACGAAGAAGAAGCAAAGGTCCATTTAAGAGAAAATCTTAAAAATGGTAAAGCATTTAATAAATTCTTAGAATTCGTTGAAGCTCAAGGCGGAGATATTTCTTATATTTTACATCCAGAGAAATTTGAAGTTAGTAAATATTTAATTCCTATATATGCTAATAAAGATGGATATATTAGTAAGCTTGATGCTTTAACAATTGGTATTTCAAGTATGAGACTAGGTGGAGGAAGAGAGACATTAGATGATGTTATCGATATGTCTGCAGGTATCGTATTAAATAAGAAGGTTGGCGATAAGGTTTCTAAAGGTGAGATATTATGTACATTACATACGAATAAGACTGATGTAGAAGAAATAAAAGAAAATGTATTAAACGCCTTTGAAATTAGTGACGAAAAAATTATTTTAAAAAATCAACATATTTTGATTTCTTAATATTATATTAATGTTATAATTACTGCTGCTAGCGTATCTAGCAGCATTTTTATTAGGATTTAACTGTTTTAGTTCTTTAAAATTAAAAAATAAAAAAAGTTCTGTGGTTATTCATCTAAGTTGTCACTATTTTTGCACAAAGTTATTCATTTAATTTGTCACTATTTATTAATTAT
>CALVXH010000054.1 GCA_944368945.1 uncultured Bacilli bacterium
TTATATGAATCTTTGTTTTCAACAATATCAGCCTTCATGAAACCACTTATTCTCTCATCAGCAAATGAAAAAACAAATAAATCATAAAAAGGATCGAAATTATTTCTTGAAATTAAATTACTCATAATTAATACCTCCAATAACATTTAGCACTCTGTTTTCCTAAGTGCTAACTATATTGTAGTTCACTTTAGCACTCTGTCAAGTCAACTGCTAATGTTTAAGGTTCATTTTAGTTTCGTCCTCTAACCTAATATTTTTCTCTCTTTCTTTATTAATGACTTCTTCTTCGAATTGTTTCTTATAATTGTCATTGCTTTTATTTAATTTAATGAAATTTCCTTTTTTCAATAAATATATTCCATATATAAAAACAATTATAAAAAGAATAACAACAGCAAAAGAAATCCACCCAATAAATTGAAATTCTGAAAGTATCGAAGGTAGAAATAAGAAAAATAAGATTATGACTGCGCTGACACTACAAAGTATAGTACCAGCAATATAATAAAATTTTGGATTTTTCATATAATATTATTTTACTAAATAATAATAAGCATTTAAAAAGTTATAAAAAAAGCCGAAACAATATCGGCAAATAATCAACTTGGTGACCTATACGGGATTCGAACCCATGAATGCATGCGTGAAAGGCATGTGAGTTAAGCCACTTCTCCAATAGGCCAAATAAGTGGCGCTGACTATAGGGCTCGAACCTACAACCGATCGGTTAACAGCCGATTGCTCTACCATTGAGCTAAGTCAGCACTTCACTACGCTTCAAGCGCTCAAATATACTAACACACATTTGAACACTTGAGCAAGAGTTTTTTTAATTTTTTTTAACCTATTGGAAAAATAGCGTTTTTATATTTTTTTATTAATTAAATCTAAAAGTTCACCTACTGTTTTAATTCCCTTAGTTTCATTTGAATCAAATGTAATATTGAATCTATCTTCTAAGTCCAATAAGAATTCAACAACATCAAGAGAATCTAATCCATAAGTAGCAATTGTTGCATTTCTATCAATTTCAGCAATATTAAGTTTTTCCTTAATCATCTTTTCGATTTCTAATTTTGTATCAGCCATTTTACATATTTCCTTTCGTCTTAATATTATAACATTAATAGAAAATTTATTTGCAAACTAATTTAAGTAATATTTTTTCCTAAAAAGTTAAATTACCAAGTGTAGAATCAGTTAAAAGATTTACACTGGACTCAAGATTAGTTTCTTCACTAACTTTTTGACTTACATTAGTGGTAGCAGTTTTAAAAGCTGTAAGTAAGGCAGTTGATACTGCTCCAAAAATTGCTAATACTAAAACGATTCCTAATAATTGACCTTTAATTTCTGACATAAAATCTCCTTTCTAAATTAACCATATATGTTTATGACAGCAAAACGTTTAATCTTAATATTGATTGGTGGAGCCTCATAAGAAATTAAGTTATATTCTTTAATCAAGTAATATCCTAATATTGCTCCTTCTTCATAGGCATGATCCACACTAATTGGTTCAATAGTTGCATTTGCATTTTCGTATACAAATGATTTTAAAGAATCATTAATTTCACCTGTTTTCGAAATTCGATAACTTACCGTTGATGATAATGAATCCAAACTCGTGTAAGTTAATTGAATCATTACAAAATCAACCCCAAATAAGAATGCAATGAAAATGAAGAATAAAGAAAGTATTGTTCCTAATTTAGAAGCCATTGATTAAACCTCCAATAGCGTTAACAATCAATAATAATATTAATAACATAATATAAGCTCCACCAAGTAATGATAGCGAGTTAAATAAGTCCATTTTCTTGATTCTTTTATGCAAATCTTCGTTTAAATATCTATTTTTAAAGTTATCAAATAAAGTTATAAATTGGTTTAAGTAATTATTTGTGAATCCTCCATCAATCATTTGATATAGAGAAATCATAACCTCTTCAATGAGTTTATTTTTAAATAAATTACTGAATTCAATAAATGGCTTAATTGTTTTATCTTCATCAATCTTTTTAACAAACGTATTTATTTCATTTTTCATTTGTTGAGAAGTATACTCACTAGATTGAACAAGTGAACGATACACGCTTTCACTATTTGATAAGTAAATTCTTAAATAAGAAAATACTTCAATAAACTCTAACTCAAGATTAACTCTCCTCCTTTCTAATAAATAGTCATATCTTCTAAAAAAGAACATAACGATTGCTAGCGATATAAAGCAAATACAAATTAAATAAATAATGTTTTGTGTTAATAAGAAAACTGCAATAGGTAAAATTAAACTTATTACACTAGTTATCACTAGAAGCGTTGTTTCTTTTTTTGAATTTAAATTTAGCTTTTCTAATTTTTGTTTCCACTTTTTCACGATAAATTTCTCCTTTAAAAATGAAACTTATGTCAAATATATTTAAAATATAAACGTAATAAACAACTAAAAATGCAACAAAGTAAATAAGAACAAGAAGCGGGAAAATAGCCAATTCCATCTGAACATTTTTAGTTAACGTGCTTAAAGAAAATTTCATTATTACTAAAATTAAGAAGGTCAAACCCCAGCTTATTAAGAACTCTTTTTCTTTGCGCTTTCCATTTACTTCAAATTCATGTAAGCGATCTTCAAGATTTCTAGTATCGTGAATCAATAGTTGTGATATTTCTAAAATATTTGTACCACTCTCAATGTATTGCTTAACAATATTTATAAAGACTCCATATAAAGGGAGATTGAAATAGTTATTTAAATATTCAATTTTTGTTTCTACGTCTAAATGACCAATAGATTCGATTTGCAATTTTAGATTATCACTAACATTCGATTTCATATTTTCAAAAGTTGTATAAACGCTATTGGTAACGCTTAAATTGATTATGAAATTATTCATGTAAGATATTGCTTCATACGTTCTATTTAATGTGTCAAAATATTTATTACGTTTTAAATCATAAATAAAATAAAAGAAGACTAAGTAGATTAAAAAAGTAATAACACTAAAAATAATATCTAAAGTGATAATATAATAAATTGCTGTAAAAACAATGCAAAACAAAAGATTTTTGATTAAATTACTTAGTTTTTTCATTTTTTATCTCCGAATTATATTTTGTATATTCTTCATAAGTTAATTCAAAATATTCTTTTAAAGAAAGTGGTAACTTAGTAAATTTATTTGGATATTTATATAATTCCAAATAAGTACTTTTATTATTTGTTCCAATTGAATCGACATATCTTACATATTTCTTTTTTGTCTCATCAAAATAACTTTTTAAATGAACAATTAATTTAAAATGATCATAAATATCTTCGATTGTTTCATCATATATTAATGAATTATTTCCAATCATAGCCATTCTTGCCATTCTATTGTAGGTGTTTTCTCCACTTCTCGAATGTAAGGTCGTTATTGTTGGATGTCCACTCATCGCACTATTTAATAAAGTAAGCATCTCCTTTCCTCTAACTTCACCAACTATTAACCAATCTGGAGTGCTTCTTAAAGCGTTTTTGATTAATGTATCCATATCAATAGAGTGCCCATTGTTAAAAGAAAGCCAAGTTAAACTATCTAAGTTTTTACAAAAATAATCTGTTTCTAATTCGTTAATATTATCAATGGTTATGACTCTAGTAAACTGATCAAGCTTACTTAAAATATATTTTTGAAATTCGGTTTTTCCTGTACCAGTTTTGCCACTAATAATAATTGAATTTTGAGATTTTAATGCAAATAGTACAAGTTTGAAGGCCTTTTTATCTATAAATCCATCATTATCTTTTATTCTTAATTGATCAAACCCTACTCTAATTGAAAAAGTAATTGTCTTTTCTCTATTTTTTCTACTGATTGAATAATGTGTAGCATTTATACGATATTTGCCAACGCTAACATCTAAAATAGGATCTTTATAGCTAAATAAAGAATCTGTCAAATTAGATATTTGTCTAATAAATGAATAGGCTTCATCATTAGTAATAACTAAATCACTTTTTAGTCTTCCTTTTAAGTTATCCTTGTAATAAATATTTTCACCATTAAAGGATATATCTGTAATAGATTCTTCTTTTAATAAATCTTTTAAAAAACTATTTTCTATATATTCTATTAATTTTTCATTTTCCATTATAAACTCCTGATGCTCTAAAATTTATTGTCCCTTCAAAGTTAAATACTTTGTTATAGACACATTTAAAAGTTATATCTACAATTTTTGGGTATCTACTATAATCGATATAATATTTATCATTTTTCTCTTGGATATAGACAAAACCAATTTGATATTTATCTATAATGTTACTTAAATTAATTGATAAATATTCTTTGATAGTTTCTTCTAGCTTATCTTTATTAAAATGAGGATCATATAATCCATTAGTTGAAACTAAAAACACTGCACTTGACACTACATCTGGAGGCATCTCATAAAAGGTCCTTCTTATATAATTGCCATTTATTGAAAATACAGAAGTTGAAACAATTGTCGTCATTATTGTTAATGAAAAAAATAAGATTGGTAAAATCATAAATTAACTGTCTCCATGTATGGTGTAAATTCTTTCACAGGATTATCTCTACCAATAGATAAAGTCTCTTGAATATGTTCATCACCAAAAATTACAACAAAATCATAAATAATATCAGTTGAACTTCTTCCTACATTTTTTAAGATAAGTTTCATTGGAAAATATTTATATTCCTCAAATTTATTTACTGGAAAAAATAAATCTCTTACCGCAACATTATATGTAAAATCATATTTGTCATTACTCATCATTAAAGTTTCTAAATCAAGATAATAAGCTCTTTGATAAAAAACTCTTAAAATTCCTTCATAGGGATCGCCATCAAAATAGTCAAGATTTGCGCCATAATATCCTGGAAATTCATCATATTCTTTAAATGGTTTTCTTAAATATCCAGGCTCATCTAAAAACAATAAATGACCTTCTCTAAATTTTTGTCTTTTATTAATAGTGTTATATCTAATATAAATATAGTCCGTATACATTTTAAAATAATTTTCTATATATAGTTCTTTAGGCAAGTTTAAAAATTCAATTCGCTCTTCATAATTATGTAAAATATCTTCTTTAAAAACGACATATGAATAAATAATTGCATATTGGTCAGTAGGATATATCTCATTTGGACTTGTTAAAAAGAAAGTAAACCAGTCTGTGTACGAAGCACCATCTTCCCATGTTTCAAATTTAATTTGGCCCTTCATTCCAAGTTCATTAACAGGCAAGTCAAAAGGTATATTAAATTGTCCTTTATAGTTATAATCAGTTGGTTTATTTACTCCTTCATTTATAATTAATTTACTTCCATCACTTTTAATTAAACTAATTTTGTAGTTAATATTTCCATCGTTATAATGCCTTATAAAAGGAATATAAATTCTTGCGCTAGTTAAGTCTTCATAATTACTCATATCAATGGTAAAGTCTAAAACTCTTCCATAAGGAGGATCTTGGTATACAAATGTATGATCCATAACATACTCAGGTAACTTAGCATCGTAATTATAATAAGGTATAGATGCTTCATTATTTTCTACATTTGATACTGGTAAAATTAAACCAAAACACAATATTAAAGCTTTTAAAATTAATGATAAACTCATAATGCTTCCTTTGGTTACATAGTCTTTATGTTATGAATAGTGTATATTTGATATTTTCAGGGGGAATATAAGACTATGTAACCTTAGCGCCTCCTTTCTTCATATTTAACCAACCTCTTAAGTTGGTTTTCATAAGTACAACAAAAGTATTCAAAACTTTTTTTCATTTTTTTAAAAAATATTTTTTTCTTTATTTCCTTAATGTAAAATAATAAACATGATTATATTAATAGGACCTAGTGCTAGTGGAAAAACAGAAATAGCTAAAGCATTGATTGAAAAGTTTAATTTTAAAAAATTTGTCACAACTACTACTAGACTGCCTAGAATTAATGAAGTTAATAATGTAGATTATCATTTTATTTCTCTAGACGAATTTAAAAAGAAAATTGAAGAGAACGCTTTTATCGAATATGTAAATTATAATGGAAACTATTATGGCACAACCTATGAAGAAATCAGTGATTTTAAAGTTTTAATTTTAGAGCCTAATGGTTTAAAGAAATTTAAAAGTTTAAAAAATCAAAAAATTGTTTCTTTTTATATAGATGCTTCAACAGCTACTAGAAAAGAAAGAATGATCGAACGTAAAGATGGTTTAAAGGAGATTAATGAAAGAATAGCGAAAGATGATTCTTACTTTACTCCAGCAAAAAAAGATGTTGATTATATTATCGATAACGACAATAACTCGACATCTATCCTTGATATTGCAAATAAAATTTATAACTTATATGAATCTAGAATTAATTAGATTCATTTTTTTCATCTTCATTTTCTTCTTTAAGAACTTTGACTTTTAATTTTTCAATTGTTGACTTTTCATCAATTGCAATAACTTTCATTTCTAAATTCTTATATCTAATTATTTCGTTTAATTTAGCAAAATTATCATTTAATAATTCAATACAGAATCCTCCAATTGTTACATATTCTGTATCAATTTCATTGTAATCTAAATCAAAAAGGTCGCAAAAGTCCTCTAAATTCATTTTTCCATCAATGATGTATGCCCCACTTCTAGTTTTAACATAAGGTTCAGAAGGATCATCGCTTTCATCCCAAATTTCGCCAACAATCTCCTCTAATATATCTTCCATTGTTAAGACACCTTCAGTGCCACCATATTCATCAAGAATAACAGCGAAGTGTTGATGTGTCTCTTTAAATTTAATAAGAATATCATTAATTTCCATTGATCTAGGGAATGTTAATGGCTTTAATAAAATATCTTTTAACCCAAGTTCTTTTTCAGGATGCTTTTCCATTTCTAAATTAATACGAGCTAAACTTTTACTTAAGACATATCCAATAATGTTATCAATCGATTCTTCAAATACCGGAATACGCGAATATCTAAAAGTTCTTTCATCCTTTAATATATCTTTTAAATCATCATTAATATCAATTGCGTATACATCAACTCTAGGAGTCATAATCTCATAAGCTTCGGTTGTAGCATAATCAATTGTGTCATGAAGTAGTTCAGCTTTTTCTTCATCAACAACCCCTTTTTCTTCAATCTCATCAACCATTTCATGAAGTTCATCATCACCAATTTTAATTTCAGAAATATTCTTTGTAACTGGCATAGAAACAACTTTACCAAATCCACTGACTAATATTGTTATTGGATAGAATAAATAAATTAAGAAATTAATAATTTTACTATATAAAATAGATAATTTAATGTTATAAATTTTGCCTAATGATTTAGCAATAATTTCTCCAAAAGTTATTTTAAAGACAAGGCAAATTAATGAAGCGGCTAAACCACATGCTTCGCTTATTGTAATTACTGTTGGATTATCTTTAAAAACAATTAAAGCAATATTAACACCAACTAAAGTCGATATAGTATCAAGACCAGCATTAACAGTATCATTGCATAGTAAAATTGTAGATATGGTTTGATCATAGTCTTTAGCAAGTTTATAAGCTAACTTGTTACCTTTTTTATTTGGCTTTTCTCTACTTATCTTTTCTAACTTAGCAAGATTCACACTACCATAAACCATATCACTACTGGAGAAAAACATACTTAAAAATAGTAAAACAATTAAGATTATTGAATAAACAAAAACTAATATTAATTCCTTATTCATGTTTATTCTCCTCTTTTAAGACATTTACTCTTTTTTCGCTTATCTCACCGACAAGTTCTTCTAAAATATCTTCCATTGTTACCATGCCAACTACTTTGTCATCTACTTTAACAATAGCAATATGCATTTTTTCTCTATTAAATTCTTTAAAAATATCATCGACTTTTGCGTTTTTATCAACAAAAAAAGGCTTAGTTAAAACACTTCTAATATCTAAATGAGAATCATTAGAATATTCCATAAAATAAACTTTAACATTTAATATACCAATTATATTGTCAATTGTTTTATCATAGATTGGAATTCTTGAATAAGTAGTATTTAAAATATATTCATTTAATTTATCTGTTGTTAAACCATTAATATCTAAAGCAAAAATCTTTTCCCTAGGAGTTAAAACATCTTTAACCGAAATTAAATCAAAATAGAAAGCTTGGTTTAATATTTTAATTTCATTTGGCTCAAATAATTCTTGTTCTTCTTCTTTTTCTATAGATTCACTTTCTTCATCATTAACTGCTTCATCAGCACTTAAAATAAAGTCATCTTTAGTTAAAATATTTTCATCTTTAATTTTAAATAATTTATGTACAATATATAAAATTCCTTGGAATAAAAATCTAATAGGAGTTAATAAAATATACATAAAATAAACTGGGTATGCTAAAAAATAACAAAGCTTATTTGGGATTTCTTTTGATATAATTTTAGGAACAGTATCACTAACAATATAAACTAAAAAGCCCATGCAAACAGTCGATAAAATAGCATCAATTCCATCAGCTAAGTTATAGAGTTTAACAAGGTTATAAAAAAGCATTGCGCTTAAATAAGATGTTAATGTTTGGACAATATTATTTCCAACCAAAATAGTTACTAACGTATTATCGAATTTAGTAACCAACTTTAAAATAATCTTAGCTGTAAATTTTCCTTCATCAGCTAAAACTTTAAAATGATATTTATTACAATTACTAAACGCATTTTCACTAGCACTAAATAAAGCGCTGATTAATAATAAAACTGCAATAATAATCCAACATCCCCAATCGGGTATTCCATAAACATTATGGTACTCGGGATTATCTATTAAAACATTCAAGAAACTCGGCGACATATATGTATAATAATATATCAAAAAAACTATTTTTTGACAATATGGTGATGTCTGCATCTAGCTTCATAGCTTTCGCTAGCACCAACTAAAACTACAGGATCATTAATTGAAGCAGGTTCACCATTTATTAATCTTTCGGTAGTTTTACACTTGTGATAGGTTTTTAGTCATAAATTCTAATATAATTTTTGCTTTATAAATGCGATATTTATCGGAAAAATCGCATTTTTTAATTTTTTTAATTTTTGTCAAATTTTTATTTGAAAAATGTAGCGAA
>CALVXH010000055.1 GCA_944368945.1 uncultured Bacilli bacterium
TGAAATCGGGGTCGCCAGTAACAAGCCTTGTAGGCTTATGTTAAAAACCGCGCCTTGTGAGACGCGGATTTTTATTTAGGAGTAAATCCATTTATTAAAGTTTTATACTTAGCAGGTGTTGTACCTGTTACTTTTTTAAAACTTTGTATGAAATGAGATTGAGAGCAAAAACTTAATTGATATGGTATCTCATTAACAGGTATTTTGTCCTCTTTCATCAAGATAATTGCTTTTTCGATTTTTTCTTTTAGAATAAATTGCGATATTGATGTATTTAATTCTTTTTTAAAAAGTTTTCCTAAATATTGCTCGCTACAATTGACTTGTTTTGCAACAGAAGCACTAGATATTTTCTTTTCTAAGTTGTTATGAATATAATTTGCAGCACGAAAAACAATAGGAGTTGAAACATTACTCAATTTTGAATCATGAACAGCCTTAGCATAGGTAATCATTACTTCAAATAAGGCTTTAATAATGTCATCAGTATTTTGAAATTGATCAATTGTCTGTATAAATTTATCACTTAAAGCGAGTGATTCTTTTTGATACATTCCTCCAGCAATAGCAACTCTTGAGAATAAAGTAACACCACTTACTGCAGCGTATCGAAGTTGCCTTATAGCATCATTAGACATTTTACCGACTATCAATTGAATATCTGTGTTTTTAAATTCGTTTTCGATATCTTGGTAGCGGCCATCTTTTATGTAACTTAAAAATCTAGTTTCGCCACTATGCGTGCTAAGGATTAAATCGTCAATGTAATCTTGATCGTAAGATTCTATTACTTTTACTTTTGCGGAACTCATATGAATTTATTTTATAGTAAAATTGTTTCATTATATAGATAAAAATTAAAAAGATGATATTTTATTGTTGAATAATAAATATAATTTACAAGCTTAATTTCAAAAAACATACATTTGGAACTAAGAATTACATGAAAATATCTAGTTATTTTCAAGTTATTAGATTATTTGAATGATTGTATAAAAATTGTAAAATTATTATATGGAAAAGAATTCTTTTGACATTTCTAAAAATATTGAAGTAATTGTCGACTGCTTTAGTGGAAAAAATTATTGGGAAACTATACCTTCTTATGATTTAAATTTGAATGGTATGTATCTTGCTGATGGTGGACATGGAATTAGAAAGCAAATGGTAGAAGCTTCAAAATTAGGTCTTAAAAAAGGTTATCCGGCAACAGTTTTTCCTAGTGGTACAGCGTTGGCTTCTACGTTTAATTATGAGTTAGTTTATGAGGTTGGTGCTTGTATTGCAGAAGAGGCTACATACTATAAAGTTAATGTTGTTTTGGCTCCTTCTATGAACATTAAAAGAAATCCATTATGCGGAAGAAATTTTGAGTATTTTAGTGAAGATCCTTATTTAACGGGCAAATTAGCAGGTGCCTTAGCAAAAGGCATCGAATCAAAAGGAATTGCAAGTTGTTTGAAACATTATTGTTTAAATAATCAAGAAACAAATAGATTCAATTCTAATGTTCTTGTTGATAAAAAAGCATTAAATGATATTTATCTTTTACCTTTCAAAATTGCTATTAAAGAGGGAAATCCAAGTTGTGTTATGACTTCTTATAATTCTTTTAATGGTGAGCATGTAAATGAGTCTACATATTTAATGCTAACTAAATTAAGAAATGAATTTAATTTTAAAGGTGTTGTTATAAGTGATTGGGGTGCCATCGATAATAGAGTAAATTCTTTTATAGCGACTAATGATTTAGAAATGCCTTCAAGTAATAGCGTCAATGATAAAAAAATTTATGATGCTTTTATTGACAAGAAAATAACAAAAAAAGAAATCTTAGATTCATATCAAAGAATACTAAACTTAGATAAAAAGACAAATTTAGTTTTAATGAATGAGAAGGGTACTCTTAATCACACAAGAATTAATTTTATGGCGGCGGAAGAAAGCATCGTCCTTTTAAAAAATGCAAGAAATATTCTGCCATTAACAAATGATGACAAAGGTTTTATATGTGGGAATTTTGCTTTTAAGAATAGAATTCAAGGAGGAGGAAGCAGTACAATAACTCCAATTAAGCGCGAACAAATTGTAGATATATATAAAGAGTATAGTTTAAATATTGTCAAAGTTTTAAAAGGATTTAGTGAAAAGCCTAAAAACAAATATGACGGAGACTTACTTCGTGAAACAATTAATTATATTAAGATTATAAAACCAAAATACATTATTGCTTTTATTGGGCTAACTGAAGATTTAGAAAATGAAGGTATTGATAGAAAATCATTCAAATTGCCTGCAAATCAAGTAAATTTTATTAGAGAAATATATAAATATAATGTAAAAATAATTGGTGTCCTTACTTCAGGATCAGCAGTTTACTTAAAGGATGTTTTAGATTATTTAGATGCGTTAGTATACGTTCCTTTAATTGGAATGGAAAGCAGTAGAGCAATTTTTAATATTTTAACTGGTGCTACATCTCCTTCTGGAAGACTTAGTGAAACCTGGGCAAAAGATTATATAGATTATCCTAATTCAAATATTTACTTAAAAGAAAATTTTGATAGTAATAACTCACTTTATAAAGAGAGCGTATTTATTGGATATAGATATTTTTCAACCTTTAATAAAAAAGTATTGTATCCTTTCGGATATGGACTAAGTTACGCTACTTATGAATATAGTGATATTAAATTTGATGATACAGGTGTTTCATTTAAGGTTACAAATACTTCTATTGTAAAGAGCAAAGAAGTTGTTCAATTATATGTATCAAAAATAGAGTCAACTTATTTAAGACCAGCTAAGGAATTAAAAGGATTTTTAAAATTCGAGTTAAGACCTGGAGAAACAAAAACATTTTTTATAGCGTTTGATGAATGGACATTTATTACCTATGATGAAAAAACTGATAAGTTTGTTAAAGAAGGTGGACGCTATACTATTTATTTATCAAAAAATGTTGATAATGATATTGCAATGAAGAATATTGAAATTGACGGTGATGATTTGTCACATGAATTTACGTATTTAAATGAATATCGTGATGGTTCATTTAAATTATTAAGTGATGAAAAATATCTTGAGTCATTAAACTATGATTATAAATTATCGTATAAAGAATTTTGTGACAAAAAGAAAAAAGTTATAAAAGTAAATAAAAATACATTGATAATTGATTTATCAAGATGTAAATCTACTTTATTAAAAGGATTAATCAAATTTTTTATCTATAAAGTTAATAAACTTTATAAGCAGAATAAAGGTTTTAAAGCTAATAATATATATTCAGGAATTTTAAATCAGCCATTAAGATCTCTTTTCACAATGTCAAATGGAATTATAAATGAGACACAACTTGATGATATAATATATATGGCAAATGGAAACACTTTCAAAGGTCTTTATAAATTTTTTAAGCATCGCTCGAATAAGAATTTACAAAAGAAGTCAGATAGATATTAATTTCATAAAACCAATTTAATGTTTCATTTTGTTATATATTTTGTAGTAAAGTGATATAATCTAAAAATTTATTATTCTAAAATTTAATTAAGTTTGAAAGCGCTTACACAATAGGAGAATTTTATGGTACATGATGAACTTATAAAAAAGATGACTTTAGAAGAAAAAGCTAGCTTAACGAGTGGTAAAAATTTCTGGGAAACAATGAATATTCCTCATTTAGGAATAAAATCAATGTTCCTTAGTGATGGTCCACATGGTATTAGAAAGCAAGCTGCAGCAGCAGATCACTTAGGATTGAATAAATCCTTACCAGCGACATGCTTCCCAACAAGTGCAACAATTGCTAATTCATTTAATGTTGAACTTGCAGAAAAAGTTGGTAAAGCTCTTGGTGAAGAAGCTTTAGCACTCGATGTTAATGTTGTTTTAGGTCCAGGTTTAAATATTAAACGAAATCCACGCTGTGGAAGAAACTTCGAATATTATAGTGAAGATCCATATTTAGCTGGTAAGATTGCTGCAAGTTATGTTAAGGGAATTCAATCCAATGGTATTGCTAGTTGCATTAAACATTATGCATGTAATAACCAAGAAGAGAGAAGACTTACATCAAATAGTGTTCTAGATGAAAGAACATTAAGAGAAATTTATACAACTGCATTTGAAATCGTAATAAAAGAAGCAAAGCCACTATGTGTCATGTCAGCTTACAATTTAGTTAATGATGTTTATGCAAATGAAAATAAACACCTATTAAAAGAAATACTTAGAGATGATTTTGGCTTTAATGGTGTCGTAGTTACAGACTGGGGTGGAGACAATGATAGAGTTGCTGGATTAGTTGCTGGAAACGAACTAGAAATGCCAGCAAACAATGGAGAAACTGATATTGAAATTGTCAATGCTATTAAAAATCATAAAATTGATGAGAGTGTTTTAGATGAATCAGTCGACCGCTTATTGACTTTGCATGATACAACATTTAAACCATTTGAAGACGGCAAAAAGTATAAAATTGATATTCAAGCACACCATGAAATTGCCAAAGAGGCAGCTCGTGAATCTATAGTTTTATTAAAGAATGAAAATAATGCCTTACCATTAAATTCAACTGAAAAAGTCGCAATAATTGGCGATTTTGCTAAAAATCCACGTTATCAAGGTGCTGGAAGTAGTATTGTTAATCCAACAAAACTTGATAATACACTTGAATTAATTAAAGACTTCGATATTAACTATGTTGGTTATGAACAAGGCTTTAATAGATATGGAAAGGAAAAGAAAACTTTATTCGAAAAAGCTATTGGATTAGCTAGAAATGTTGATACAGTAATTTTCTATATGGGGCTTGATGAAGTCACTGAAGCAGAAGGACTTGATAGAGATAATATTAAAATCCATAAAAACCAAGTATCATTACTTAAAGCTATCAAAGAGTTAGGCAAAAAAGTTATAGTCATATTAAGTGAAGGAAGTGTAGTTGAATTAGACTTTGAAAAATATGCTGATGCAATATTATTTAATTGTTTAAATGGTCAAGCTGGAAGTGGCGCAACTTTAGAGATATTGACTGGTGAAGTCAATCCTAGTGGTAGATTAAGTGAAACTTATCCACTTACATATGGTGATACTCCAACTGAGAAATATTTCCCTGCACACGATTTTAACTCTTTCTATAAAGATGCAATCTATGTTGGCTATAGATATTTTGATAAATTAAATAAGAAAGTTAGATACCCATTTGGATATGGTTTATCATATACAACATTTGAATATAGTGATTTAGAAATTACCCCAAAAGGAGTTAAATTTAAACTTACAAATACTGGAAAAGTCAAAGGCAAAGAAGTACCTCAACTTTACATTGGCTTAAATAATTCAAAAGTATTCAGAGCTAAAAAGGAATTAAAAGGTTTTACTAAAGTTGAATTAAATCCTGGTGAAACAAAAGAAGTTACCTTAGATTTTGATGAATATTCATTTAGATTCTTTAATGTAAAAGACAATAAATTTGAAATTGAAAAAGGTACTTACTCTATTTACGTTGGAAGCAATGTTGAAGATATAAAATTAACAGGTGAATTAGATGTAGATGGTGTTGTTCTTAATGATGATATTTATGATCAAACTAAATTAAGTAAATACTATAGTGGTGAAATTTCAAATGTTAGTGATGAAGAATTTGAAGCATTGCTTGGAAGAAAGTTGCCAACAAGCAATGTTAAATTTGTTAAGAAAAATAGAATACTTGTTGATTACAATACATCAGTCATTGAATTAAAATATGCAAAAGGCTGGACAGGTAGATTGTTCTCTGGAGCAATTAGATTTGCAATTAAATTCTTAGAGTGCTTTGGAAGTAAAGACAAGGCTAATGTATTAATCATGGGTGTTATTAATCAACCAATGAGAAGTATTTCAAGAATGACCAATGGTGCAATTACTATGGGCCAATTAGATGGACTTATCTTAATGTTTAATGGACATTTCTTTAAGGGATTTAAAAAATTTATTAAAGAAGGTTCTAAGAAACCAAAAATTAGTAAAGAAAATAGATACAGATTGGCTGCAAAGAAATAAATTTTGCGGCCTTTTTTAATTACTATTAGGAATATTAGACTTATTTTTAGTGGACAAATTGCTATAAATTAGGTAATATTTTGGCACTGAGATAGTGAGGAATTTATGAACGAAAAATTAATTTCTTTTTGTGTGCCTTGTTATAATTCTGAGAAAGATATGAGAAAGTGCTTAGAATCATTACTTACTCAAAAAGACAAGGTTGAAATAATTATTATTGATGATGGAAGTAAAGATTCTACTCCTGCAATAGTGGATGAATATGCTAATAAATATCCAGAATGTGTAGTTGGAGTTCATCAAGAAAATGGTGGACATGGTGCTGGAATTAATAAAGCTCTTTCTTTAGCTACAGGTAAGTTTTTTAAAGTAGTTGATAGCGACGATTGGGTTGATCAAGAAGGCTATAAGGCATTATTAGAAAAAATTGAAGATTTAGGTGATAAAGTTGACTTATTTATCATGGATTATGCTTATTTCTATGTCGATAGAGTCAAAAAAATAATTAAATTCCATAATGAATTCAAGCCTGAAAAAGTAATTTCTTGGGATGATGTAAAACGCTTTATGACATGGGAGAATTTAACATTGCATTCTGTTATGTATAGAAGAGAAGTATTAAAACAATCAAATGTTAAACTGCCAGAACATACATTTTATGAGGATAATTTCTTCATTTATGCATCCTTGCCTTATGTTAAAACTCTTTATTATTTGCCAATGACTTTTTATATGTATTACATTGGCAGACAAGGTCAATCTGTTAGCATCGAACAAATGAAGAAACGTTTTAAAGACCATTATTTAATTGCTCATTTAATGAATAATGTTTATGATGTTTTTCAATATAAAAAAGTTAGCAAAGGCTTATATCACACATTAATGCATCATTTAATTTTGGTTAATACTATTGGATTTATTTACACAAGATTAAATGGCACTAAAGAAGGCCTTGAGGCTTATCATAATCTTAAAAAAGAAATTAAGACTGAACATCCAAAGTTATATCGCAAATTAAAATATTTCAGTATCGCTGGATTTGTAATGTGCGATGGGATCTTTGGAAAATGGCTAATGCGTTTCTCACTTTGGCTTGCTAGAAAAGTTGTTCCATTTTGCTAAAAAAATAGTTCCATTATTTGGAACTATTTTTGGTCTTAGATGTTTTGTTTTGAAAAGGAATAAATTTCTTTTTTCTCTTTTTTCTTTTTTTGCCAAGAGCAATAAAGATAATAGCAAGTATTAAAATTACAATAATTACTACGGCTAGAATAATAATTTGTTGAATTGATAATTCTAATGTAATTGTAATTGAATTGGTTGAAATAATTTCTTGTCCGTCGATTTTAACTTTTGCAATTATTTCTTTTGTACCGAGACCAATAAACATATATTTGGATGTCATTAGTTGGTTACCCATATAAAGTTCATATGATAAACCTGTTAACTCAACTCCATCTTTTAATAGTGTTATGTCTATTCCTGTTGGATCAAATGACTCAAATTGAAAGTATGTTGATTTAAATGAATCATCTTTTGAAATGTAAAGGGTATATGTATGATTTTGAGTTCCAGGTGAATCAGTATCAGGATTTGAAGAAGTTTCCTTACCTGGTGTTAATATGTTATCAAAAGTAATTCCATTACTATTTTCTGAATTAAAACAAGCTTCAGCCCAAGATGGACAATCTATGAATGGGTTTCTATTACCTTGAAAAGCATTATAAACAAGATTATTTCTATGTAACTCGTATTTGCTTACGGGGTCTTCAATATTCCATTGAAGTAAATCTGATAACTCTCCATAAGCACAAGGGTTAACTATAGTATCTTCAGGCTCAATTGTCGAACCAGATTCGACATTGTCTGCAAGGGTTAAACTTGGAGACCTATCTTTGTCTGAAATCTTTTCATATGTATGATATCTAGCAGCCATATAAAAGATTGATCTAGCTATGTCACCTTTATCTTTATCTAATGGTTCAAATACTTTTATTCCGTCATCATTGTCTCCTAAATAACCAACAATCTCATTTGTTAAACCGGAAGTAATTGCTTTTGTAGAACTAGCGTTTTTGTTGCTGACATTGCCATATGGATAATTATTATGTCCCGAGGAGTTTCCATTATGTTCCCCAGCGTGTAAATTATGTATATCACATCCAGCCGTGAAATCTTCATAAGCATCACCAGATCCATTAAAACCAAATGATTTAGGGAATACATGCTCACGATCAAATTGTGCTTTACTGCTTTTGAAAGTTGACGTTACTAGTTCACCATTTTCGTCGTAATATTTATAATCACCGCTATTAATTTTATTTTCAATATATATTGGTGAAGATGAATAGAGTACATTTAACCAAATACCAGATTTTTTATAGTTTCCTGAGAGTTCACTTTCTTCTAAAGGTGATAAGTCGAAATTTCTCTCAAATAAATAATATCCGTCCCAACTTGTCGATTTAGTGTTACCTGAGCTATAGTTTAATTTGACTTGACCTTTTTTTAATATTTTTTGAAGTTTTGAAAGAAGGGTTTCCCCTTTGTCACCTTCAATAAGATCTGAATAATAATTTTTAACTTCATCTTCAGTAAGATCATAATATATGGTATTTTGAGTATTCAGAGAGTTATCTGACGCTTTTAATGGTGCAGAATTTACGCTAGCATAGCTTGTTAATATAAATGGTAATAAAATAAATAATTTCATATTTTTATATTAGCACTATTTTTGAGTTATTTGCTATTTAAAAGACTGCAAAAATGATTTTTTTTATATTATTTACAATTCAAATTATTTTTAAATGAATATTTTTGACTTACAGATTTTATTTTTCAAAATAATTCGATATTTACTTTATGTGTTAATTTAATTAAAATTAAATTCATTGGGGAGTAGCGAAGAGTAGAGTACCGACAATCACGGATGTTATCCCGGCTCTACAAGAGGTGACTCAGCGAGACCATAAAGTATGGGAGTATATTATTATGGCAGAAAAAACAGAAATAATTAGTTCTGATAATCAGCAAAAGACTTCGTT
>CALVXH010000056.1 GCA_944368945.1 uncultured Bacilli bacterium
GAAAAGCAAAAAACTGCATTTGGTCTGGCAAACTGGGCATTTGCTTATGAACCTGCATTTAGTTTGTCAGTTGGCGATAATTAATTAAAATTTGCCATCTAAAAAATCTGGAATAATGTTATCTTCATCAAGTGGATTCTTTTCTTTGTCTTTATCTTGTGCGAATAAATCTCCTTGTACTGAAGTTTTTCCACCACTTGTAAAGCCATTAGTTGGCTTATTAAAACTATTGCCAAATAAATCAAAGTTTCCAGAAGATTGATTATTTGTTGGTTGTTTAGTGACACCAAAAGTAATATCGTTAGTAAAGTTACTAGCAATAATACTTAACATAATTTGATCTGTTAATTGGTCATTAATTGAGATACCAAATTTTAAGTCAAGTTGACCACCACTTTGTTCTATAATTTTTTGAACAGTTTCTTGGCATTCATAAAGACTAACTTTTGGTCCACAAGTAATATGACAAATAGCTCTTCTAGCACCTTGAACACTTTGTTCGATTAAAGGACAATTTAAAGCTGTCATAGCAGCATCATCTGTTCTAGAATCACCTTGTCCCATACCAAACCCAATTAAGGCAACTCCACTATCTTTTAAAGTATTTTTAACATCAGCAAAATCAAGATTAATAACTGCTGGCATTAAAATTAAATCTGTAATTGTTCTGACGCTTTGAGCAAGAACCTTATCTGCTTCGCTAAAAGCATCACCAATTGGTAAATTTCCTGAATTCATCAATAATTTATCATTACTTACAACAATTAAACTATCAACATTTGCTTTTAATTCATTTAAACCATCTATTGAGTATGTAGTTCTTTTATTTCCTTCAAAACTAAATGGTCTAGTAACAATTGCAATTGTTAAGCAGCCTTCATCTTTAGCATACTTAGCAATAACTGGTGCAGCACCGGTTCCTGTACCTCCACCCATACCGGCAGCAATAAAGACCATATTTGCACCTTTAACAATCTCTCTAATTTCTTTTTCACTAGCTTCAGCGGCTTCTTTACCTACTTTTGGTTCTCCACCAGCACCTAAGCCGTTAGTAATTGATTCACCAAGAATTAATCTATTTGGAGCTTTTGATAACGATAAAGCTTGTTTATCTGTATTCGCAACAAAGAATTCAACATGTTGAATCTCTTCATCAATCATACGATTAACAGCATTATTACCTGCTCCACCAACACCAATTACTACGATTCTAGCAACCGGCTCAAAGCTATCTAATTCATCACCAAACATAAACTTAGCTCCTATAATTCATCTCTTAATTCATCATATTTTTCTATTGCCTTATCTTTTGAAGAATTAGAGTCACCAATTCTATTTAATTCAGCGACATGATTTTTACTCTCATCTTCTAAAGCGCCACGATATGTACTTGAAAGATATATAGCACCAAGACAACCTATGAATTCACTGCTCCTACATCCAACTGTTGGAATAGTTAATATTTCAAGTGGATTAGAATTATACATTTTAAGAACATATTCTTTTAATCCATTTAATCTACTTCCTTCACCAACGAAGACTAATGGAATTTCTGAAGCAAGACTTTCATATTGATCTAAAATAGTTTTAAAGCAACCATTAAAGAAATTTATCCAGTTTTTAAGAAATACTAAAGTTGAATTACTAATATCTTCTTTGTTATATCTTCTTCTAACTCCATCACTTCCAATAGAGTCAATAATAGAAGGATTATAATCAGTCTTTCTTAAATCTAGTCCATAAACATTTTTAATCTCAGTGGCTTTTTCTCTTGTGATTTGGAAATCACTCATATATTTTTCAATTAAATCATCGATTCCAATTGAGAAAAAATTACTAGCATAGACTGTATTTCTTCCAATAAACGACAAAGTTGTGGTTTTATTTGAAAAGTCCACTAATAGATAAGTTGGATATTTAAAATTGCTACCAGCCAATAAATTACTAATTCCAATTGGTGAAATGACTTCTCTACGAACACGAAGGCCTGCTCTTTCACAAACTGTCTTCATATCATTTACCATCTTTTTAGGAAGAGTATAAACATTAGCATCAATTGTAATGTTTTGAGAAACTTCATTTAATGGTGGAACTGTATATTGTTTATTGTCGTCTAATATAAATCTATTTGGAACAATATCTACCAAAGTGTTATTTAAATTAGGTAGTTTTTCTTTTTTGACTAACGCTAATGCGTTTGAAATATCAATTCTATCAATCTTTGAAATGTTAGAAACAGTATTTGTTGCTTTAACTGTTTTATAAACTTCTAAGCCATATGATGGTAAAACTAATACAATTTCATTTACTGTGATCGTTAATTTATGATTTGATGCAGTAACTTCTATATTATTAATTTTACTTAAATCATCACTTAAAGAACCTAAATCAAAGATATCACCATCTTTAAAAGGTACACTTAGCTGATGTTTTACCTTATATAAAATATCTACTTTATTATCCAAAACATATCCAATCACTAGTTCATAATAACGATTAGATATTTCTAATGCTGCAATTTGTTTTCCCATATAAAATATTATATTCTAGTTTTACAAAAACTACAATGAAAAGAAAAGTCTTGAATTAGTCGATATTTAGTAATTATTTAGTAAAAAATTAGTAGAAACAATTTCGCTATTGTTTCTACTAATTTCCTATAGGGAGGAATATATTAAAAAGCTAATAAATTGTGTAATTTGCCTTCTACCTTAGTAGAATCTTTATCTGCGTTTGTATCTTTATTTGATTCGACAACTGAACTTCTCATTCCAGCTGCGATTGATACAGGAATTGCTACCGCTACAAATGCCCCTACAAAAATTGAGAAACAAATTCCTGCTTTTTTGAAATAGTAATAAACTGCTTTATGATGATATTTAACTAATTTGTCTTCCATAATCTGAACCCTCTTTTACTTAACTTTCTCTAATATTCTTAATTTTGCACTTTTACTTCTACGATTTCTTTCGAGTTCCTCTTCACTCGCGATTATAACTTTTCGATTAATTTCTTTAAAATCAGGGGTTTTAATGTCTTTAGGATTAATATAATCATTTCTCCTATCACCTTCTATAACACTTACAGACTTGAAGGTTTGTTTTACGATTCTATCTTCTAAGCTTTGGAATGTAATGACTACAATTCTTCCACCTACCCTAATTGCTTTTAATGAAGCTTCTAAGGCTTCTTTTAAGGCATTTAATTCATCATTTACTTCAATTCTTAAAGCCTGAAAGACTTGTTTAGCAGGATGCCCTGGTTTCGAAAGTTCTTTTTGAGGTTTGCTAGATTTTATTATTTCAACCAATTCTAAGGTTGTACTAATTACCCCATTTTCTCTAGCTTTGACTATATTTTTAGCAATTTGGTATGCAAACTTTTCTTCACCATATTCTCTAAAAATTTTAGTCAATTTTTCTAATGGATAAGTATTAATTACTATTTTGGCTGTTAAGGGATTGCTTAAATCCATTCTCATATCCAATTCAGAATTTTTATTATAAGAGAAACCTCTATAATCTTCATCGAATTGTGGAGATGATACCCCTAAATCGAATAAAATTCCATCAACCTCTTTTATGCCAAGGTCTTCTAATACTTTTAGTATGTTTCTAAAGTTGCTTTTAACAACTTTAAAATTAGAACGAATCTTACTTAGTTTTGCTTTAGAGTACTCAAGAGCCTCATCATCTTGATCAATTCCAATTAGTAAGCCATTAGTATCTAACTTTTTTAGGATTTCACTACTGTGGCCCGCTCTACCTAGAGTTGAATCCACATAAATCCCGTTTGATTTTATATTTAACCCATTTATTGCTTCATTAAGCAATACTGGTATATGGAAATCACTTTTCATTTGTGTTAATTAGGCTTTCTGCATCGATATCAAAGGTTTTTTCGCCTTCTGTTTTATATTCATCCCACTTCTTAGTGTCCCAGATTTCAATATGATCTATTACACCAATGACAACAACATCTTTTTCAATGTGATGTTCTGAGATAACTTTTTTAGGAAGGGCGATTCTTCCAACTTTATCAACACTTATTTCAGTAATTGAACTAGCAAGTAATCTTGAGTTTTGACGTACTTTTGCTCTTTCGTAAGGCAAGTTTTGTATATTAGCGATTAATTTGTGGAAATCTTCTTCTTTGTAAAGAGAAATACAATCTTCATATCCTTTTAAGAGATAAAGCTTATCTCCGACTTCGCCACGAAATTTACTTGGTAAAGGTACTCTACCTTTTTGATCCACAGTATATTCGTAACTTCCGAAGAACATCCACTTTCACCCACTTTCTACCACTTGTTACCATTATTGTATTATACTTAACCCATTTAGACAACTTTATTTTTGATTTTTTTTAATTTTCTTTTCGCAAGAAAAAAACTACCTAATCTTGTATTAACAACTAGGTAGTTTTTTATTAATTTTTCTTATAAATTTTTGAAGTTAATTTTCTTTATTTTCTTCACTTTCAGATGCGATTTCTAGGGATTCTTCTCCACTATCATCATTATTTTCACCTAAATCAAGATCTTTAAGAGCATCAAATGGGTTTCCTTCTCCACTTTCCTCTTTTGAAGCAAGATAATCATCTTCAGAATAGACCTTATAATTTTCTCCCTCAGGATAAGTTTCAAACCTTTTATGAAGTTTTATTGGTAGATTTGCAACAAGTAATGAATATACAACATCTTCAATTTCGATATAATCTTTTTCTTCAAGAATTATATAATCAGCTGTTGCGTATGATTTTCTATTTGTATAGCATAAAACTTCATCAATTTTTTCCTTATAGGAAAAAGGTTCATTACTTACAGAACTTAAAACAGTTAAATTAGCAACAATCTTAAAACGAATAATACAAACTTCTTCAACTCTTTCAACAAGTATTTTTCCACCAACAGAATTAAAAGAAACAATATTTTTTGTATGATTTAAATCATTATATATTTTAGGATTTCCTTTATAGTTGAAGGTTTCTTTCTTTTGAATATTGAAAAAAGATAATCTCATTTTCTAATTTCTCCCCTAAACTTTATTGTTATTATATCACGAATCTTCTTATCAACAGCACTTATTTCTTCATCTTTTAAAGTATGATCCAAAGACTCTAAAACAATATTAATAGCAATACTTATATGACCTTTTTCAATATTCTCACCTTTATATATATCAAATATATTAATATCTTTAATTAAGTTACTTGCCTTTTTAATTTCGCGCTTAATATCTTGATATGGAATAGTTTCTTCAATTACAAAGGCATAATCTCTAGAAACTGAAGGGAATTTTGAAATGTCACTAAATTTATTTTGCCCTGTTCTTGTCTTAAATAAAAGTGACAAATTCATTTCAAAGCAAATTAATGTATCACTCTTAGTTAAACTAAATTCGCTTTTAATTGAAGGATGTAATTCGCCAAAAACAGCTAATAGTTTTCCATCAAGCATAACTTTAGCACTTCTTCCAGGATGGAACTCATTTCCAGATTCAATTCTTGAATATTTAACTCTACTTTCTTGTATATTAAACATCTTTAAAATAGTTTCTAAAATTCCTTTTGCATCAAAGAAATTATAGTCTCTACCATTTAATTTAGATCTTTCATAAGTTTTGCCAACAAGCGCAAAAGCTAAGTGTTCATCGTAACTTTTCTTAGTTTGAACTCTTGAAATTTCAAAAATTTTAAAGTTGCTATTCTTTCTATTTAGGTTATATTCTGCACATCTAAGTACTGAAGTTAAAATATTTCTTCTTACATATTTTCTGTCTTCAGTTAATGGATTAAAGACAACATAGCCTTCTTCATTATTTATATAGTTGAATAAACTATAATCTTTTTTATTAATTAATGTATATGAAAGTGTCTCATCAAATCCTTCTTCAAGTAAGAAATCTTCAATAGCTCTTTCTTTTCTTTCTTCATCTTTAAGTCCACCAACTGTTGTTTCCATATTAGGTAATGAAGATACGACATTATTAAAGCCATTATATCTAACAACTTCTTCACTTAAATCAGCTTGTCCATCAACATCAATTCTATAAGGAGGCACTGTGACTTCAAATTCACTATCTTCTAAATCTTTAAATTCAAAATGTAACGATGTTAGCGTATTTTTTATTACTTCGTTAGTAAAATTGGTGCCTAATCTATTGTTGATATATTTATAGGAAGATTTAATAACTTTTTTATCATGATTTAATGTATCATAATTAATATTTTTTGAAACTTCTTGAGCGTCAGCATATTCTTTACATAATCTAGCAATTAAATATAAAACTTCATTATATTGATTTGGATTAATTCCTTTAACATATCTTTGAGACGAATCACTTGTTAATCCAAGTCTAGAGGATGTTCTTCTTATTGAAGCATGATCAAAGTTAGCTACTTCAACAACAATATTTTTAGTATTTTCATCGATTTCAACATTTGCTAAGCCCATAACTCCAGCAATAGCAACTGCCTCTCCATTACTTGTGACAACTAAATCACCTTTTTGAATTTGATACGATTTATCATCTAAAGCAACAACTTCACCTTCATAATCATCTTTAACAATAAGTTCGTTTTTCATTAACTTATCATAGTCATACATATGTATTGGTTGACCTGTTAATAACATGGCATAGTTACCAATATCAACGATGTTATCGATACTTCTAATACCTTGACTACGTAAAACTTCTTTTAAAAATTTAGGTGATTCTTTAATTTTTATACCTTTAATTACTTTAGAACTAAATTGTTTACATTTTTCAGTTAAGCTACCAACTTTAAAATCTGCATCAAATGTACCTAAGTCTTTTTCTTCAGGTATTGTGACTTTTCTATTAAATAAAGCTCCAATTTCTTTAGCAACATTATATAAAGAATAACAGTCACTTCTATTAGCAAGTAAATTTAAATCAAGGATTGTATCATCAAGACCTAAATATTCGAGTACATTAGTTTCACCAACTTTTGCGTCACTAGGTAATTCTTCAATGCCTTTAATTTGTTCTTCTTTTAAATATTTAGGGTCAACTCCAAGTTCATTTAAAGCACAAAGCATACCATTGCTTTCTTGGCCACGAATCATTCCTTTTTTGATTTCTCCATGAGGCAATTTTGCGCCAGCCTTAGCAACAATAACTTTTAATCCTGCTCTACAATTTGGTGCTCCACATACAATATCTAAAATTTCTGTACCAATATTTACTTTACAGCAATGTAAATGATCACTATCTGGATGTGCTACACAAGTTAAAACTTCTCCAATAACTAAATTTGTAGCTTCAGATAAATGTTTAATTTCTTCAACTTCAATTCCACTAAATGTAAGACGTTGAGCTATTTCTTCAGGAGTTAAAGAAGAAATATCAACATATTTAGAAACTTCTTTTAAACTTACTAACATAAATTAGTCCTCAACTTTCTTATTAAATTCTTCAATGAAACGAATATCAGATTGATAGAATCTTCTAATATCATCAATTCCATATCTAAGCATTGCAACTCTTTCAATTCCTACGCCAAAAGCGAATCCACTATAAACATTTGGATCATATCCACTCATTTTTAACACATTTGGATGAACCATTCCAGCGCCTAAAATTTCAATCCAGCCTGTTCCCTTACATGTTGGGCAACCTTTACCATGGCAAGCAAAGCAACTTACATCAACTTCAACACTTGGTTCTGTAAATGGGAAATAACTACTTCTAAATCTAACCTTAGCATCTTTACTAAACATCTTTTTAGCAAACAATTCTAAAGTTCCTTTTAAATCACCAAGTGTAATATTTTTATCAATAACAAGTCCTTCAACTTGAGCAAATTGATGAGAATGAGTCATATCATCATCATCTCTACGATATGTCTTACCTGGGCAAATAATTTTAATTGGTTTTCCATGAGCTTCTTCCATAACGTGAGCTTGAATACTTGAAGTATGACTACGCAATAATAAATTATTATCAATGTATAAAGTATCCTGCATATCTCTAGCAGGATGATCCTTAGGAATATTTAATAATTCAAAGACATACTTATCTAAGTCTACTTCAGGTCCTGTTTCAACTGTATAGCCCATTGAAATAAAAATATCTTCAATTTCTTTTTTAACCTTATAAAAAGGATTTTCAGAGCCTCTAAAATAGTTATTTCCTGGTAAAGAAATATCAATTTCTTCAGCTTTTAATTGAGCATTTAATTTCTCTTCATTTAATTTATTAAATTTATTTGTATATGCTTCTTCAATATTCTTTCTAGAATTATTAAAAGCTTCACCAAAAGCTTTTTTATCTTGAGCTTCTCTAATTTTACTCATTAATTGAGAGAATTCACCTTTTTTAGAAAGATATTTGTTTTTAATTTCAGTTAACTCTTCTAATGATTTTGAATTTTCAACTAACTCAATTATCTTAGTCTCTAAATCATGAAATACATGATTATAATTTTCCATACATAACCTCCATTTAGATAAATAAAAAAGGACAATACTTAGGAACGAAAGTAATTCCGTGGTACCATCCTAATTCTTTTAAATAAAAGCACTTAATTTATGACTTAATCGCTAAGCCTAGCGGGTTCATCAAACCAGCTCCAAGGCGAATTCGTTAATTACTATATGAAGTGTTTTCACTTATCACTTCTCCCTAGAATATAGTTAAATTAATTACTACTCCTTTTCAACGCTCAATTATTATACATTTTTATCTTAGATTTTAAAATCTAAAAACATAAAGTTTATTTCTTAACAAGTTATAAAACTCCACCAGTTAAATCTTCAATTGGGTTTTTATCAGTGAAAATAGCAATTGCTAAGTAATCATCATCTACATCTTCATTTCCATTTTGTGAAGCATTACCTGCATAAATTGCATTATCAGTATCACTTGAATCCCGTCTTTAGGATTTAACACTAGATAATTTAGGATGAAATATAGGATGTAAGAAATTACTTATACTAAAGTATAAGTAAAAGTATTGCACCTTTTTTATTTTTGGTTTATAA
>CALVXH010000057.1 GCA_944368945.1 uncultured Bacilli bacterium
ATATATAAATTAATTGCGTTTATAATAAAAAAATAAAATTTCTATTATTTATTATAAAAACATTATATAATTATATCACTTGAGAAAATACTCATGAGCCTTAGATTAATTCTCATTCGGGAAGGGCGTTATCTAAGGCTTTTATTTTCTTTAACTTGTCAAGTAAAAATACTTGACAGTCAATTATTATTTATTTATATTATTATACGTTTGAAGGAGAATTATATTTATGGCAGTAAAAATTAGATTATCAAGACAAGGAAGACACGAATTACCATTCTATAGAATCGTCGTCGCAGATAGCAGATATTCACGTGATGGAAGATACATCGAACAAATTGGATATTATGATCCAGCTAAAGGTTTAGAAAATGCTCACGTCAATGAAGAACTTGCTTTAAAATGGTTAGGACAAGGTGCTCAATATAGTGACACTATTAAAGGTATCTTCACTTCTAAAGGATTAATTGCAAAGGCAAAAGAATTAAAGAGCCAAACAACAGTTAAAAAAGCAAAAGTCGTTTCAACAAAATCACCTAAAAAAGGAGAATAACGATGGATTATACGACTTTAGTTCATACAATAGTCGATCCTTTTTTAGCAAATCCAGATGCTATATTAGTTAGAGAAATTAAAGAAGAAGAAACAGAAACTGATGTTAGTCTTCTTGTAGTTGCAGAAAACGGCGATATAGCAAGATTAATTGGAAAAAAAGGTTGCGTTGCTAATGCAGTAAGAGATATTGTTGCAATAGCAGGCAAATTAGAAAACAAAAGAGTTCATTTAAAGTTCGAATCTTTTGATGATGAAAAGAAAGGTGAATAAATCACCTTCCTTTTTTATAATTAATAGTATGGAAAAATATTTAAAAGTTGGAAAAATATTAAAAGCACAAGGCTTAAAAGGTGAAGTTAAAGTATATTCAACTACTTCATTTAAAGATATTAGGTATAAAAAAGGAAGCCATCTTTTTATAAAGGATAAAAATGGTAACTATATTGATTTAGTAGTAAATACTTTTTACTCTAAAGGTGAAAATCTAGATGTAATTTCATTCATGGATCACGATACAATTGAATCTATAGAACCACTACTTAATCATGAACTTTTTGCATTAAAAGATGATTCAATCTTATTTGATAATGAATATTTTTATGATGATTTATTAAATTTAACAGTATTTGATGAAGATAATAACGAATTAGGGGTTGTATCATCAATTGAAGAATTCCCATCTCAAATAACTTTAAAGGTTTCAAAAAAAGATAAACACTTCTTCTATGTGCCTTTTAATGACTTTTTTATAAAAGATGTTAATCTTGAAGATAAAAAATTAATCATCCACATTATTGAAGGTTTAATCGAATGAAATTTATAATATTGACCTTATTTCCTGAGATGTTTGAATCTTTTTTTAACTCATCAATTTTAAAAAGGGCTATTGGAACAAATAAAATTGAAGTTGAAATAATCAATTTTAGAGATTATACAAAAGATAAATATCATAGAGTAGATACTCCTCCAATTGGCGGAGGTGCCGGTTTAATATTAAAATGCCAACCTATTGTTGATGCTTTAAATGCTATGTCTACTAAAAAAACTCATAAAATAATTTTATCTCCTGGAGGTGAAAAATATACTCAAAGTAAAGCCATTGAACTAGCTAAAAAATATGATGAGATTTTAATTTTATGTGGTCATTATGAAGGATACGATGATCGAATATATAAATACTTTGATGAAGAAATTTCAATTGGAGATTTCATTTTAACTGGTGGAGAGCCTGCTTCGATGTGTATCATCGATAGTATTAGTAGACTTCTTGATGGGGTAATTTCTAAAGATAGTATCGTCGAAGAAAGCTTTTCTAATTCATTATTAGAATATCCTCAGTTTACTGAACCCTATAATTTTAATGGTGACTATGTGCCAGATATTCTATATTCAGGCAATCATGAAGCAATAAATAAATGGAGAAAAAAAGAATCATTTATTTTAACTAAAAATAAAAGACCAGATTTATATTCTAAATATGAATTTAGTAAATCTGATCTTAAATTAATAAAAGAAATTGATAGTAACACCACTCCTAAATGGGAACTATCAGCAATCGAAAAAGGTAAAAAATTTATTAAAAATAAAGATTAGAAACCTTTAAAATTCTTAGGAATTGCGCCGTTTTTTCCCATTCCTTTCATTTTTTTCATCATTTCCTTCATAGATTCATAGCGCTTTAATACTCTATTAATATCAGCATTAGTTTTTCCTGAACCTTTTGCGATTCTACATTTTCTAGAATTTTTTAATATCTCAGGATGTTCTCTTTCTTCTTTAGTCATAGAGTTAATAATAACTTCAAAATCTTTCATTTCTTTTTCAGCTTTTGAAAGTTGATCACTACTTACTTTAGGTGCACCAGGAATGAATTTTAATAAACTTCCTAGAGAACCAAGTTTTTGAATTTGCTTCATTTGATGAAGCATATCGTCTAAAGTAAATTTGCCACTTACAAATTTATTTATGCCTTTTTTAGCTTCTTTTTCATCAATATTTTCTGTGACTTTATCAACGAGTGAAAGAATATCCCCCATGCCTAAAATTCTTTCGGCCATTCTATCAGGATAGAATATGTCTAAATCGCTAATCTTCTCACCAACACCAATAAATTTAATCGGAACTCCAGTAACATGAGCAATACTTAAAGCTGCACCACCTCTGGAATCACCATCCATTTTCGACATTACAACACCAGTAAGTCCAAGTGTTTCATTAAACTTTTTAGCAACATTAACACTATCTTGACCTGCCATTGCATCAGTTAATAAAAGTATTTCATCTGGTGAAATTTCTTTTTTAATATCGCTTAATTCTTGCATTAATGGCTCATCAATTTGTAAACGACCAGCAGTATCAATAATTAAGACATCATAATGGTCATTATAAGCTTTCTCTTTAGCTTTTTTAGAAATTTCAACAGGATTAACTTTGGTGCCTAAATTTACTAAATCTACTTGAATACTAGAAGCTAATTGAGCAAGTTGATCAATTGCAGCAGGACGATAAATATCACCAGCAGCAAGTAAAACTTTCTTTTTTAACTTATTTTTCATTAGGTTAGCAAGTTTAGCAGCTGTTGTAGTTTTACCACTGCCTTGTAAACCAACTAACATAATAATAGTAGGTTTATTTTTATTGTAATTAATTTCGCAATGATCACTTCCTAATAATTCAACAAGCTCATCACGAACAATTTTAATTACCATCTCACTTGGATTTAATTTATCAAAAACTTTTTCACCAAGTGCTTTTTCTTTTACTTTATTAATAAATTCTTTAACAACTTTATAATTAACATCGGCTTCTAAAAGAGCAATACGCACTTCTTTAAGCATTTCATCCATGTTGCTTTCAGTAAGTCTTGATTGACCTTTTAATTTTTTGATTACCTTTGAAAACTTATCTTGTAATGCTTCAAATGCCATAAGTAAACTCCTTTAAAATTTCATTTTTTTCTTTTTCACTTAATTTTGAATTCTTAACTAATTGAATTATTTTGTTGGACTTTTGCAATAATTTTAACTTATTTTCATATTGAATAAGTTTTTCTTTAGCATGCTCTAATGTATCACCAACTGCGCTTCTAGTTATATTTAACTCAAGAGCAATTTCACTTAAAGAAAGATTAAATTGATAATACTTAGTTAAAACATCAAATTGTTTTTTTGTTAATAACGGGCCATATAAATCAAGTAGTTCATTTATATATGTAAATTCTTCTAAATTATCACTCATCTTTAATTAATCCACTACAGAGTCCATATAAATATTTATCTAAATCGAACTCTTCTAAATCATCAAATTTTTCGCCTAATCCAATAAATCTTACTGGAATACCAAGTTCTTCTCTAATAGCTAAAATAATTCCACCTTTACTAGTACCATCCATCTTAGTTATAACAATACCTGTAATATTAATTAAATCTTTAAAAGCGGCCGCTTGTAAGACTCCATTTTGGCCAGTTGTTGCATCAATTACTAAAAAACATTCTGGACTTCTATTAATAAGTTTTTCAATAACTTTAACAATCTTTTTAAGCTCTTCCATTAAGTTCTTTTTATTTTGAAGTCTTCCTGCTGTATCTACAATAATTAGATCTGCATTATCTTTTTGTCCTTTGGAAACACCTTTATAAGTGACACTTGCTGGATCTTCATTTTCTTCACCAGTAACAATATCAATTCCAAGTCTATCAGCCCAAACTACTAGTTGTTCTTTAGCACCAGCCCTAAAAGTATCAGCTGCAACAAGTAATACCTTTTTATGCTCATCTATATAATGCTTAGCAAGCTTAGCGATTGTTGTAGTTTTCCCAACTCCATTAACTCCAACCATAATTAAAACTTGTGGAGTTACATCAAAACTAATTTCGTTTTTAATATCATCGCCTTCTTTAATGTAATTTAAAAACATTCTATCGACGAGTAATTCATTAATTTCTTTTGGTGAAGTAATTTTCTTCTCTTTAGAATATTTAAGTAAGTCTTCTAAAATATTTAAAGTAAAAGAAACACCACAATCAGCTTCGATTAAAATTTCTTCTAGTTCAGAAAAATATTCTTCATTAACTTCTTGATATCTCTTTGTTAATTCTTCAAGTTTATTAGAAAAATTCTTACGACTTTTTTCAAGTCCTTTATTATACTTTTCTAAACTAGCTTCTTCTTTTTTAGTTTCTTCGCTTTTTATAGATTCGCTAGATTCTGATACTTCTTCTTTTTCTTTCTTTTTAAACTTCTCTTTTAAAAATTTAAATAATCCCATTTTAATACCTCAATCATTAAAGCGTTGCTTTCTTTTTTAAAGCATCTTCAGCGGCCATTTGTTCAGCTGCTTTTTTGCTTTTGCCAATTCCCTTACCTAAAACAAGATCATTAAATCTAACTTCAACTACAAATGTTCGATCATGAGGTGGTCCTTTTTCTTCAATTACTCGATATTCAACACTTTCACGATATTCTGCTTGCATTGCTTCTTGAAGCATACTTTTAAAATCTTTAATTTCAGTTAAAACAAAATTTTTTATATCATCACCATAAATCTTTTTAATAAATTCAATTGCAAAAGCAATTCCTTGATCTAAATAAATTGCGCCAATTACAGCTTCAAAAATATCTTCTAAAATAGATTTATTATGTGTAGCTTCTTCAATAGTTAAAGAGTGCCCTGCTCTAATGAATTCATCATAATGCTCTCTTTTGGCTAAAGAAGCTAAATAATTTGTTTGTACAAGAAAACTTTTAGACTTTGTTAAGTCGCCTTCTCTCATTTCTGGATGCTCTTTAAAAAGAAGACTAGCGATTACAAAACCTAAAACGCTATCACCCATAAATTCAAGTCTTTCATAATCATGATGTTGCGTTTTTGCATCACTATTAAAAGATGAATGAGTAAAAGCTCTAATGTAGATGTCAGGATTATTAGTTTTAATTCCGTATTTTTTAAAAAATTCACTAATATCTTTCACGTTATTCAAGTTCCTTTTTTATCTTGTTAACAATATCAACTTTAGTTAATTTATATGCATTTAATAAAGCACTACTAAATGATCTTGCATCGCTACTACCATGTGCCTTAATAACAACGCCATTAACTCCTAATAATAATGCTCCACCAACATTTTTATAGTCCATTTTATTTTTAATTCCGTTAATTCCACTTTTTGAGAATAAATAGCCAATCATTGTAAAGATGTTTTTCTTAAAAGCTTCTTTAATCATACTAGACATTGCTTTAGCAGTTCCTTCTACAGACTTTAAAAACACATTTCCAGTAAATCCATCTGTTACTAAAACATCAACATCACCAAATAAAGGCTCTCTAGCTTCAATATTTCCTTTAAAATTAATAGAATTATTAGAACTTAATAAAGCGTGTGCTTCTTTAGTTAAATCATTGCCTTTTTCTTCTTCAGTACCATTATTTAATAAATAGACACGTGGATTCTTTTCATCGTAAATAATTGAATAATACAATGAACCCATAATAGCAAATTGATTAAGTTCCTCTTTTGTATTTGCTGCGTTTGCACCTAAATCGCAAACAACAAACTTTTTATTGCTTTTTACTGTTGGAAAAGATGTAATTAAACATGGTCTAGTTATATTTGGTAGACGTTTAATTTTAAAAATTGAAGCACTTAATAAAGCACCAGTACTTCCAGCGCTTATTAAAGCATCGCATTTATTCTCTAAAAATGTTTTAATAGAAATCATTAAACTTGAAGTTGTTTCTTTTAAAGCAGTTAATGGATCAGCATCCATAGGCAAAACAGTTTCGCTTGCCACAAGATGAACATTTTTTAAATTATTAAACTCACTAAGTTTATTAATGTCTCCAACTAAAAAATATTCAACATCACTATATTTTTTTATAAATTCTTGCATTGATGGAATTGTGGCTTTTAAACCATTGTCTCCACCCATCATATCAATAACAAATTTCATAATAACTCTCCACTTATGTGTTATTTTACCATATAAGTCATAGTTCATAAAGTCATCGTTATTTTAATAATTAAAATAACGTATCATTTTATCTAATTGAAAAAGGTGCTTTTTTAAGCACCTTATATCAATAATTATTCAATACCCACAATAAACGAATATACAGGTTGATTGCCAATTCTAATATCTAAATCGCAATCTTCAAATTCCTTTTCAGCGTACTTTCTAACTTTTTCACAATCTTTTTCGGTAGCAACATCTTCGCCTAATAAAATTGTAATAACTGAACTATCTTCATCAACCATCGCTTTAAGCAAATGTTTTAAAGCATCGAATTTATTTTTATGGCATGAAATAATGTCTTTTGTGTTTACAATAGCCATATATTCATCTTTTTTAACCTTGACACCATTAACTTCAGTATCTTTAATAGCATAAGTTATTTGACCAGATTTGACTGTATCAATAGCTTCTATCATTGCTTTTTCGTTAACATCAGAGTTTAAATCAGGATTAAAATTCATAGCGCAAACAATGCCTTGCATAATTGTTTTAGTAGGAATAACTCTAACATCAACTTTCCCATCCAAAACATCTTTTGCTTGGTTTGCGGCCATAATGATATTTCCATTATTAGGGAGAATAAATACGTGTTTTGCATTTGCTTTTTCAACCATTGAAAGGAAATCATTGGTTGATGGATTCATTGTTTGGCCACCGCTAACTATAAATTCAACACCAACTTGTTTAAAGAAATCATCAATTCCTTTACCACTACTAGTAGCGATGATTGCAAATTCTTTAGCTGGTTCTTTATTAACTTCTTTAGGAGCAGCAAGTGCAGCTTTTTTAACTTCACTAGCAGCCATATGAGGGCCATTCTTTTGAGCCTCATTAAATAAAATTTCATTATGTTGCTCTGTCATGTTTTCACATTTTAATTTGACAAATTCACCAAATTGTTGAGCATAATTAAAGATGTCACCAGGTTTAATTGTATGAACATGTACTTTAACAATATCATCATCTTGAACGACAACAAGTGAGTTACCATGAGCACCTAAAACACTGGTAAATCTATTTTTATTAAATGCCTTTTTAACTGTATCAGGTCCTAAACGAAGAATAAATTCTGTACAATATCCAAATTCTTCCTCTTCGCCTTCAGCAGCAACTTGAGCACTGCCTTTTGTATCAACAGCAGTTGCTTCATTACGTTCAATGACTTCGCCTAAAATAGCAGATTGCATGCCTTCTAAAATCTTAATTAATCCAGCACCACCACTGTCAACAACACCAACTTCTTTTAATACTGGTAAAAGATTAGGTGTTCTTTCTAACGATTCTCTAGCTTCTTTTAATAAGATGTCAAAAGCATCTTCAATGCTCATCTTGCTATTAACCTCGTTAATAAGTTTTTCACTACTTTCTCTAATAACAGTTAAGATAGTTCCTTCAACAGGCTTAATAACAGCTTTATATGCTACTTTTCTGCCATTATTAAATGCTTCTGCTAAATCAACAGCATCCATTTTTGATTTATTTTCTAAGCTCTCAGCAAAGCCTCTAAAAATTTGGCTTGTAATAACTCCACTATTTCCTCTAGCGCCCATTAATAAGCCTCTAGAGAATGTTCTAGCAATTTGATATAGATCATCATCAGTGCGGTTACAAACTTCCTTCATGCCACTAGTCATGGTTAAGTTCATGTTCATACCTGTATCTCCATCTGGAACAGGGAAAACATTCAACGCATCAACTTCAGGATAATGATTATAAAGATTATTAGATGCACTGATAACCATCATTTTAAGCATCTTTCCATCAATAAATTTCATATTTTACCTCATTAAAATTGGTGTTTTTAAATATCGCGAACTTCTTCAACATATACGTTAATAGTTTTAAATAATTCTCCGTATTTTTCTTTTAAAACATAAGCAACTCTTTTGCTAACTTCATTAACAACTTCAGTTAACTTAACACCATAAGCACAGATCAAGTGTATATCGATTGAAAACTTCTTTTTTTCTCTAAACACATTTACACCTTGAACATAATTTTCTTTTTTTAAAACACTTAATTTAGCTTTTAAAGAATCTCCATTAGTTAAGCCAATGACACCATAACATTCATTGCAAGTCTCACCAACTAAAGTTGCGATTTCTTTAACGCCAAGCGTAACAGTAATATTAGTTTTTTTGTTTTTATTAACTTCTTTTTCCATAATAACGCCACCAATTAGCCTTGTTATTATACCATACTTTTAATATTAAAAAAATATTAATATCGTCGCAAATACTGTCACTCTAAATAGTCTTATATCAATAATTCAGCCAAGTATTTATAAAAAAAGAGCCCAGCAACGTGCTATTCTTGCCTTTCGGCTACCTTCACCACTACAGTGCTTAACTTCTCTGTTCGG
>CALVXH010000058.1 GCA_944368945.1 uncultured Bacilli bacterium
ACAAAAATTTTAAATTCGAATACTGAAAAAAGCGATGGTTATCGCTTTTTTTCATTTTTAAGTGTAAAAGTCAAGTAATATAGAAAAAATAATTTAACAATATTTTAATAACTTAACTATAACAAAAAATGGCCATTTTTTATAAATAACAGCTATTTTATAGATTTTTTATTTATTTCTATATATTATTTTTGTCTTTTTAGGATTAACTAAGGTTTTATCAATGATAATATCTTTAATGCTATCACAAGTTATTTTTGCTTTTCTAGGTGATTTAATACTATCAATAGAACCATTAATTGAAGCTTTAACTGTACTCAATTCAAACGACAAATCGCAATTTGTCATTGTTGAATTATTTATTTTTAATTTTTTAACTTTGCAAAATGGTTGCGTGCCAATTATTTTGCAATTAATAAATTTAATGTCTTTAGAGTACCAAGCTAAGTATTCGCCTTCGATTATAGAGTCAATAATGGTTATATGCTTAGAATGCCAAAAAGCATCTTTAGTATTTAAATAAGAATTTTTAATAACTATATTTTTACAATATTGAAATGAATATTTTGCAGTCATGTTTAAATTAGAGATAACTAAATTCTCACACTCAAAAAATGGATATTCACTATTCATTTTTACATTAGATATAGTTACATTTTTACATTTCCAGAATGTTTCAGGAGAATTAAAAGTGCAATCTTTTACATTAACCCTATTGCATTCTCTAAAAGCTTTTATACCCAAAATTTGAGAATTAGTAATATTAAAATCATAGTTATACCAAAATGGCGCTCTACATTTATCTGTAAATATCGTGTTATTAACATTTACATAATTAGCATTCCATATTGCATATCTTAATGAAAAATTTGAATTAATTACATTAATATAATTGACCTCTTTTAAAGGAGATTCACCATCAACTTTGCCTTCAAATAAGCAACTATCAATTGTATAGTTATTAACTCTATATAAACTTCTTTCTTCTTCGAAAGTTTTATTTTTTAATATTTTTGTTGTTGTTTTGCACATTTTTTAATAAATCCTAGTTCTTTAATGATAATCTATTAATTATGTCTCTCAAATGTCTTTCAGCTTCTTTTTGCTCTAAAAGAGATTTAGCACTTGCGATTTCAGATCTTAAGATTTCTTCTTTACGCTTTAATTTTACAACATCAACATCCTCAGAAGAATATATCGAATTTAAAATTAAAATCGCAGCGTTATTTTTTTCATCAAATCTAAAAGCACCGCCTCCAACAGCAAATAGTTTATTTTGACCTTCACAGTTAATCTTAAGAATTGAAATTTCAACATTAGCCAAATACTCTGTGTGATTAGGCAAGATGGTAACTTCTCCATTATCAGTAACTAAAGTCATGCTACTTACATCAACCTTAGTATAAACTTTTTCAGGAGTAACGATTTTTAAATTAAATACTTTATCCATTATTTTGCAGTCTCACTATCACGTTCAAGGTCTTTTGCTTTTTCAATTGCTTCATCAAAAGTTCCAACATATAAGAAAGCATTCTCTGGTAAAGAATCTCCTTCACCATTTAAAATTCTTTCAAAAGAACTTATTGTATCAGCAAGTTTAACATATTTTCCTTTGACACCTAAGAATGGTTCAGCAACAAAGAAAGGTTGTGATAAGAAATTTCTAATTCTTCTTGCTCTATTAACTACAAGTTTATCTTCTTCACTAAGTTCATCAACACCTAAAATAGCGATAACATCTTGTAATTCCTTATATCTTTGAAGTGTGGCTTGAATTCTTCTAGCACAATCATAATGTCTTTGCCCAACGACGTTTGGATCAAGAATTGTTGAAGATGATGCTAAAGGATCAACTGCAGGATAAATGCCTAAAGCAGCTGTATTTCTATCAAGAACTGTCTTTGCATCAAGGTGAGCGAATGTTGTAGCTGGAGCTGGGTCAGTTAAATCATCAGCAGGAACATAGACTGCTTGAATTGAAGTAATTGAACCATCACGAGTTGAAGCAATTCTTTCTTGAAGTTCACCCATTTCGTTAGCAAGTGTTGGTTGATAGCCAACAGCACTAGGCATTCTTCCTAAAAGAGCACTAACTTCACTACCAGCTTGTGTGAATCTAAAAATGTTATCAATAAAAAGTAATACATCTTGATGTCCAACATCTCTAAACCATTCTGCCATAGCAAGAGCACTTAAAGGAGCGTGCATTCTAACACCAGGTGATTCATTCATTTGTCCAAAGACAAGTGCAGTATTTGGCAAAACTCCACTCTCTTTCATTTCATTATATAAATCATTACCTTCCCTACTACGTTCTCCAACTCCTGCGAAGATTGATGTACCATGTTTTTCAGTAGCAATGTTATGAATTAACTCTTGGATTAAGGTTGTTTTACCAACACCTGCACCACCAAAAAGTCCAACCTTACCACCTTTAACATATGGGCAAAGTAAATCAAGAACTTTAATACCTGTTTCAAAAACTTGAATTGTGTTTGGTTGATCAGCAAAAGAAGGTGGTTCATTATAAATTGAAGCATATTCAGTTCCTTTAAAATCACCTAATCTATCAATTGGCTTGCCAACAACGTTAAACATTCTTCCTAAAACTTCGTTGCCAACAGGTACCTTAATTGGTCCATGAGTATTAATAACTGTTAAACCTTTTCTAATACCTTCAGTTGGACCCATAGCAATACATCTAACTGTATCATGTCCAATGTCTTGAGCAACTTCCAAAATTAATTCACTTTCTACACCCATGTGAACTAATTTAACTTTTAATGCGGTTCTAATAGAAGGCGTTAATCCAATATCAAAACGAACATCAATAACAGGTCCAATTGCTTGGACAACATAACCTTTATCTGCTTCTTTAAATTTTGCATCATAATTATATTGTTTAATCATATTACGAGCCTCCTATCAAATAAAATTCAAATTCGATCCACTACCATTTGTAACTTCAGTCATTTCTTCTGTAATTCTTTGTTGTCTGACCTTGTTATATTCGAGTGTTAATTCATAAAGTAACTTATTAGCACTTGTTGTAGCATTTTCCATTGAGTTTTTTCTATTAACTTGTTCAGATAAAACACTTTCAAGGAAATATCTATAAATTAAAGCATCTAGATAGTGTGGAACAATTAAATCAGCTACTTTATAATTTGAGCCTTCAAAAGTAGGTTCACATGTTACTTCATTGTCAGGAACATAAGTTAATGGTAAAAGTTTTTCACAAACTGCTTTTGTATTCATTGCATCAACAAACTTTGTATAAATAATATCGATTTCAGAATATAATTCGTCTCTATAAAGCTTATCAATGTAATGTCTAAACTTATTAGCGCTTTCGAAAGTTAATGAATCCAAAATATGAATAAAATCAGTATATCCTTTATGAACAAGATTCTTAAAATTTCTATAACCTTTTTCACCAATAAAAATAACATCATCATTTTTTGAAATATTTTGTTTAGCAACCTTTTCAAGATTATAGTAATATCCTCCACAAAGTCCTAAAGTTGAAGTAACAAAAATGAATAATTTTTTGTTCCCTGGATTTTGAGTAAGACATGTAGGCAAATGAAAATCGGAATAATTAATATACTTTAAACATAAATGCATTGCATGTTTGAGTTGATTTACATATTCTAAATTTCCATCATAAAGAGTCTTAAGCTTCGTGTATTTACTTGAAGCAATAAGTTTCATAACCTTGGTTATCTTTCTAATGGATTCTACAGCTTGAATTCTATTTTTAATAATTAATGGGGATTCTGCCATCTTTTATTCTCTTTCAGTAGTTTGAAAATTTACTTTTATTGATTTTACAAATTCAAGAACCTTATTTTGAGCTTCTTGATCAAATGTATCAGATTTATCAATTGTCTCATAAATTGAAGGATCTTGAGCTTGAATTGTATTATATAATAATTTAAAAATTGGATAGACATTTTCAATTTTAACATCATCCAAAATGCCACTTTGGCTTACAAAAATTTCTACAGCTTCTCTAGAAGTTGGATAAGGTTTATATTGTTTTTGCTTAAGTGTCTCAAGTAAAACAGCACCATGAGCAAGTACCTTCCTAGTACTCTTATCGAGATCACTACCAAATCTAGAAAAGTCTAACATTTCTCTATAGTTAGCTAATGCCATTCTTAAGTTTTTAGAAACTTTTTTCATAACTTTAGTTTGTGCAGCACTACCAACACGGGAAACACTTAAATTAGAATCAATAGCTGGTCTTTGACCTTCATTAAACATGTCAGTATTTAAGAATAATTGACCATCAGTAATAGAAATAATATTTGTAGGAATATATGCACTAATATCACCAGCAAGTGTTTCAACAATAGGTAAAGCAGTAATTGAGCCTCCGCCTAAGTCATCACTTAAACGGCAACTTCTTTCAAGAAGTCTTGAGTGGAGATAGAAAATATCACCTGGATAAGCTTCTCTACCTGGAGATCTTCTTAATAAAAGTAATAATGTTCTATATGCAACTGCGTGTTTACTTAAATCATCAAAAACGATAAGAACATCTTTGCCTTGATACATCCAATGCTCAGCCATTGAAATTGCAGCATATGGAGCAATATATTGCATTGAGCAGGCTTCACTAGCTCCTGAACTTACAATAGTTGTATAGTTTAAAGAATCTGTTCTTTTTAATCTATCAACAATATGTGCTAATGATGAATTTTTTTGTCCAATTGAACAATAAACACAAATAACGTTTTTGCCTTTTTGATTAATAATTGTATCAATTGCTAAAGCTGTTTTACCAGTTTGACGGTCGCCAATAATTAATTCTCTTTGTCCTTTTCCAATTGGAATCATAGAATCAATTGCTTTAATACCAGTCTCTAAAGGAGCATTGATACTTTGACGATCCATAATTTGTGGAGCAACTAATTCAACGGCTCTTTCTTCTCTGCAATCAATTTTGCCTTTACCATCAATTGGTTGGCCTAAAGCATTAACAACTCTGCCAAGTAAAGCATCACCAACAGGAACAGAAACAACTCTATTTGTTCTATGGCAAATATCACCTTCTTTAATTTCGGCATCACCTTCAAAAATAGCAACACCTAAACTATCTTCTTCAATGTTCATGACAATACCAAATGTATTATTTGGGAACTCAATAAGTTCGCCATACATTGCTTCATCAAGACCATAAATTGTTGCGATATTGTCTCCAATAGAAACTACTTGTCCAACAGATGCAGTGTCAATCTTATGATCGAATTTATCAATCTCATCTTTAATAATTTGAGATAAAGAATTTAAATTAATCTTATCACTCATTGCTACACTCCTCCGTCTTATGAATGGTATTAAATAAACTTTCCTTAGCGTTTTCTAATTTTGAATTTATTGAATACTCATATACAGTCCCGTCTAAAATTACTTTAACTCCACCAATTAAACTTGGGTCACTTCTTTCTTTAAGGACTATCTTTTTATTTAATTTCTTGCCAAAGGCCTCTGAAATTCTAGTAATTTGATCTTCAGTTAGATTGAAAGCACTGTAAATCTTACCTTCAATAATATTTGAATCTTTATCAGCTAAACGATTATATACATTTTGAATTTTCTTTATATCCGAAATTAAGCCTTTAGTGATTAAAATTTTAATAAAAGCTAACATTTCTTGAACAAATACTTTTCCAAAAATATTATCTAGAGATGCGCATTTATCTTTATAATCAACAAAAGGAGATTTTAAGAACTTAAAATAATCATCGTTTGTCTCTAAATTCCAAACGAAAAATTTTAAGTCTTCACGATATATAGAAACTGCTTTATGCTCAATCGCACTTCTATAAAATCCTTCTGCAACCTTACTTAAAAGAGCATCTTTAGTCATAATTACTTATCCAAACAATCGATAAATTCATCAATTAATCGATCATTGTCCTCTTTTTTAATTTCACGTTTTAATATTTCTTTTGAAGTATTAATAGCGGCATCAACGACTTGTGATTTTGCATCTTTAAGCATTTTTTCACGTTCAGCTTCAATGTCTTTGTGAGCTTGAAGTTTTTGAGCTTCAATACTTTTTGCAAGTTCTGTTTCGATAGTTTGACTTTTATTCTCAGCAGTAACTTGTGCATCTTGAATAATTTGTCCAGCCTTTTTTTGACTTTGAAATACTATATCATTAGCTTTCTTTAATTGTTGAGAAGCTTCTTCGTTTTTCTTTTTACTTTCATCAATGTTTTGCTTAATAAAATCAGCACGTTGCTTTAATTTCTTTTTTACTGGCTTATAAGCTAAATAAATAACAACAACAGCTGTGACAACAAATAAAAGTAATTGCATCAAAGTGATGTAAACATTAGGCAACATATTGTTAACAGTTGCTGCAATTCTATCACTAATCTCAGAAGTATCACAGCTAGTTAAAGTTAATGATGATGTACCTAAAAACGCTAATGTAAAAACCTTACGTTTTCTTGACATAACTTCGCCTTAAGCAACAACGAAAGCCATTAAAATAGCAACGACTAAGATATAAATTGCAACTGTTTCAATTAATGCAACACCAACGATCATTGATGTTCTTACATCTTTTGCAGCACTAGGATTTCTACCAATTGCATCCATAGCTTTTGAGACTGATAAGCCTTCGCCAAGAGCAGCTAATCCCATACCAATACAAGCGATACCTAAACCAATAAAATTCATAATATATCCTCCGTTTATTTTTTGATTCCTAATGAAACTTTTTCTAATTTTCTCTTCTTTTTAAGTTCTTTGAGCTTTTCTTTTTCTTTCTTTGCAAGAAGAATATCTTCTTTTGAGATATACTCATTAGAGATATTTATCATAGTTAACATAGCAAATACAGCTAATTGAATTAATCCATCAAATAAATCGAAATATAAGTGGGCTAATGGAGCTATAAATGGTGTGATCACTAAGCCTGTCAAACTACCTTCAGGTGGAATTGCAGTACCTAATCCGACATAAATTAAAGTTATAATACAATACCCTGCTAAAGCATTACCGAATAAACGTAATGTAAGCGAAAGTACATTTGACCACATTGTAATTAAGTTAATTGGTAAGAAAACAGGAATTGGTTCAATATATCTTTCGAAATATTTCCATTTCTTATATTTCATTGCCGTGAAATGAGTTAAAGCAAATGTTATTAATGCAATTGACAAAGGCATTGATAAATTAGTAAATGGGTTTGGAATTGGTTCTCCATTTGCAGAAACCTGTAAAAAGTTTGGAATTCCTATCATTCCAACAATAAATCCAAATAATATATATAGTCCAATTGTAATAACGTATCCACCATAATTTTTAAATGCTGGACCCATTAAATCACTGACTTGTTTATCAGCAAATTCAATGACAATTTCAACTATATGAATAAATCCTTTTGGCTTATCTAAAGGGTCATATTTCTTCACCTTAAAATAAATAACAATGCTAATAATTATAATTGCTAACATTGCAATTACACTTGCTATAAATTCTGGTGGTATAGTTTCCCAAGATATAGGCGCAATAACTTTTTCGAAATCCATTTCAACACTTCCTTGCGATTAACTATTTAATTCTTATTATTTTCAGATGTCAAGCCTAACGACATAAAAAATTTTAAAAATTATAATTGAAATTTAAAAATCAATAAAATCTGGATTTTTATATGAAATACCAGTGTCAATTCTCTTTAAAATATCTAAATCTTCACTTGATATTTCAAAGTCATTTATATCTAAATTTTCTTTAATTCTTAATTTATTTTTTGATTTTACTAAAGGAATAGCACCTATTTGCAATATAAATTTAATTAAGATTTGGGCTGGAGTCTTATTATATTTATTAGCTAAATTAATGACTGTTTGATTAGTTAATAAATTACCTCGCCCTAATGGAGACCAAGCTTCACATATAATCTGGTGACTTTTTAAAAACTCTAATAATTCTTCATGCATATAGCCAGGATGAAGTTCAATTTGATCTACCATAGGAGTAATTTCAGAGTTATTGATTAAGTTTTTTAAATGGTGTAAATAGAAATTACTGACTCCAATTGACTTTGCTTTGCCTTCTTTATAAAGTTCAATAAATGCTTTCCAAGTATCTAAATTTATTTCATTACTTTTACCAGGAAATTGCTTTTCATTTGCTGGCCAATGAATTAATAATAAGTCTACATAATCAAGGCCAAGCCTTTCTAAAGATTCCTCTAATGATTTTTTAGCCTTTTCATAATCTCTATCTGTGTTCCAAACTTTTGTGGTAACAAAAATTTCTTCTCTAGGTACATTTGAATCTCTTATAGCTTTGCCTACTTCTTCCTCATTACCATAAAAAGCTGCAGTATCGATATGTCTATAACCTGCTTTAAGTGCCTCTAAAACACCATTATAACAATCTACGCCCTTTTCTAAATACGTTCCATATCCTATTTCAGGAATAAATTCACCAGATAAAAGTTTAATCTTTTTCAGTCCCATAATTTCTCCTTATTTACATTATATAAAAAGGCAAAGAAAAACCCAGCATTTTAATACTGGGCTTTCATATCTATCTATATATTAGGTTATTTGACTTCGATATATTGAACTTCTTTATTTTCTTCTTTTGTAGGTTTAACAATATTAATAGTTAGAACACCATTGTCAAGTGCAGCACTAATATCGCTTTGTTTGATTTCATCACCTATATAATAAGAACGTTTGTAAGTTCCAAAGAATCTTTCTTTGTGAAGAATCTTTCCTTCACTGTCTTTTTCAACGTTATCATTCTTCTTTTCAATGGCTACATTTAAATAACCATTCTTTAAAGAAATTTTAACGCCATCTTTTTTAACAGATGGAACTTCTATACTTAATTTATATGAATCTTTGTTTTCAACAA
>CALVXH010000059.1 GCA_944368945.1 uncultured Bacilli bacterium
TAATTTTTACATGTTATTTAGTTTCAATTTATAATAAATCCGTTTTAATCTTTATTTTTTAACAAATATTAATAAAGGTAAAAAATACGATAACAATCGAATAAATTTCGATTATGTGACAAAAAACATAGAAAAAAATGTAAAAAAGTTATTAATTTTTGTCATATTTTATAAAAGTAGCGATTTTATCATAATTCTTAATTTGACAATAATTTGTTTTGGGGTTATTATGAAAGCGCTTACATAGAAAGAGTATTATATGATAAATAAAAGAGAATCTGGTATTTTATTTCCTATTTTTAGTTTGCCTTCAAATTACGGCATCGGTAGTTTTAGTAAGGAAGCTTTTGAATTTGTTGATTTTCTTAACAAAGCTAAAATGAAAATATGGCAAATATTACCACTTAATGTAACTAGTTATGGCAATTCACCATACCAATCTCCATCTAATTATGGTTTAAATTATAATTTTATCGATTTAGATACTTTAATTAGAAAGAAGTTATTAAAAAAAGATGAAGTTACCTCATTAAACTGGGGAAATGATGAATCTAGAGTTGATTATGGAGCTATATATAATAATAAATTAAAAATTCTTAGATTAGCTTTTGCTAGATTCAATAGAGATAATAGAGAATTTAAAAAATTCTTGAAAACGGAAACTAACTTTAGTGATTTTAGTATATTCATGGTCTTAAAAGATCTAAATGAATTAAGACCATGGTACATGTGGGAAGATAAGTATAAAAAGTATTCAAAAGAATTAGAAGAAGAGGTAAAAGAAAAACATTTTGACGAATATTCATTCTATATGTGGACCCAGTTCGAGTTCTTGAAAGAATATTCTAAATTAAAGGAATACGCAAACTCAAAAGGAATAAAAATAATGGGAGATTTACCTATATATGTAGCGTTTGACTCATTAGAGGTTTGGAAATATCCTAAATTATTCCAACTTGATGAAAATCATTATCCAACTAGAGTAGCTGGTTGTCCACCTGATTGCTTTAGTGAAGATGGACAATTATGGGGCAATCCTTTATATGATTGGGAATATCATAAATCAACTAATTATAAGTGGTGGAATGATAGAATCAACAATTCATTAAAGTTATATGATTTGTTAAGAATTGATCATTTTAGAGGATTTAGCGGATATTACTCAATTCCATATGGCGATAAGACAGCTAGAAATGGTAAGTGGGTAAAAGGACCCGGATTTGATTTATTTAAAGATAAATTAGATTTGCCAATCGTAGCTGAAGACCTTGGATATATTGATGATGATTTTAGAGAATTAATGAAATTATGCAATTATCCAGGTATGAAAACCTTAAGTTTAGGACTCTTAAATGCTGACCCTAATGATACTTGGAGACCAAGTAATTATACATATAATTTCTTTAGTTATTCATCAACCCATGATAATGAAACTACATTACAGTTTATAAATAACATGGATGCTAATAATAAAGAAATTTATATTACGGCTATAAAAGAAGAATGTGAAAACTTCAATATTCCATTTTCTGAAGATATTAGTGATGTTGATTTAGTTAATAAGATTAATGAATTAAACTTTGCTAATAAAGCTAGATGCGCAATATTCTTGTTTCAAGACTTAATTCCAATAGGTGAAGAAGGGAGAATAAACGCACCAGCAACATTATCGAATAATAATTGGAGTTATAGATTTACAAAGAAGATATTTAACGAAAATAAAGATAGAATTGCAGAGTTTTTAAGTAAAAATGCCGTTAAATATCATAGAGATTGGTTATAAATTAAAGCCGTAACGGCTTAATTAATAATATAATAAGTAAATTCTTAAAGGAGGATATTATGAAAAAGAATTTAAAATTATTTACAATAGGAGCAGCGATGCTTTTATCGTTAGGTGCTTTAGTTAGCTGTGGAGAAAATACCACTAAACCTGATAATCCAGACACACCTGATAATCCAGACACACCTGATAATCCAGACACACCTAGTGGTACAACAGTCGATTTAGTTTTCAGTGGACCAGCAGATTCAAGAGAGTTCTATAATGAAGTATTTGCAAAGTTTAAAGAAGCAAAAGCAGCTGAGGGTGATAAAAATACATATAACATTACTTATGTTGAATTTGGTGAAGATAAGGTTGATAGTTTAGTTACAGACTGGAAGAGTGCTGCTGCACCAGATGTTTATTGTTATGCATCAGATAAGATTCTTCCACTTTATCAAAAAGGTGCTTTAGCTGAACTTGGCGGAGAATATAAGACTTTCGTCACAACAGCCAATAACCAAGTTAATGTTGATTTAGCAACATTTAATGGAAAAGTTTTAGCATATCCTTATGATGGAAGTAATACATATTTCTTATATTATGATAAGAGTGTATTCCCAACCGCACCAAAAACTTGGGAAGAAGTATTTGCTAAAGCTGCTGAAACAAACAAAAAATTTGCATATCCATTAAAGACAGGATTCTATAGTGGTGCTCTTGTTACTAGCTTCGGCGCTGGATGGGAAATGACACTTGATAATTCAGGTAAAGTTACAGATATTTCAGCTGATTTTGATACTGCCAAAGGTATTAAAGCAGGTAAAGCAATGCTCAAGATTATGAAAGATAAATCTTTCCAAAATGATCAAGCAGCTCCAACTGATACAAATAAATTAGTCGCATGTGTTGATGGTTCATGGAATTTAGCAACATATAAAGAAACAATGGGCGAAAATTTCGGATACACAATCATGCCAACAATAACTATTGATAATGAAACAGTCATTACAAAATCATTCTTAGGTGGTAAATTGCTTGGTGTTAACCCACTTAAAGGCGGCGATGATAGACTTGTCGCAGCACACGAACTTGCACAATTTGTTACAAGTGAAGATATGCAACTCTTTAGATTTAAAGAAAAAGGCACATTGCCAACCAATATTGAAGCTTTAAAGACAGAAGAAATTGCTTCTAGTGAAATGGCACAAATTATCGATGCAACTAACGCAGCTGATGGCTATTTAGCTCAAGGTGCACTTCCAGCAGGAATTTGGAGTGCTCCAGAAACATTAGCCGCTTCAATTGATGATGGTTCAACAACTGAGGCTAACATTGATAAAGCAATGGAAGTCTTAAATACCACAATTGAAAAAGTTTCTGACTAATTAATTAACGCATTATTTAGCCCAAGAATTTTCTTGGGCTAAATGTCTTAGAGGAGAAAAATATGACGACAATACAATATTTATCATATTCTAAACCTAAGAGAGCTTTGTTAAAAACTGGACATTTTTTTAAATCAATTCCAAGCAAAATTTGGATATTTTTAAAGAAAATACCATACTTCTTTGGAAAATTATTTAAGAAAATAGCCATACCGTTTATATGTTTATATGAAGCCTTACTTTATGGTGATTGGAAAACAAAATTAACATTTTTAGTCTCAGGATTTGGTGAAGTTACTCGTAAGCAATATATAAGAGGAATTTTACATTTTGTCTTTGAGGTTCTTTTTATTATCTATATGGCTTTATTTGGCGGTGGATATCTTTCTAAACTTGGCAATTTCGGTACATTTGCTAGCGGACAATTAGAAATACCTGATCCACCTTTTATTGCTTATAGATATCAAGATGATTCATTCATGATTTTGTTTTATTCAGTAATTTCTATTGTTATTATTTTATGTTTTGTATTTTCCTGGTATTCAAGTATAGCATTTTCTAAAAGATTACAAGATATGCTTGAAGTCGGAAAACATACATCAGATAAAGAATTACTAAAAAGTTTAACTAATAGAAATTATGATAAAACATTACTTTCTATTCCTATGTTAGGAATTTTAGTTTTTACTGTTATTCCTATGTTAATTATGATTTGTATTGGTTTTACAAATTATAATTCATATCATACACCTCCAAGAAGTTTATTCGATTGGGTTGGAACATCTAATTTTGAAAATCTTTTTGGTATGAAAGAAACCGGCGCTAGTGAAGGTTATCTTTATATTTTTGTTACTATATTTTTATGGACTTTAATTTGGGCATTCTTTGCAACTTTCAGTAACTATTTTTTAGGAATGATTATTGCAATTATGATCAATGCTAAAGGAATTAAACTTAAGAAATTCTGGAGAACAATTTTAGTTACAACAATTGCTGTTCCTCAATTTGTTAGTTTACTTTTACTATCTAAGATGTTTAGTGAAATTGGCTTTGTAAATAGATTATTAGAAAGCTTAAATATCATTGATAAACCTATTCAATTTTTGAATACAAAGTATCTATCAAATGTAATGATTATTTTAATCAATATGTGGGTAGGTATTCCATATACAGTTTTAATTTGTACAGGTATTTTATTAAATATTCCTGCAGATCTTTATGAATCTGCTCGTATTGATGGAGCAAGCCCATATAAGATGTACATGAAAATTACATTACCTTATATGCTATTTGTCACTACGCCATACTTGATATCTCAATTTGTCGGTAACATTAATAACTTTAATGTCATATATCTATTGACTAATGGGAAACCTATTATTACCGACGTTGTTAATGATACTCAAGCAGGCAATACCGATCTTTTAATTACTTGGTTATATAAATTAGCTAAGAACACAGCCAATATTGATTATGGCTTATCAAGCGTTATTGGCTTACTTATTTTCTGCATTGTTGCGTTCTTCTCGCTTGTCTTCTATAGCAAGACTAAGAGTGTTAAAAATGAGGAGGAGTTCCAATGATTAACAAAGAAAAAAAGATGCATAACAAAAAGACGATGGAACTTGTTAAAAAAGTTGTCATCTATGTCATTTTATCTATCATTTCAATTATTTGGCTATTTCCATTTGTCTACATTATTATGCAATCATTCTCTAAAGAGTTTAATGATTCATCATTTTTACCTGCTGGAGGTTTTACATTTCAAAATTATGTAAACTTGTTTACAAGTACAACGTATCCATTTTGGAGATGGTTTTTAAACACATTAATAATCGCTATTATTACATGTATATTCCAAACAATTATCGTTTTAATGACTTCATATGCTTTCTCTAGACTTAGATTTAAAAGTAGAAAAGCTTTAATGAAACTCATGCTTATCATTGGTATGTTCCCAGGATTCTTGAGTATGATTTGTATTTATTTCATCCTTGATTTGATTGGACTTACTGGATCGATCTTTGGTTTAATTCTTGTTTATATTGCGGGCAGTGCAATGAATTATTATATTGCAAAAGGATTCTTTGATACCATTCCTAAGTCACTTGATGAAGCTGCCATGATTGATGGAGCAACAAAAAATACAGTATTTTGGAAGATTATTCTCCCTTTATCAAAACCAATTGTTGTTTACACAATCTTAATGGCTTTTACCGCTCCATGGGGAGACTTCATGCTTGCAAGTTATATTACACAAGGACATTCTGAACTCTTTAACGTTGCTGTTGGTCTTCAAGGTATGTTAACTCTTGGAAATATTAATCAAAACTTCCCAACGTTCTGTGCGGGTGGTGTATTTACATCTATTCCTATTGTTATATTATTCTTCTGCTTACAAAGATACTATGTAGAAGGCGTTACAGGCGGAGCTGTTAAGGGTTAATATTATGTTTAAAAAATGTTTATTTCTATTTGCTTTAGCTTCAACTGTTTTGTCAAGTTGTGCTTCGAATGTTAATGATGACAAAAATCCTAATGAAAATAATGATGATGAAAATTCATTAACTATAAAAGAAGATTTTAGTAATATCACTATAAAAGATGATAACTATCGCAACTATTATGAAATATTTGTATATTCTTACGCTGATTCAAATGGTGATGGAATAGGAGATTTAAAAGGAATTTCAGATAAATTAGATTACATTGAAAATTTAGGATATACTGGCATTTGGTTAACTCCAATATTTAAGTCTCCAACTTATCATAAATATAATGCAAGTGATTATTTCACAATCGATCCTCAATTTGGGACGATTGGAGATTTAGAAACATTAGTCAATAAGGCTCATGCTAGAAACATTAAAGTTATTCTTGATTTAGCTATTAATCACTCTAGTAAATCTAATGAACTATTTTCAAAAGCATGCAATGCTTATGGAAAATATTTAAGAGGTGAATCTCTTACTAGTGAAGAAAATAAATATAAAGATTTCTATTCATTTAAAAGAAGTAGGGATGAAATTTCAAAAGGTAGATATAATCAAGTCTCTAATGGCGGATCAACTTTCTTTTATGAGTGTAACTTTGATGATGATATGCCTGAATTTAATTGTGATAGTCCTTATGTATTAGATTACTTTAAGTCTATTGTTGAATATTATTTAGATTTAGGAGTTGATGGATTTAGATTAGATGCTATTAAATATTATTATTTGGATGACACAAATAAAAATATTGAATTCCTAAATAAGATAAATTCATATGTTAAAAATAAAAATCCTAAAGCTTATATCGTTGGAGAATGTTTCGATAATGCAGGAATAATCTCTAGATATGCTGAAAGTGATATAGATAGTCTATTCTATTTCCCAGCAAGTCAAGGTAATGGGTTTATTAATACAGCTTTTAATCTTCAAGGAGCTATGTATACAGATTATTTAAGCGGTGTATATGAATTAATTGAAGATTCTAAAGACAAAATCCCAGCACCATTTTTAGATAATCATGATGTTAGTAGACTTAATTATTCTACTGACATTGTATGGAATAAGTTCCTTTATGGCTTACTCTCAATGTTAAATGGTACAACCTTTACTTATTATGGTGATGAAATTGGAATGGTTGGATATGTACCACCAGATCAAAATGTAAGAATTCCAATGAACCGGGGAGAGGATTCTAGTTACATGTGTAACGTAGTAAGTGGAGCTACAAGTTCAGCATATTATTATCCGGATGCATATACTCAATTAGATGATCCAACTTCATTAATTAATTATTATAAAAAAGCAAACAATATTAGAAATAAACATCTTGAAATTGCTAGAGGAGAAGTTTCTACTTTAGTTAATGATGAGACTAATTACTTTATACTTCTAAATAAAAAATATAATGGTGAAGATTTAGGTATAGCTATTAACTTTAATCAATCTTCATCATATACCTTAAATTTTGAAGAATATGGGTATAGTACTTGTGAAAATTACTTAACTAGTAATAACGAAGTAATTAGTTATTTAGATAAAGATAAAAATTCAATTGAAGTTCCTACTTTAGGAATTGCAATTCTTCGATAGGAGGCTAGGAAAATGGCTGGATTAAAATTAGAACATATCTATAAAGTTTATCCTAATGGCACTAAAGCAGTTAGTGACTTCTGTATGGACATAAAAGATGGAGAATTTATCGTCTTTGTTGGACCTAGTGGATGTGGTAAATCAACTACATTAAGAATGATCGCTGGACTTGAAGATATTAGTGCTGGTGAACTTTATATTGATAATAAAATTGTTAACGATGTTACACCAAAAGACAGGGATATTGCGATGGTTTTCCAAAATTACGCCCTTTATCCTCATATGACTGTTTATGAAAATATGGCTTTTGGTTTAAGACTTAGACACTTACCAAACGATGAGATTCATCGTAAGGTTATGTGGGCTGCTGATGTATTAGGATTAAGAGATTATTTAGACCGTAAACCTAATGCTATGAGTGGTGGACAAAGACAAAGAGTTTCTTTAGGAAGAGCTATTTTAAGAAATCCTAAAGTTATGCTTCTTGATGAACCATTAAGTAACTTAGATGCTAAACTTCGTTCTCAAATGAGAAGTGAAATTGCTAAGCTTCATCAAGAATTAAAAACAACATTTATTTATGTTACTCATGACCAAGTTGAAGCGATGACTTTAGGTACAAGAGTAGTTGTTATGAAATTAGGTGTTGTTCAACAAATTGATACGCCTAAAAACTTATATGATTATCCTGGAAATAAGTTTGTTGCTGGATTTATTGGAACACCTCAAATGAATTTCTTTGAGGCAACCTTAACTAGAATTGGTGAAAATGTCGAGATTAAGTTTGAATATTCAGATAATAAACTTGTTATTCCTTATAATGAATTATTAAAAGTAAATCCAAATTATTTAGATGGAAAACATGTCGTATATGTTGGACTTAGATGTGAAGATATATCTTTGAATCCAGAAGATATTGTTAAATCACATAGTTTAATGGATGTTAAGATTTCACACTTTGAAGAGTTAGGAAATGAAACATTAATTTATGGTGATATTAATATGCAAGGTGATGGCTTTAAAGAAAGTTCAACTAGAGTCATTATTAAAGCTAAAAGTAGTGAAGGATTTAAAATTGGCGAAGTTGTTAAAGCTCATTTTAATATCCATAAATGTCATTTCTTTGATAAAAATACTGAATTATCTATCGTTCCTCGTTTACCAAGTGAAAATGCTTTTAATGGTGAAATTAAAAATGGTGTTCTTAGTTTCTTAAATTTAAAGATTACTTTACCAAAGGTGTTTGAAGGAATTGAAGGAAAAGGTGACTTACTTGTACCATTAGAAAGCATCACTTT
>CALVXH010000060.1 GCA_944368945.1 uncultured Bacilli bacterium
TGCGGACTTAACGGCTCTGGAAAATGATTTATGCGTAAATCATTTGCCAACCAGTAAGGTTGAAACAAGAAATCAATATAATTTTTGTAATTATTTATAAGAATTTATAAATTTGATATAACGGTTAAAGTATTATTATTTTATGGGTGGTAAAAAGTATTTTTTAATATACCTTATTTAAAAAATACTTTTTCTAAAGTAAAATAATATTATGATTAATATTGCATTAATAGATGACAATTTAAACGATTTAAATACTTTAAAATCGTTTATTGACAAATACACTGAGTCGGATGAATTAGATTCTCATATAGAAGTAAATATTACTACATATAATGATCCAACTTTATTTTTAAATGAGAATAATTTTAAATATGACTTAATCTTTTTAGATATTGAGATGCCTAAAATAAATGGAATATCATTAGCTAAAAGAATTAGAGAAAAAGATAGTAATGTAGGTTTAGTTTTTATTACTAATATGGCTCAATATGCAATTAATGGCTATGAAGTAAGTGCAATTGATTATATATTAAAACCTTTAGATTATTATGATTTTGCATTGAAATTTAATAAAATCATTAATTTTGTTAAAAGAAATATCTCTAATTATATTTATCTTAAAAGTGTAGAAAATAATTTAATTAAGGTAGATGTTAATGAAATTATTTATGTAGAGATCTTTTCACATTATTTAATTTATCATTTAGAAAATAGAGAAATAAAAGTTAGAGGTACAATTAGTGAAGCTGAAAATAATTTATCTAACTACTATTTTTCTAGAATATCAAAATCTTTTTTAATCAATTTAAAACACGTCATTAATATTAAGCTAGATAATGTTTTATTAACTGGAAATATAGAATTAATTATTTCTAGATTAAGAAAGAAAGATTTTTTAGAGGCCTTTTATAAGTACTTAGGTGGTGGATTAAAATAATGCTTACAGATTTTTTAAGTTTTATTGAAGAAAGTATCTATTCAGGCTGCATTATATTTGCCACTTTTTTATTTGGAAATTTATATTTAAAAAGAAGAAGTAACTATTATTTAAGAAGTTTAACTACGACTATCCCATTAACGTTACTTGGTGGTTCATATTATTTTATTTTAATGAACTATTTAAAAAGTCTAGACATAGATTTTGTTTATTTATTCAATGCCTTTTGGTATCCAGGTTTACTAGTTTTATCTTATTTAGCTTTTATATTTTCTTTTAAAACAAGCTTTTTAAAATCCTTACTTCCATTTACAATGGGCTTTTTATTAGAGACTTCTACATTCGGATTTTTTAGATTATTTATTGATTTAAAAGTTATTGGATTAAGAGAAATAAGTGTATTTAGCGTACTTTTTGAATTAATTTTTAGGTTTTTATTAGTTTTTATTGTAATTTATATAATTACTTACTTTACTAAAAAGAAGAAATTAAATTATGATCCTAACTCATCTTGGTACTTATTTATTGGGTTAATTGTTTTAATCATGTTTTTAAGATTAAATCTTCAAGGAGTATATGAAGTAGCCTTTAATTCTTCTAGAGAATGGATTATTAATATTTCTTTAGCTTTAATTCCTTTAGTTTTCTTAATTTTAATTTTAGCTATTTTAACTAATTTAGAATTAAATAAAGATAAGAGTTTATTAGAAAATTTACTTCTTGAAAAAGAAAAGCAATATCAAATATCTAAAGAAAATATTGATATCATTAATAGAAAATGTCATGACATTAAATACCAAATTCGTTCTTTAGAATTTTTAGATTCTGAAAACAAAAAAGAAGCAATTGATGAAATGAGTAAATCTATTTCAATTTATGATACAAGTATTAATACCGGTAATAATGCATTAAATGCTATTTTAAGTGAAAAAAGTTTATACTGCGTTTCCCATAACATTAAATTTTCTAAAATAATTGATGGTAATAAACTTTCATTTATGAAATTATCTGATGTATTTGCTTTATTTGGAAACATTCTTGATAATGCTATTGAAGCAGTTGAAAAAATTAAGGATGGAAATAAAAGAGTTATAAGTTTAACTAGTTCATTTCAAAATAATTATTTAACTATTAGAGTAGATAATTATTTTATTAATGAAGTAAAAATAAATAATGATTCTATTGAAACAACTAAAAGTGATAAAGCTTATCATGGCTTTGGCACTAAAAGCATTAAATACATAGTTGAAAAGTATAATGGCAATTTAATTATCAAAACTGAAGGCGATATTTTTATACTAGTTATGAGCTTTAAACTAGCGTAAATTAGTCACTTGCGCCTAAAAAAGTTCATTTCACGCCAAAGAGTTTATTTTTTATATTAAATTCTTAAAATACATAATAGAAAGCGCTTACATTTGTATCAAGGTAAGCAATTTAAGGAGAATTAATATGAAAAAAAGAACAATTTTATCATTCGTTTCAACTTTAGCAATTGTTGGCGGAACATTTGCTTGCTTAACTTCATGTGGAGGAGAAAAAGCTAGTATTAATAATACTTATGCTTATGGTGTAGTGGAAGAAAATAGTTATGGTGGAAATACAACCTCTACATATCAATTAAATTTCTTAACTGATTCAACTTATGAATTAATTAATTCAAGTATCACAATTGGTTTTGGAATGAATTTAGGAACAGAAACTGTTTCTACATATGGAACTTATACTGTTGGAGCATCTGAAGATGGTTATACAGTTTATACACTTTCAACAGCAACAAGGGTTATTTTAAATTCTTATTCAGATATGGGTGGTTTTGCTATTTATATTGATACAGAGAGTGCATCTCAAACTTATCCTGCTGAATTACCAGCTGAAACAGAAGGCCAAAAAATTTACGCTCAAAATAAAGAAGAAGTCATTAATAAATATGGTAAAGAATCAACCATTTATGTTAGTGATACAAATCATAAATTTTATTTAACAAATCCAAACGCTTAAGTTCTACGTTTTTTAATAATGTCCTAGAATAACTAGGACATTATTAGTAATTTAATGAGATAATTTGCAAAAATAAGGTATTTTATGAAGAACAAGAAATTTTTAACAATCAAAAAATCAATTATTTTCGCTTCTGTAGGTGGAGTATTAGCAATTGCTTTAGCAATTGGAAACTACTTTGCTATTACTTATGAAACATTATTAAATGTTGTTTTTAGTTCGAGTAATTATTCAGTAAGCGAAAAAGAAAAAGAAGTATGTGAAGAGGTAGAAAAAGAAGGCATTGTCCTTTTAAAAAATGAAGATAATGCTTTACCTCTTTCTAAAGATGAAACTAATGTTGCTTTATTTGGCCAAGACTCAGTAGATTTTGTTTATGGTGGTGGAGGATCAGGAGCAGTTAATGTTGCTAGCGCACCTACTTTAAAAGAATCATTTAATAAAGCTGGATTAACAGTAAATGAAACTTTATGGAATTTTTATACTAGTGGACCTGGTAAAAATTATAGAAAGCAAACACCTACAGTTTCAGGTGATGGTGAATTTAAAGTAAATGAAGTCCCAGTTAACTTATATACTAATGATGTTTTAAATAGTTTAAAAAATGATGATGTTGGTGTTGTTGTTATTGGTAGAGGTGGTGGCGAAAGTGCTGACTTACCTACTGGAAAACTCGATACTGGATATGGTTATTTAGAATTAGATAAAAATGAAAGAGACACATTAAAATTAGCATGTGATAATTTCTCTAAAGTTGTCGTTATTATTAACTCATCAAATGCAATGGAGCTTGGATTCTTAAACGAAGAAGAGTTTAGTAATGTTAAAGCTTGCATTTGGACAGGTGCTGTTGGTCAAGAAGGCATTAGAGCAATTGGCAAAATATTTACAGGTGAATATAATCCAAGTGGAAGACTAGTTGATACATATGCTTATGATAGTCAAAGCGCACCATCATTTATGAATTTTGGTGATTATACTATTACAAATAGTAATGTAACCAATGGCAATAAATACATAGTATATCAAGAAGGCATTTATGTTGGTTATAGATACTATGAAACTAGATACGAAGATAAGATTTTAAATCAAGGTAACGCTGGTGATTATGATTATTCAACTAGTGTTCAATTCCCATTTGGCTATGGTTTAAGTTATACGACATTCACTTGGGAAAATGCTTCAATTAAAGAAAACGAAGATAGTTTTGATTTCACAGTTAAAGTTACTAATAGTGGAAACGCTAAAGGTAAAGATGTTATCGAAGTTTATATGCAATCTCCATATACAGATTATGATAAAGAAAACGGCATTGAAAAATCTTCAGTTGAGTTAGCAGGTTTTATAAAAACTAACGAACTTGAACCAGGCGCTAGTGAAGAATATACAATTAATGTTGAAAAAGATTTATTAAAAACATATGATTCTAAAAATGCAAAGACATACGTTATTGATGAAGGAGACTATTACTTTACTTTAGCTAAAGATGCTCATGAAGGAATTAATAACATTTTAGTTGAAAAAAATGTTAATCCAGATAATCTTGTTGGAACATATAGAAGTGATTTAACTTTTAAATATGAAGTTAGTGCTTTAGATACAACAACTTATAGTACATCAAAAGTAACAAACGAAAAGATTACTAATCAATTTGATGATGTTGACATTAATAAGTATGCAGAAGCTACTTATTTATCAAGAAATAACTGGAGTGATACATTCCCAAAAACAAGTTTTGCTAATGGAAGTTGGACTGCTCCACAAGAATTATTAGATGATTTAGAATTTGATAGAAGTGGTGAAATTATCGACGATCCAAATGCTACAATGCCAACATTTGATTCGACTAAAACAAACTACAAGATTCAAGATTTAATTGATGCACCATATGACGATCAAAGATGGGATGATGTCGTAAATCAAATTACTAAGACTCAAGCAACTAGACTTATAAGAATGGGTGGTTACCAAACAATTCAAATTGATAGAATTGGATTGCCTTCAACAATTGATAAGGATGGTCCTAGTGGAATAAGTGGTACACTTGTTGGGGGAACAAGTTGTATGGCTTGGCCAGCAGAAGTTGTTATGGCATCTACTTGGAATGTAGAGTTAATTGAAGAAATGGGAACTTTAATGGGCGAAGATAGTATCCAAGCAGGTGTTGCTGGATGGTATGCTCCTGGTGTAAATATTCATCGTTCACCTTATTCAGGAAGAAACTTTGAATATTATAGTGAAGATGGTTTCTTAAGTGGAAAAATTGGTGCTAGTGAAGTTAAGGGTGTACGTTCAAAAGGCGTCATTGCTTATATGAAACACTTTGCATTAAATGATCAAGAAACAAATCGTTATGGTGGAGCTATCTTTGCTAATGAACAATCAATTAGAGAATTATATTTAAAAGGATTTGAATACGTTACTACTGAAGGCAATGTAACAGCAGCTATGGCAGCTATGAATAGAATAGGTGCTAGATGGGTTGGAGCTCATAAAGGTATTATGACTAATGTCTTAAGAAAAGAATGGGGTTTTGAAGGAATGGTTATTACTGATCAAGCTTCTTCAAGTTCAATGTTCTATCAAGACATGATTAGTGGACTTGCTAATGGAACAGATTTATGGCTTAATACTAATTCAAGTTTCTGGTCACTTGATGCTTATTTTGATAATCCAACAGTTATGACTAATGTACATAACGCTGCTAAAAATATAATTTACTCGGTTACTAAGTCGAATGCAGTTATTGATTATTCAAGTGAAAATGGTGGTGCCCATGAATTTAGTGGCGAAGGCATGCAACCATGGAAGATTGGCTTAATTGTATTAGATGTTGTAATATTCAGCTTATGTTTAGGAGCAATATCTTTACCATTAATTAGTTATCTTAAAAATAAAAAGAAACCTCAAGAAGATAAGCAAAATAACTAAACAAGTTGATGGAATTCCATCAACTTTTTAATTTAACAATGCAAAAATTAATTATTTTTTCTTTTCTTGTCTACGTTTATCATTTATTTCTTTCATGACTGCAGCATCTATTACTTTAATATTATTTTCTTTAGCATATTTGACGCAGCCATTTAATACAGTCTTTAAAAATACTCTAGGAACCTTAACTAAAGTAGCACAGGCGTCTTCAGTAAATTTAACTTCAGGATCTGTTCTATTAGCAGCGTATTTAACGCTATCAATATCAGTTGCTTGAACATTTGGAATAGGACATTTAATACCACGTTTAAATTTTGTATACCAAAAATAAGTAGAATCTCTATAGCCAAAATCAATTGGTACTTTAGGGAAAGAAGATGATTTTATACCATCGATAATTGCATTATAGAATTTTTCTTTCATCAAAATCTTATCGATTTTTAATATGAAGTGACATCCAAATTTAGAAGTAACACCATTAAAGTTTCTATATGGTCCTTCGATTCCATCAAGTTGGCCAACTTTAGATTTATCTAAATAAGCATCTTCTAAAGTATCATCCCATGTGCATTCAAAAACTTGATAGGCTTTTTTAATTACTAAAGGACGATCATCTCCTCCGGCTTGACCTTTTTCAAGTCCAAATGGACAATGACTCATTTTTTCTTTTGAAGTTTGACCAGGGAAGCCAAGTTTAACTGTTTCCTTAAAATCTTTATAAGAATCCTCTAAGAAGTTTAAAGCACATTTTCCTCTTTTTAATAAGTTTTGTGCGGTGTTAGATGAATTACGACATTCAAGTATCATTGCATAATAATCTTTACCTGCAATGTAATAAGGGAAGCATAAAGAATATGCACCTAATGTTGTTTTTCCTTCGTCATCTACTGTTGAAACTAGAATTGTTGGCATAGGAAAAAATGCACTTGTTTGATAAAAGTTGTCAACAATTCTTAAATCTTCAAAACTAGACATTATGTATACCTCGATACATTTATTGTAGTTCTTTTTATAATACTTTTCTATCTACTAAAAAAAGAGCCACATGAAGCGACTCTTTAAAATGTTAGTCAATGTTAATTAGTATAAACTTTTTAAGCCTTTTGAAGTTAAGAAGTTTGCTAATTTTTCTTTATCATCGCCATAGACGATTAAGTGGTGATTTCCAAGAGGATTCTCTAAGAAGTAGTTGATGTGATCTTTAACATTAACTACGATTTGAGTTCTACATAAATTAGCTCTTGATAAGTTTTCCTCAATCTTTCCTTCAAGAATAACAAACTTATCTAAATCAGCACCAATTCTAAAAATAATACAATCGCCTAACTTTAATTCACCTTTAATGCCAACACCAATACCTGATTCAAAGTGTGTAGTCAATTTATATGATGTTGTCATTTTTAATGGTAAAGTGCAGTGAGCGATAATCATTTTATGAGTATCTAAGTGAATTTCACTAGGATTTGCTTGGAATGCTTCTTTATGTAAAACTTCTTTTACAAGAAACATAGAAACTAAAGCAGGTAAGTCACCTTCACAAGTTCCAATAATTCCTTCATCGTTTAATAATGCAAGAGCTAAACAACTTGTTGAATGAACAGTTGTTAATAAATCAAAGCAACGAATTGTAAATCCTTTTAATTCATACTTTTTAACAAGAGCTTTAATTGCTAAATAGATTTGATAAGCTAAATTAAGTTCTTTTTCATCATAGGTTGCTTTTAATAAGCCTTTAGGCATTTTTTCATCTTTTAAATTATTGATTAAAGAAATTAATTCTTCACTTGTAATATCAACAAGTTCGATATCAAGTGTCTTTTTTAATAAGTCTCTATCAATATTGCATGATATAAGCCAATCACTTGGCTTACCAATAACTCCAAGTTTATTCATTATTTTTTCTCCATTAATTCAATAATTCTTTTGCTTATTAAAGAAGGTTGTCCATGAAGGATTTCACCTTTTTTATGGTGTCTTTTTAAATATGCTAATATTTCTAAAGAAGCAGCTAAAGAATTGTTATGCATATAAGTTAAAAAGACAAATGGTTCTTTTAATTTATCTTCAACTTGTAAGAAATAATTTTCGCTTCCGCCACTTTCAACTAATATTAAAGCAAAGTCACCTTTGTATAAATCATCAATAGAAGTGATTTTGAACGAATAGCCAGTAAGGCTAGTTAATTCTTCTAATAATTTGTTTCTTTGACTAATGATATATTCACTGTCATGTAAAGAAGAAACAATAGGGTAAATATTAATGTTTTTCATACGTAGAATTATAGCAAATATTTTTTAGAATATAACATAGTAAGTTAATAGAAAAACTTTTCGCCAACTGACAAACTAAATGCAGGTTCATAAGCAAATGCCCAGTTTGCCAGACCAAATGCAGTTTTTTGCTTT
>CALVXH010000061.1 GCA_944368945.1 uncultured Bacilli bacterium
ACGGAAAGAACTAAAATGCCTAATATTGTGCAGATAAATAAGAAAAGATAATTTTTTCTTTTACTTCTAAATAAATACTTAAATAACATAGGCTAAGAATGAATAACGGCAAGAGCTTAAAAAAGTCGTGCTATTTTGTCTATTAGGAAGTCTGTATTGCAACAAGCACCTTGTATGAAAACGAAAACTTAATTGTTTAATAGAAGTAATGTTTTTGCTAATGTTTTCTGGAATTATAATTACGCTTTTGATTAAAGAAGAAATATCCTCATCAAATGATATGAAATTGCTATTTTGCAAAAATAGTTTAATTCTTTGTGAGATACGTTTATCCAATTTAACGATTGCAGAGATTCTTGCATTATAAATAACTTTAAAACCATTAAATGTTTCTACTATGTTGCAAAGACTTGTTTTGTATTTCATATTCACATCCTTTTCTTTAATATAAAACATAGTTTAAAAAAATCAACAATTTATGGCCGAACAATTAATAAGTGGTGTTTTAGAGAAACAAGTATTTAATACGTAGGCAATCTTCACAGAAAAATTCACAGATAACGAAAGAAAAAAAGTAAATTCAAAGAATAAAAAGATAACTACAAAAGAAACGGGGTCTGAAATCACTATTTCTAGAAGAGCAGTTTAGGAAACCGTAATTCATTAAAGACCAAAGATATTTTGATTTGTGCTGACAAAGATAAAGGCGGATGTTGGGTGGCGATTTCTAAAATGGAAGCTTAGCTTTATTTCTTAGGTATTAAATGCGTTCTTTTATCGATTTTATGACATTTAAGACGTTTTCCATTCACATTTCTGACGAACGGAGCTGTTGAATAACTAAGATTTGCAAAGTTATTAACAGTCTTTTTCATTTTTTATAAAAAACGCTAATTTGCAATATTTTATTGGCGTTAATATTACAAAATACATTAAAAATGTCAACAAAAAAGTTGTTGAATCAGCCTCTTTTAATTAGAGGTTTTTCAACAGCCCCTTTTAAATTGATTAATTATTCTTTAGTTTCACTACTAGAAGAATTTGAGTTTGACTTTAAGGCATCTCTAATTTCTAATAAGACATCTAATTCTGTTGGTTTTGGTTTAGTTGGGTCAACTGGTTTAGGTCTTGCTTCTGGATGCTTTTGATAATATTTTTCTTTTTCATTTGCCTTAATTTTATCTTTTTTAACTTTTAAATATGTATATGTCTTTAAAAGAACGAATAAGAAAATAGCTACAGCAAAGAAGTTAATAATTGCATTAATAAATGCACCCCAGTTAATGATATTTACAACATCTGCATCATAAGTAACGCCCCAATATTGTATTGTGTTTTGAGTAGTATCAGATGGCAAAGCAGCGTTTGGATTTAATACTGTTACAAGTCCATCAATTCCACCATTAGGAATGGCAAAGGTTATAATAGGCATTAATATTCCTTGGACTAATGAATTTACTATTGCGCTAAATGAAGCACCAATAATAACACCTATAGCCATATCTATGACATTGCCTTTTGTAATAAACTTTTTAAACTCGTTAAATAATTCAGAACCTTTCTTTTTCATATTTTTCACCTCAAAAGAATGTTATTAAAAAATGCAGTTAAAAGCAATCTAAAGTATAAAAATGTGTATAAATAATGATATTATATAACTATATGGAAAGGAATAGGTTATGAACAAAATAATAATAATGGCTGATTCTACATGTGACTTAAATAAGGATTATATTGAAAAACATGATATTAAAATTGTCCCTTTACATGTAACAATTAGTGGAGATCCAACTGAATATCTAGATGGTGTAAATTTAACTAGTGAAGAAGTGTATAAATTAGTTGAAAAATACGGAAACACTCCTAAAACAGGTGCAAGAAATGTTTCTGAGTTTATAAATGATTTTGATAAGTATATCAAAGAGGGTTATGACATCATTTATACCGGCATTGGCAGTGGTTTATCTTCAACTTATAGCAATGCAGTATTAGCTAGTAAAGAGTTTCCTGAAGGAAGAATTGAGATAGTTGATAGTCAAAATCTTTCTACTGGCATAGGCTTATTAGTTAACAAAATGGTAATTTTTAGAGATGAAGGAATGGATGTTCATCAAATTGCTAATAAAGTTAGAGAACTTGTTCCACTAGTCAGTGCTAAGTTTTGTATTAATAGACTTGATTACTTATATAAAGGTGGTAGATGTAGTGGTATGACAAAGATATTTGCTCATATGCTAAAAATACATCCAGTTGCAAAAGTGATTGATAATAAATTACAAGTATATAAAAAACCAAGAGGCGATTATAGGGAAGCTGTAAATTTCCAAATCGAGGAATTTATTAGAGACTTAAAAGATAAAAATATTGATTTAGATAAGGTTTATGTTACTGATAGTGGCCATATGGATGGCGAAGATGAGTATATGATTAAGCAATTATCTAAACATATTGATAAAAATATAATTGAACATACAAAAGCTGGTTGTGTAATCTCTAGCCATTGCGGTCCTAAAACGATAGGAGTCCTTTATATACTTAAACATCCAGTTGAAGAAAAAAATTAATGCAAATTTGCAGAGATATTTAATAAAATAGTTGCCAAACGGCAACTATTTTGTATATTAAAAAGATGGTTACGATTCCATTCTATATTAACTCGCCTTCCTCTGAAGTTTGAAGAAGGCGAGTCGAAAAGAAGAACTTCAAATCAAGAATATTTAAGTGGGCAATTCGTAAATAAACTTTACCTATGAACGCCTAAGATATAACTTATATTGACATCCCTAATATTTGTTCTACATCATCATTTACATCATATTAGCTAGCATAACATGATATTTAAAGCAATGAATTAATAGAGGCGAGATATTCTTAATTTTTCTTTCATTAGTACAACACTATGGATTAATATTTTTTTCTTTTTTAAAACTACTTGATATAAAAATATTTACAAAACAAGAATCAAAAAAAAGCAGGCAACCGATTTGCCTGCTTAACTATTTAGTTATGAATTATTTTATTCAGCACTAACTTTGATATTATCAACTGCTATTGAAGGGACACAAGTTGCACTAATTAATAATTTTGTGTTATTTCCAACTGCAATTACATCATTAAATAATTTGAATAAGTTACCGCTTACTGTAATTAATGTTAATGGATCACCTTTAACGCCATCTTTAATATGGAATCCTTCAGCTTGTAATGAGAAGTCACCACTTGATGGATTTAACCCTGCGTGAAGACCGGTTACATCAGTAATATAAACACCATTCTTAACCTTAGCAATTAATTCTTTTTCAGATAATTTACCAGGTTTTAAAAAGATGTTATTAAATCCAATGCCCATTTTGCTTCCTGCTCTTTGAGCGTTACCTGTTGATTCAACACCATCTTTTTTAGCTGTAACTAAGTTATAGAAGTATGTTTTTAAAACCCCTTTATCGATGATAACTTTGTTTTGTGTTGCAACACCTTCATCATCAAAGTATTGATAGAAAATGTTCTTTTCAAGAGGTCTTTCTTCAACTGTAATCTTTGGTGAAACAATTTGTGTATTTAATTTACCTGCAAATAATGAAGATTGCTTTTGAACATCTTCACTGGATGCATTAGAAATTAATGCTGTTAATAAGCTACTTACAACATCTCTAGATAAAACTGCTTTATATGAATTAGGAGCAATTGTAACTCCATGTAATTTATCTATGCCTTTCTTAACTGTCTCATCAACAAATTCATCAAGATTAATTTCTGATGGTTTGTTACTTAAGAACATGTTAAATGCTGATTTAACCTCACTGCCTTCTTTAATTGTTGCAGAAGCACCAAAGTAGAAGTAGTTAGTTTTGTTTTTCAATACAAGACCATATGAATTAGCCATAATTGATTCAGCTGTTTCTTTTGAGAAAAATACCTCAACATCACTAACTCTTGAGTCTTTAGCATACATTTTTTCTTCTAAAGTAAATAAGAGCTTTAAAATATCATCAGTTGGCCAACTTTCTAATTCTTTAGAGTAGACATTTTTCTTTTTGTATTTTTCGCTGCCTTTAAAAATAATTGCTTCATCGTCTGTTTCATTTAAAGATGCACCTTGTTTAATTGAATTAATAATAAATAAAGGAGTATCTTTATCATCTTTTTCAGTTGAGACGAATCCCATTTTATTGTTGTAAATTCCTCTAGCAACAATTTTTTGATTTTCTTTGATTGAATAAGAAGTGATTTCTTTTTTGAATAGTTCAATACTTAATTCACTTGATTTGTTTTTATTAATTTCACTTACTTCGATACCATTTTCACTTGCAAGAGCAAAAAACTTTTTAAAATTCATCGATGGATCCTCCTCTTCCTCCAACAACAATTTCATCAACTCTAATTGTTGGTTGTCCTACGTTAACTGGAATACTGCCACTTGAAGCTCCACACATTCCTTGGCCAAAAGCTAAATCATTTCCAACCATGTCAATATGTTTAAGAATATCTTTAGCGTTGCCAACTAATGTAGCACCTCTGACTGGTTCAAGAATTTTACCATCCTTAACAATATATGCTTCGCTACAACCAAAGTTGAAATCACCAGTGGAAGGGTTAACACTACCACCATTAAATGAAACAGCATATAAAGCTAACTTAGTATTTTTAATAATTTCTTCTTTTGTTGATTTGCCATTAGCAATATATGTGTTACCCATTCTTGAAGTAGGTTCAAATTTATATGATTGTCTACGGCATGCGCCATTTCCTTTTTCACCCATTCTACGACCATTGAAATCATCAATTAAGTAACCAGTTAAAACACCATCTTTAATGAGTTCGTTTCTTGTAGGAATATTTCCTTCATCATCAACATTATAGGTACCCCATTCATTAGGAATAGTTGCATCATCATAAGCACTTACAATATCGTTAGCAATTTTTTCACCTTTCATACCACTAAATACTGATAAGCCTTTTGCAACGCTACTTGCTTCAAGTTGGTGACCACATGCTTCGTGGAAAATAACTCCACCCCAACCATTACCAATAATGACAGGGAATTTACCACTTGGACATTCTTTTGCTTCTAACATCATAATAAGTTTAGAGGCGTTTTCTTTTGCTAAAGCCTTCAAATCTAACTTCTTTGTGAAGAATTCCCAACCTGCTTGTCCACCAGGTCCATCAAAACGTGTTTCCATTTTATTGCCTTCACTTGCAATACTTAAAAGAGCTAAACGGCCATATTCTCTTTTATTAGGAATATATTTGCCATCGCTATTAAAGATCTCAGTACTATGAACATCAATCGCCAAACTTGAAGTAACTCTAACAATTCTAGGATCATAATCTTTCACATCTTTATTTACGCTTTTAAGAAGTGCGACTATATCTTCTTTAGGAACTTCTGTTAAAGGTGTTTCAACCTTACAAAGTTCTTTGGCTTTAACTTTTGTAAATGCATCAAAAGGTTTAATTATTTTTTCACCACTAAAAGATTTAGATAAAGTAGTAGCTAAATTTAATAAACTTTTCCTAGAAACATCGCTAGTGGATCCATAAACACTACGATTTTCTTTAAGTAATCTTAGTCCGACACCGCTAATATTAGTATTAATGACATTATTAACCTTGCCATTTTCAACTGATATAACGGACGAATATGTATCTTCATAAAATATTTCAACAAAGTCTGCACCTGTAGAGGCAGCTTCGTTAATAACATCTAATGCTAATTTTTTATTTAACATATTAATTCCTCCTTTATTAATTATATAGGCAAAATAATTTTTGTCATTCTAGAATACTTTTATTTTTGTACTAAAAAGAATTCTCACATAAATTAAATAGTTATAAGTTATAATAAGAAAAAGGAAAATTTAAATATGAAGGTTTTATTATATTTTCAAAATTATGACATGATAACTAAAAGTGGAATTGGCAGAGCGTTAAAATTACAAATAAAAGCCCTTGAATCTAATGGAGTAGATTATACTCTTGATCCAAATGATAGTTATGATATTGCACATATAAATACTTATTGGAAAAAATCATACAAAGTCTTAAAAAAGTGTAAGAAAGAAGGAATACCTGTAATTGTACATGGTCACTCTATTGTTGAAGATATGGAAGGAAGCTTTTCCTGCTGGCAACTAGCTAATTTATATACAAAACCTCATATTTTAAAAATGTATAGAGAAGCAGATTATATAATTTCACCTACAAAATTTTCTAGCGATGTAATTAGAGGCTATAAAGGTGTTAAATGCGAAGTTACGCCTTTATCAAATGGTATAGATATTGAAGAGTACGCTTATAACAAAAATAAAATAGAAGCTTATAAAAGTTATTTTAAATTAACTGATGATGATAAGGTTATTATTGGTGTAGGAATACCATTTAAAAGAAAAGGCTTTTTTGACTTTATAAAGGTCGCAAAAGCCATGCCAAATGTAAAATTTATTTGGTTTGGAGGATTAAATGAAATATTACTTCCTAAAAAGAATGTATATGCTATGCATCATCTCCCAAAGAATATGATTATGCCAGGATACATTGATAACGATGTAATTAAGGGTGCTTTCATGGGAGCAACAGCAGTATTTTTCCCTTCATTGTTAGAGACTGAAGGTATTGTAGTTCTAGAAGCGTTAGCTGGGAAAACACCATTAATAGTTAGAGATATACCTGTTTATAATGACTGGCTAATAGATGGAGTAAATTGCTTTAAAGGAAAAAATAATGATGAGTTTATATCAATAATTAATAGAATAATTAATGAAGATACTTCTGAAATTGTTGATGCAGGATATGAAATAGCTAAAAAAAGAGATATAAGAAATATCGGTAGAAAGTTAAAAGAAATATATACAAAATTACAAACTAAAGGGAACTAAAAGTTTTATCTAAAAAGTTTTCCCAATTCTTTTTAATTTCTTTTTCATCAAAGCGTTTACTTGATTCAAAAGTTGATCTTTTGAGTGTGATGAGTTTATCTTTATCACTAAGCGTTTCAATTATTTTATCAGCGAATTTTTTTGGGTCTCTCGAATGAATAATATAACCATTTTGTCCTTCAACAATAAAAGAAGCTGTAGGATCACCTATATCAACCCAAATTAAAGGAACGCTTAAAGAATTTGCTTCTATGCATGTTAAACCTATACCTTCAAATTTAGAACCCATTATATATAAATCGCTTTTAGCATAATATGGAGCTAACTCTGTAATTCCTTCTATTAAATGGACATTTTTAAGATTATTTTCTTTTATATAGTCCAACATTTTCTCTTTAAAAGAACCGGTACCATAGATGTTATATGTGTATTTAAAATGACGATTATCAAGCTCTTTTGCGATCTGCAAAAGCAACATTGGGTCTTTTTGAGCTTCAAGTCTAGCGACTGTTATTAAAGTATTGTTATTGTAATCTAAATGAAGTTCTCTATTAAATCTACATGGATTTAATATAAAAGTAGAAGGAGCATGAATTTTATTTTTTAAGACTTCCTGAGTAGCTTTTGTAAGAAAAACAAATTCATCTGGTTTTCTAGAGATTAAGCGTAGTAATTTTGTAAAAGAATTATTGTATAAATAACTATTATAATGGAAATGCTGAATTACATGTCTTTTTTTAGGTGCAAAAAGCATTAGCTCACTTGAAGCTATAATGATAACATCATTTTTGGCTGTTAAATTTGATAGTTTTCTTCTATATTTATATCGACCGAATGTATATAAATAAATTGTTTTAAACAAAAAAAATAATGCCTTTAAATAATGTTTTTCCTTAATTTTATTGGCAAAGTTTAAATCAAATTGTGAAACTTCATCAGGAAAACCAATGTCTTCAATAATGACATTATCAGGAATTTTATAAATGATTTTACTTTTATCTACAGAAGAGAAAGGCACTATATGAATTTCATACTCATTTGATATTAAACGGATTATATGAAGTGTAACAACTTCTGTTCCACCAACATTATGTAATTGCTGAAAACACCAAAATATTCTTTTTTTCATGTAAATATAATATCATACAAATGTTTATATAGTTTAAATCATTAAGACGGATGAAGAAAAATAGCTGTCTTTATGCTAAATTTTTAGTAAAGTTGTTATAGTAAAAAAGACAAAAGAATATACTAAGTTTTTTTGTGATACCTCTTTAAAAGTTGGTGAAGTGTAAAGTTAAATTCAACTTTAAAGGGTTTCGAGAAAATAATTGATTTTTTTCTTTCAGAAATAATTA